>NZ_CP088149.1:2949583-3255000 GCF_002845275.2 Pseudomonas sp. S06B 330 | reverse complement strand
ATTCGATTATGCCTGTCAGGGCGTAAAGGAGCTGGGTTTCGATTTCTGCAGTTTTCTCTCCTGGAATAGCCTTGAAACCCGACCTGTGCTGTTAAGTACGTGTCCGACGGCGTGGGTTGAGCGCTACATCACGATGAACTATGTCGAATGCGATCCACGTGTGAACGCATGCCGACGCACGTTACTGCCGGTGTGCTGGACCGATACATTGTTTGTGGATACCCCCGAACTCTGGCAAGAAGCCCAAAGCCACGGCTTACGTTGCGGCGTGTCGCAGGGCAGCCACAGCGCAGGGGTCTTCAGTGTCTTCAGTGTTGCACGGACTGAACCGACCCTGTGTACGTTTGAGTTGTACGAGAAGGCCGGCGACATCCAGTTGCTGGCGACTTTCCTGCATATCCGCCAAGCAGACAACGCACGCCAGCAGGCAACCGCGATGCACCTGAGTGCGCGTGAAGTTGAGGTGTTGCAGTGGACGTCCCACGGCAAAAACGCAGAGGACGTGGCGAAGATCCTGGGGTTATCGTGTTCTACAGTGAGTTTTCATTTGCGCAACTCAATGGCCAAACTGGGTGTTCACAATAAGGTGGCGGCGGTGGCGAAGGCGGCGAAATTGGGGCTGATCGATGAGGCCTGATCCGCGCGGGTGCGTTGGGCACGCGACGCTGTTGGCACATTCGGAATAAATGTTAGGTCTTTTTGGAATTTAACTTAAGCCACCGGCTGAAGATGCACTAGCCTAGGCTCTGTATGAAAAGTTTTGAGACGAAGGCCAGGCAAGGCGAAAACAGCCGAGGAAGCGGAGTTTACGGGTTGTAAATGAGCATTCCGAGGCTGTTTTCAACGCAGCATCACCGAGTATTAATGCTTTTCGTACAGAGACTAAAGCACGCGGCAACCACCCGCCGTAGCTAAAAGCGCCCGGAACAGGGCGAAATAAACAGACCGTGGAGCAGGGAATGGGGCCATGCAAGCCAAAGGGAAGTCTGCTGTCTCGTTATCGGCATTGGGTGCTGTCAGGGGTGATGCTGTTGTCCGGCTTGTTGCCGGTCTGGACCAATAGCCAATCCAGCGCCCAAGCGGCTGCGCAAGCCAGTTCGAGTCAAGGTTACGTTGCCACGGCCACCTGCCTTGGCTGCCATAGTGAACAAGCAAAACAGTGGAAGGACTCCGATCACGGCTGGGCCATGCGCGATGCCACGGCGCAGAACGTGCTGGGTAACTTCAACGACGCGCGCTTTGACGAGGCTGGGGTCAAGGCGCGTTTCTTTCGCAAGGGGAAGCGTTTTTTCGTCAACACCGAAGGCGAGGCGGGGAAGGCTGCCGATTTTGAGATCCTCTACACCTTCGGCCATTACCCACTGCAGCAGTACTTGGTGTCCTTGCCACGCGGGCGCCTACAGGCCCTGACCATTGCCTGGGACAGTCGCGCCAACAGTGAAGGCGGACAACGCTGGTTTTCGTTGTACCCCGGTCAACGCTTTGCCCCCAACGATCCATTGCACTGGACCGGACGCTATCAGAACTGGAACGGCATGTGTGCCGACTGCCATTCGACGCGGTTGATGAAAAACTACAACGACCGTGACGATAGTTTTGCTTCTACCTGGCAGGAAAAGAACGTCGGTTGCCAAAGTTGCCACGGCCCGGGTCAGGCCCACGTCGATTGGGCAAAAGCGACAACGTCACTCGCAACGGCCGGTGCCTCGGCTTCGGAAATCGGGCTTGCCGTGGACTACAAGGCGCTGGGTAGCCAGGGTCTGGTCGAGCAATGCGCCTTTTGCCACAGTCGTCGGCAAACCCTGGGCGTAGGTCAGATACCCGGTCATCCGCAGTTGGACCAGAGCCTGCCGGCAACCTTGCGCACGGGCCTCTATCACGCTGACGGCCAGATCGATGGCGAAGTCTATGAATATGGTTCGTTCACCCAGAGCAAGATGTATGCGGCGGGTGTGGGCTGCACCGATTGCCACAACCCGCACACCAACAAGGTCAAGGTCGAAGGCAACGGCTTGTGTCTGCAGTGCCACAACAGTCAGCCACCCGTCGCCCGTTTTCCTAGCCTGCAGGCCAAGGATTACGACAGTGAAGCACACCATCATCACCCGGTGGGCACGCCCGGCAGCCAGTGCGTCAACTGCCACATGCCGAGCAAAACCTACATGGTGGTCGATCCCCGACGTGACCACAGTTTGCGCATTCCACGCCCGGACCTGGCCAGCAAGGACAGCAGTCCAGACGCCTGTACCGCCTGCCACCAAGGGCAAACGCCGCAATGGGCGGCGCAAGCGATCGAAGGCTGGTTCGGCAAGCGGCGACGTGCACCGCACTATGGCGAGAACTTCCATGCTGTACGCAGCGGCGAGGGCATTGCCTTCAGCGAGCTCAATACGGTGTTAGCGGACCAGGGCAAGCCGGCAATTGTGCGCGCCACTGCCGCCGAGCAAATGGCCGATTTGGGCAGCCAGTCGATCATTAGCCTGGGCTGGGCACTCAAGGACCCGAGTGCCTTGGTGCGCGCCTACGCCGTCTCGGGTTTTTCCAGCGTGCCTGCGGCGCAACGCTTGCAACCGCTGTTGCCACTGCTAAACGACCCGACCCTGGCCGTGCGCGATGAAACCGTCAGGGTACTGGCCGATGTCTCGGTTGAGCAGTTACCGGCCGAGTCGCGCGAGACGTTCAAAACGCTGTTGGCAGACTACGAGCGACGCTTGCGCGGCAACGCTGACCTGCCGGGCGGTCGCTTGAATCTGGCGGTACTGCTCAGTCGCCAGGGACGAGATGCCCAAGCAATGGACGAGTATCGTCAGGCCTTGAAACTGGACCCGTATTTTGTTCCCGCCCGGGTCAACCTAGTGACCTTGCTCAGTGCTGCACAACAGCTTGAAGAAGCCGAAAAGATGTTGCGCGAGGGGCTGGCCCTGGAAAAGATGCCCGTGACCGATCATGGCAATCTGGCTTACATGCTGGCGTTGTTGTTAGTCGAGCAGGGTAAGCCCGAGCAAGCGCTGGAATGGATGGAAACGGCAGCCGTGGCGTTGCCGAACAACACCCGCATTCGCTACAACCAGGGTTTGTTGCTTTCGCGCCTGAACCGTCGTGACGAGGCCATCAGCGCCTTGCGCAGCGGTTTGCAGCAGGCACCGGACGATCCTGACCTGCTGTATTCGTTGATCTACCTGCATGCCCTGGCGGGTGAGCGCAGCGATGCCTTCGGCTATGTTCAGCACATGCGCAATGTCGCGCCTGATGATCCGCGTCTGCAGGCGATCGAGCCCTATTGGCAGAAGCCTTGATCGCGCCTTGAACGCAGTGGCTGGCATTCTTGCGTATGCACCAGCCGCTGCTAGGATTTAAGCCACTGCGGCCAAGTCAGGGAATGAATAAGTGTCCATACGTGAACAAGTAGCTGCACTGGAAGCCAGCGTTGCGCAACAGGTGCTGGGGCAGGCTGAAACCATCCGCCATGTGATGCTGGGCTTGTTGGCCAATGGGCACGTGCTGCTCGAAAGCCTGCCCGGCCTGGCCAAGACCCGCACTGTCAAGGCGCTGGCCACCCACCTGGATGCCAAGATGCGGCGTATTCAGTTCACCCCGGATCTGCTGCCGTCCGACATCACCGGCGGGGAAATCCTGCAGCAGAGTGCTGAAGGCAACCAGATCAAGTTCCAGCCGGGGCCGCTGTTTGGCAACGTCATTCTCGCTGACGAGATCAATCGCGCACCGGCCAAGGTCCAGGCCGCTCTGCTCGAAGCCATGGAAGAACGGCAGATCACCGTGGCCGGACAAAGCTACCCGATGTCCGGGTTGTTCATGGTCCTGGCCACCCAGAATCCTATCGAACAGGAAGGCACCTACCCGCTGCCGGAAGCACAGATGGACCGCTTCCTGATGAAGCTGCAGCTGGACTACCCCAAGGTCGCCGATGAAACCCTGGTCTTGCGCCTGGTGCGCGGCGAAGAGCAGCAGGGCAGTGACACAGCTCAAGCGCCGCAGCGCCTGCCTCAAGACGTGGTGTTCGCCGCGCGCAAGGAGGTCGCTGCGATTCACGTCGCCGATGCCATCGACCACTATGTGATTGACTTGATCAACGCAACGCGCAACCCGGCCGCCTACGACGAAGACCTGGCGCGTTGGATCAAGATTGGCGCCAGCCCACGCGGCGGGATCAGCCTGGATCGGGTCTCACGGGCGCATGCCTGGTTGTGTGGCAATGATTTTGTCTCACCCGATGATGTGCGCGCCGTGGTCCACCCCGTGCTGCGCCATCGTTTGCAGCTTTCCTACGATGCGGTGGCCGACGGCATCACGGCGGATCAGGTGATTGACCGGCTGCTGGATCACGTCGCGATCCCGGCCTGAACCCATGGCTACCCTGCATTCGGATACACCGCCAGCCGATGGCTTGGTTTACGCCTCGCTTAGTCAGCTCATGGCGCTGGAACATCGTGTACACGGCTTGAACTTCGTTGCCCGACAACCCTTGGCGAGCATCCTCTCCGGCAACCATGCTTCGCGCCTGCGGGGCCGGGGCCTGAGCTTCGATGAATTGCGCCGTTATATTCCCGGTGACGACCTGCGCCATCTCGACTGGCGTGCCTCGCTACGCTACGGCAAACCGTTTGTGCGCACCTTTACCGAGGAGCGTGACCGTCCGACGCTGCTGTTGGTCGACCAGCGCATGAGCATGTTCTTCGGCTCTCAACGCAGCTTCAAATCGGTCGTCGCCGCCGAACTGGCGGCATTATCGGCATGGATCGCTTTCCATGCTGGAGACCGTGTGGGAGGCCTGGTCTTTGATGATCAAGGGGTAAAGCACATTCGGCCGCTACGCAGCCGGGCCCGGGTTGAGGCACTCTGCGCGGCGGTGATACGCAGCAATCAAAAACTCTCGGCCACCGCTGCCGACGCTGAATCGGCCAACCAGCTCGATGTAGTCCTGCGCAACTGCATTGCTGAGGCAGGCCACGATAGCCTGGTGTGCATCATCAGTGACTTTTCCGGTGTATCAACGCAGACCCTTCAGCTGTTGCGCCAGCTCAGTGCGCATAACGATGTGATCGCCATGCAGGTGTATGACCCGATCGCCCTGGACGTACCCCAGCAGGGGCGCTTGACCGTAACGCAAGGGCAACTGCAGGTGGAGCTGGAGGTGGCCCGGCGCCAGGTCAATCGGCCGTTGGAACAGTTTCTTTCCGGGCGTTTGCGCAGTGTGGCCGAGTTGCTGCGTCGCAGTCAGGTGCCGCTGATGATGATCAGCACAGGGGAGGAGCCCCTGCTGCAACTGCGCCGTGAGCTGGGTCGGTTATCGGGAGTGGCCCGATGACACCGCCAGCGCTACCGAGTATTGACCAGCTCCAGGAGCTGCCGTTGCCAACGCCGCCGTTCAGCTATGCGCCGCAAACCTGGGGCTGGCTGCTGTTGTTGCTGGTGGTAGTGCTCCTGGCCAGTTGCTGGGCTGTGAGGTACTGGCGACGCTGGCAACGCAATCGTTACCGGCGTGAAGCGCTAGTGTGTCTGGGGGACCTTGAGCACAAGCTCGCGGATCCCTCGCAGCGCTTGCAGGTATTGCGTGAACTGCCGGTGTTGCTCAAGCGGGTCGCGTTATCGACGAGTGCTGCTCCGGCAGTGTCGTCACTGAGCGGTGGGCAGTGGCAAGCGTTTTTGGTACAGCATGCGCGAACGCCCATTGCCGATGATTTTGCTGCTCGCCTGTACACCTTGGCCTATGCACCGGACAGCGAGGTGCTGGGCATCCCTCACGCTGAGATCGATACGCTGTTTGCAACCAGCCGTCAATGGATCGAGGCTCACCATGTGGCAGTTTGACTATCCCTGGGTGCTGTTGCTCTTGCCGCTGCCCTGGCTGGCCTACCGTTTCCTCGGTGCTTATCGTGAAGCGCACAGTGCGTTGCGGGTGCCGTTCTTCGCCGCCATGAGCCGCGCCATTGGCCAGCAACCGGGTGGTGCCCGTGGCGGCAGCGGGCGTTGGCAGTTGCTGCTCAACCTGCTGGTCTGGGCGCTGCTGTTGGCTGCTTGCGCACGGCCAGTGTGGGTCGAGCAAGCCATCGAGCACCAGCAGCCGATGCGCGACATGATGCTGGCCATCGACATCTCGCAATCCATGCAGACGCAGGATTACACCGACGCCAACGGCAACAACACTGATCGGCTGACGGCGGTGAAAGGCGTTGTGCGCGATTTTATCGCTCAACGCAAGGATGATCGCATTGGCTTGATTGTCTTCGGCACGGGTGCCTATCCCCAGGCGCCATTTACCCTGGATCACGCCAGCCTTGGTGTGCTGCTCAATGAAGTCGGCATTGGCATGGCCGGCCCCAATACCGCATTGGGTGATGCCATCGGGCTGAGTATCAAGTTGTTCGAGCAGGCCAAGGAGCAAGAGAAAGTGCTGATCCTGTTGACCGACGGCAATGACACTGGCAGCGCCATCACCCCCGACCATGCCGCGCAACTGGCTGGTCAGCGCGGGATCGTGGTGCATACCATCGGCATCGGGGATCCTCAGGCCAGTGGCGATGCCAAAGTTGACCTGGCGGCGTTGCAGAACATCTCCCGGATCACCGGCGGGCGCTTCTTCCGTGCCGACGATCGTCAGGCGCTGCACGCGGTCTATGCGACGCTGGATCAGATCACCCCACACAACGTCAAAACGTTGAGCCACCAACCCAAGCGCGACCTGTTCTGGTTGCCCTTGGGGGCCGCGTTGTTGTCGTTACTGCTCAGCCATACGCTGGCGGCACTTTGGGGGCGGGTTTCGCAGGCTCCAGAGCCGCGCGTGCAATCGGGACGTTGACATGGATATCGACCTCAGCGCCTTTCACTTTCTGCGCCCTCTGTGGCTGTTGTTGATTGTGCCCGCCATCGGGCTGCCCTGGAGCTGGGGGCGCCGTCATGATCTCAAGCACCAGTTAAGGGGGCTGATTGCCCCGCATTTGATGGAACCGCTGCTGATCATTCCAGATGACCAGCAACGTGTGCGTCCGGTGCACCTGCTCGCCGCGTTGCTCGGCATGGGCGCCATCGCCGCTGCCGGGCCAACCTGGACCCAGGACACCCCGGACTTTCTCGACAACCGGGCGCCGTTGATCCTGGCGGTCGATCTGTCGCCCTCGATGGATGCCGTAGACGTGCCGCCGTCACGCCTGGTGGCGGCCAAACATAAATTGCATGACCTGATCCAGCGCCGTGGCGGGGCGCGCACAGCGCTAATTGCTTACGCCGGCAGCGCGCACCTGGTGTTGCCCGCCACCGAAGACCCGGCGCTGCTCGACACCTTTCTGCAGGCATTGTCGACCGACCTGATCGAGCAATCCGGCAAGGACGTGCTTGGCGTGATCGATCAGGCGAAAAAGCTGCTTGATGCCGAAAAAATGCCTGGCACCCTGCTGTTGGTCACCGATGGTGCAGCACCCGAGCAGTTTGACGACATTTCCAAGCGCTTGTCCGGCAGTGACCTGCAAGTGCTGGTGCTGGCAGTCGGCAATACCGACGGCGGCGTGTTGCTCGATGCCAAGGGACGCCCGCGGGCTTCGGATGATGGCCAACCCGTGCAAGCGACCTTCGATACCCAAGCGTTGAAACACCTGGCGCAAGCGGCGCACGCGCCACTGGGCAGCCTGACGCTCAACGATGACGACCTGGACTGGATCACGCTGCACGCGCAGCAACACTTCCAGGCAGTGCAAGGCGATCAGCAACAGGTGCACTGGAAGGACGCAGGCTATTGGCTGTGTTGGCCATTGGCCTTGATTGCGCTGTTGTGCCTGCGGCGCGGTTGGCGGGTGAACTGGGTCGGATTGCTGTTGGTGGCTGCACTCAGTGCGCCTGCCGACTCGGTGCGCGCAGGGGCATTGGCCGATGCTTTCTTCACCCCTGACCAGCAAGGGCGCTGGGCCTTTGAGCAGGGCCATTTCCCCCAGGCTGCCGCGCATTTCAGCGACCGGTACTGGAAAGGTGTGGCGGCCTATAACGCGGCGGACTACCCTGTGGCGCTGGCCAGCCTTGCCCGCCTGGACAGTGCCGCAGCGTACTTTTACCTGGGCAATATCTACGTGCGCTTGTTCAAGTTTCCCCAAGCCATTACGGCTTACCAGCAGGCACTGCAAAAGCAGGCAAATTTCCCCCAGGCCAAGGCCAACCTGGCCCTGGCCCAAGCCTTGCTCAAGGACTACGAGGACCAGCAACAGGCCGGCACCCCGGATGAGAAAGCCGACAAGGTGGTCGAGGACCAAACACCCAGCCAGGGCGCGCAGCAAAAGCAGGTCAGTACCGCGCAAGCCGCCTCGGATCAGCTGTGGTTGAACAACCTGACGACATCGCCGGCGCAGTTCCTCAAACGCAAGTTCACCCTCCAGAATGCTGAGCGCCAAGCGATTGGGGAGACGCCATGAGACGCATCGTGATGCTCTTGCTGCTGTGCGTGCCATTGCTGGCGAACGCCGCTGCCGAGGTGCGCGTGCAAAGCCGCCTGGTTCCTCAAACGGGTGTCGTGGTCGGCGCAACGGTGAGCATGGAAGTGGATTTACTGGTGGACACCTGGTTTACCGCCGCGCCGGTTCTGCCCAAGCTGGAGTTGCCCGGTGCTGTAGTGACCCCGCCCAGCGGTGAGGCGCAGCACCTCAATGAGAAGCTCGATGGCAAGACCTTCTTCGGCTTGCGCTACACCTACCAGATCACACCACAGGCCGCGCAGTCGTTCACCATCCCGGCATTGGCCTTCCAGGTGCAGCCGGGGCAGGGCAGTGGAGTGGTGACGCTCAACAGTCAGCCATTGACGTTTGCCGCCAAAGCACTGGCGGGCGCTGGCAATCAACCGCGCCTAGTGGCCAATGAGGTGTCTATCGAACAGACGCTGCAGCGCTCCCATGAGCCGTTGCGGGTGGGCGACAGTATCACTCGGCAGTTGACCATCGAGGCGCAAGGCGCCCAGGCGATGTTAATTCCACCACCGTCCTTCGCTCAGGTTACGGGCCTGAAACGTTACCTGCAGTCCCCCACGGTGGCGGCCTTGAGTGATGGCCGTGGTGGGGTTTCCGGTGGCAAGCGCGAAGACAGCGTTACCTATGTGATCGAACAGCAAGGGTCGCATAGCCTGCCGGCCTTTACCGTTCAATGGTGGGACGCTAGCACTAGCGAAGCCCGCACCGCGACGGTCGAAGCCGTGAACTTTGTAGCTGACAAAGGTAGCTACAGCGCGCCATTTGATATCAATGAGGACCTGCGCGCCCTTGGCCGTCAGGCCCATGTGCGCATTGCCGGGCACTGGCTGTTAGTGTCGGCGATAGTGCTGGTGGGCGCGTGCCTGTTGTACTGCGCACGCCCATGGGGGCGCGCTGCTGTAGCGTGGTTGCGGGGCTGGCGGGAGAACCGGCGTCGTACCTGGCTGGCATCGGCAGACTACGCCTGGCAGGTGCTGCGCCGACAGTTGAACGGCTCCCCGCTGCAGTTAGGTGGGCTCTATCTTTGGGTACGCCGCAGTAGCGGCAAGCGCACCCTGTCTGATTTTTCTGAAGAATTGTCCGACACAGCAGTAAATCGTTCACTAGACTTGCTCAAGATTCGTTATGCCCCTAGCGATTCGGCCGAGGCTGCCCCCGCCAATCTGGTGCAATCGCTGGCGGTATCACGGCGGGAGTTACGCAAGCGCAAGGTCGCCGATCCGCAGCATGGATTGCGGCCATTGAATCCCTGACTCGCATGAGTAAGGTACGAGGGAACTGCTCAAGGACGTTGTATGCCCCTACTTCTTCAGATGCGTTGGCTGATCAGTCTATGTGTACTGGTACCGCTGCTGGTGCAGGCAGCCGACCCTATGCCGTCTTGGTACAACGGCACCTCGCGCCAGGCCATCGAGCAGTTTGTCAGTGCCGTCACTACCGAAGGCAGCAAGGAGTATGTGCCGACGGCTGAACGCATTGCGGTGTTCGACAATGACGGCACCTTGTGGAGTGAGCAGCCGATCTATTTCGAGGTGCAGTTCGCCCTGGATGAAGTCAAGCGTCTGGCGCCGCAACACCCAGAATGGAAAACCCAGCAACCGTTCAAGGCGGTTCTTGACGGCGATCAGAAGGCATTGGCTGCCAGTGGCATGGACGGGTTGCTAAAAATAGTCGCAGCGACTCATTCCGGCGTCAGCACCGAGGCGTTTATCGCCCAGGCCCAACGTTGGCTCGCCACGGCGGTTCACCCCAAAACCAAGAAGCCCTACACCGAGATGGTCTTCCAGCCGATGCTGGAGTTGCTGGAGTACCTGCGCGCTAATGGCTTCAAGACCTACATCGTGTCGGGCGGCGAAGTCGCGTTCATGCGGGCGTTCGCTGAGGAGGTGTATGGCATTCCCCCGGAGCAGGTCATCGGCACGACCCTGGCCTCGCGCTTTGACGACAACAAGGGCACCCTGACCATCCAGCGCCTGCCCAAGTTGCTCCACAACGATGATGGCCCGGGCAAGCCGGTCAGTATCGACACCGTCATCGGTCGCCGGCCGATCCTGGCATTCGGCAACTCCGACGGCGACCTGCAAATGCTGCAATGGACCAAGGCCGGTAGCGGCAAGCGCTTTGCGGGGCTGGTGCATCACACCGACGCCAGGCGCGAGTGGGCCTATGACCGCGACAGTAAAGTCGGTCGCCTGGACAAAGCGCTGATAGCCGCCAACAAAGAGGGTTGGACCGTGGTTGATATGGCCCGCGAGTGGCGCCGCGTCTATCCCTTCGACAGCATCGAGGACTAGTAAACAAGAAACCGCAGGCGCACAAGGAACCTTGAGCAAGGTACCTCTGGTGCACGTAGTCGTGGCGGATGCCAGTAAACGTGAGACGGAGAAAGTGGCCCTATGAAACTCAGTAGACGATGGATAACAACAATGACCCTTGCCGCGAGCGTGGCGGCGGTCATGAGTGGCGCGCAGGCCGCAGAAAAACCCAACATCCTGGTGATCTTTGGTGATGACATTGGCCAGACCAATATCAGTGCCTACGGCAAGGGTGTGGTGGGTTATCAAACGCCCAACATCGACCGGATTGCCAAAGAAGGCATGATGTTCACCGACTACTATGCCGAGAACAGCTGCACCGCGGGTCGCTCTTCCTTCATCACTGGTCAGACACCATTGCGTACCGGCTTGTCCAAGGTCGGCATGCCAGGCGTACCGGTTGGCTTGCAGGACCGCGACATTACCATCGCCCAAGCCCTCAAGGCCCAAGGCTATGCCACCGGCCAGTTCGGTAAAAACCATCTCGGTGACCGAGACGAGTACCTGCCGACCAACCATGGCTTTGACGAGTTTTTTGGCAACCTGTACCACTTGAACGCCGAAGAAGAGCCGGAGCGCGAGCTGTGGCCCAAAGATGACCCTGAGTTCCTCAAGGCCGCATCGCCCCGTGGTGTGATCAAGTCCAGCGCTGACGGCAAGATTGAGGACACCGGTGCGCTGACAAAAAAGCGCATGGAAACCATCGATGACGAGACCACTCAAGCGGCAATAAACTTCATCGACAAACAGGTTAAGGCGGACAAGCCGTTCTTCGTCTGGATGAACACCACCCGCATGCACCTGTACACCCATGTGCGCGAAGAGTTGCGCAACAAAAGCGGCATGCCGGGCAATGAGTACGCCGATGGCATGCTCGAGCACGACGCCGATGTGGGCAAACTGCTTAAAACCTTGGATGACCTGAAGATCACTGATAACACCATCGTGGTGTACACCACTGACAACGGGCCGAACCAGTTCTCTTGGCCGGATGCGGCGACCACGCCGTTCCGTAACGAGAAGAACTCTAACTGGGAGGGTGCCTATCGGGTCCCGGCGATGATTCGCTGGCCGGGCAAGGTCAAACCCGATGTGATTTCCACCCAGATGTTCTCAGGCCTCGACTGGTTCCCGACGCTGCTGGCAGCGGTGGGCGACACCGACATCAAGGAGCGTCTGCTCAAGGGTGCCGATGTGGGCGGCAAGAACTTCAAGGTGCACCTGGACGGCTACAACCAACTGGACTATCTGACCGGCAAGGCCGACAAGAGCGCACGTAACGAGTTCTATTACTTCAACGATGACGGTGAGTTGGTCTCCATGCGCTTTGGCAACTGGAAGCTGGTGTTCTGTGAGCAGCGCGCCCCCGGCGGTTTTGCCGTTTGGAGCGAACCGTTCACTTGCCTTCGGGTGCCGAAACTGTTCAACCTGCGCATGGACCCGTACGAGCGGGCAGACGTGGTGTCGAACCAGTATTACGACTGGTTGACCAAAAACACTTATCTGCTGTTCCAGGGCGAACGCAAGGCGGCAGCCTTCCTGCAGACCTTTGTTGAGTATCCGCCAAGCCAGCGTCCGGCCAGCTTCAGCATTGACCAGGTCCGCGCCGACGTAGATAAGAAGATTGCAGAGAAAATGAAGCAGTAAGGCAGTGCCAGCGCCCGTCAGTGACGGGCGCTTTCTTTTTACTTGTTTTTCGGTCGCGATGTTGGCGCCGATAAGGTCGATTGATGCCCTCAGCTGTCAGTTCCTCTGAACGCCAATCATCCCTTGCAGAGCCGGCGGACCAACGCATGCCCCTGCACATGCGCGTGCCCGCGCTATTGCTGTGTGTATCGGGTGCGGCGGCGTTGGTCTATCAGGTACTTTGGGTCAAACAACTTTCGCTGGTGGTGGGGGTGGAGGTATATGCCATCACCGCCGGTATCAGTGCGTTTTTCGCCGGGCTGGCCTTGGGCGGCCTGGTGTTCGGCCGCTGGGCCGATCGGTTACGCCGCCCGGTCAGGCTGTATGCCTGTCTGGAACTGGCGGTGGCGGTGCTCGGGGTGTTGAGTACCCTGGCGCTGGCTAACTCAGCCGGGCTGTTCGCGCGCCTGGAGAATCACGTAGGGCTGCTTGCCTGGCTGGTACCGTTTCTTCTGGTGGGGGCACCTGCGTTTCTCATGGGCGGTACGCTGCCAGTGCTGGTGCGTGCCCTGACCCCCGCACAAGGGCAATTGGCTGAGGCGGGAGGGCGTCTGTATGCCGCTAACACGGCCGGCGCCATTGCCGGCACCTTGCTGGCCGCCTTTGTGCTGCTGCCCCAAGTGGGGGTTACCGGCAGTGCGCTGGTGGCGGCGTCGCTTAACGTGCTGGCCGCTGCTGGCGCTTGGATTGCCCGCCGCCGTGATGAGCACACCCCCCTGAACGTTCAGGCCGCTAGCGCGCCGCGCTCCCCGGCGGCACGACTGGCCATTGCCCTGTACTGCGTGGCGGGTGGCGTCGCGCTGGGTTATGAAGTGGTGTGGACACAATCAATTGTGCAGTTCATGAGTACCCGTACCTTCGCCTTTTCAGTGGTGCTGGCCACGTACCTGGCGGGCTTGGTGCTGGGCAGCGCACTGTATGCGCGTCGCGCTGATCGAATCCGCGACCCTTGGGGGCTGTTTGGCTTGCTGATCGCGCTGGCAGGGCTACTGGCGCTGGTACAGATTGCCGGGCTGGGTCGCTGGCTGATCAGTGCCCAGACACAGGTAGAAGCGCTGGTGCTGCACCTGACCGGGAATGAGCTGGCCGGCATGTGCGCGCGCTTTGCCACGGCGGCGCTGTCTGTAGTGTTTTTGCCGACCACGGTACTGGGCGCTGCTTTCCCGCTGGCGCTGCGCCTGAGTGTCGACAGCCAGCAAGTGGGGCGCGATGTCGGTGCGGTGGTCGCGCTCAACACCGTAGGCGGCATTATTGGGGTGATGTTGACGGGCTTCGTGCTGGTGCCCGGTGTTGGCCTGGTGCGAACCTTGGTGGTGCTTGCACTGGTGGCGGCGGCAGTGGGGTGCGTGGCCGTCTGGCGTGGCCAGGCCGTGCCGCGCGGGATGCGCATGGCGGTCCTCGGCGTCAGCTTGAGCACTGTGATCATCGGTGTGTTGACACCGCCACAGCGCTTGGCCGAACTGCTCCCAGGTGCACGCAGTGGCCACCTCACTTTCTATGAAGAAGGTCGTGGCGGTACCGTTGCGGTGGTCGCCCAACAGCGCCAGAACCGCAGGTTCAACCGGCTCTACATTCAAGGCGTATCTAACACCGGTGATGCCATGCCGTCGCTGCGTTACATGCGTCTGCAGGCGCTGTTGCCGCTGTTGATACACCGCCAGGAGCCGCGTTCGGCCATGGTGATCGGCTTTGGCACCGGGATCACCGCAGGTGCCCTGTTGCGTTATCAGGGGCTGGAGCGGCCGGTGGTGGCCGAACTGCTGCCTGAAGTATTGGCTGCAGCGCCGTTGTTCAAGGGCAATTTCGACGCCAGAAATGACCCGCGCCTGGACATTCGCCTGCGTGACGGCCGTCGAGAACTGTTGCGCAGCGCCGAGCGCTACGACCTGATCACCCTGGAACCGCCTCCACCTTCAGCTGCCGGTGTGGTCAACCTGTACTCGCAGGACTTTTACCTATTGGCCGCGTCACGGTTGGAGGCGGGCGGTATTGTCGCTCAATGGTTGCCGTTGCCGACGCAGAATACTGATGACAGTCGCTCGCTGGTGCGCAGCTTCCTCAATACCTTTCCCCATGCCTCGTTGTGGACCACCGAGTTTCACGAAATGCTCCTGATTGGCTCGCAGGCACCGCTGGAGCTGGACGCCGCACGTATCAGCCAGCGTTTTGCGCAACCTCGCGTGCGCGCTGCGCTGGCTGAAGTCGGGGTCGACTCGGTCAGTGCCTTGCTCGCTACCTGGGTGACCGACCGCGAAGGTCTTGAGCGCTTTGCCGGCAGCGCCGAGGCCGTTACCGATGACCGTCCGCGCATTGAATATGCGCCCTGGGTACGTTCTGGGGAGATCACCCGGGTATTGCCGCAACTGCTCTCCCTGCGCACAGCGCCGCCGCTGATCAATGCCGACGCGGCCTTGCTGGGCGCCGTTGAAGACCAGTGGCACGTGCTCAAACGTTTCTATGGGTTGACGCTCCTGGCCTACAACGGCAATCGCCAAGGGTGGGCGCGGGAAGTCCGGCAACTGATGCAAACCGAGGCGGGCAACCCGTATTTTCGCTGGTTCATCGGTGGCGGCCAATGAAGCGGGGCCAGCTCAGCACCGCGCGCTGAACAGCACCGCTTCGTTTCTCCCGCGCTTGGCCTGGTACATGGCTTGGTCGGCCGCCTTGATCAGGCTGTCGATGTCCTGGGCGTGCTGCGGGTAGACGGCAATGCCGATACTCGGGGTGACGAAGTCGATCTGCAGCGCATCCAGCGTTACCGGTTGCCCCAGTGCAGCCAGCAAGCGTTGCGCCAATCCTTGGGCACCGGCGGCGTCGGCAGTGAGAATCAAGGTGAACTCGTCACCGCCCAGGCGATACGCCTGATCGGGTTTGCGTACAGCGCTGCGTAGTCGTTGTGCCATCTGTACCAGCAAAGCATCGCCGACATCATGGCCAAAGCTGTCGTTGACCTGTTTAAAACGGTCCAGGTCAATGAACAGAAGTGCCAATGCGGCGGGTGCTTCGTCGAGCCGTTGCTGCAGGTGTTCGTAGAAGGCCTTGCGGTTGCCCAGGCCGGTCAGGGCATCGCGGTAGGCGATATCCAATAGCTGGCTTTGGTACTCCACATGGCGACTGACATCGTGGAGGATGCCGCGGTATCCGCGAATTTCGCCCTTGGCATCGAGGATGGTCGACAAGCGCGTTTCGTAGTGGCAGAGACTGCCATCGACGCGCCGCAAGCGCCCCGACATCACCTGTGAGCGGTTGTCGTCGATGCTGTTGAGCAGTGCTAGGAAGCGTTGATTGGCGTCGTCATCGAGCAACGTCTGGACGCGTATACCTACCGGAGAGTGTGATTTGTAGCCCAGCAACTGACAAAAGGCGCGGTTCACCGAAACGATCTCACCGTTGGTATCCAGTTCGAAATAGCCTTCCTCGATGGCTTCGAGGATCGCCCGGTCGCGTGCCTCACTCTGTTCGAGACGTTCAAGGGTCTGGTTGGCTTCCTCGGCGAGGTAGCCCAGTTCATCCTGGCCGCTGTCGCTCAACCGCGCGCCGGTAACATCCGGGCCAATCCTGGCGAACTCATCGTGCATGCGCGATACCCGGCGCAGCAACAGGAACTCCAGGCCAAGGTAAATCAGTAACCAGGCCAGCAGTGCTACGGCTGTCGAGACCACCAGAAACAGGTTGATTGCCTTGCGGCCCTCGTTGTAGAGCCGACGTTCGCGGGTCAGCTCCAGCACCAGTTGTTGCTCATTGGGGCTGTGACTGAACAACAATGCAACTTGCTGATGACGCTCATCCGGCACGTGCCGGCTACTGATGGAAATCTGATCTTGATCCGGCCCGCTGGTCGCAGCCTGGGCACTATCACTGGCGGTGTAGCGCTCAGCCGGGACCACTTGCAGGCTTCCTTTGAGCTCGGCTTGCAAGGTGTTTATACGGCTGGCGTCGAGCAGGTGGCCCGCGACCAGGGTACGGCGTGCCTCACCTTGGTCCGGCGTTAAGGTGACACTGGCCAGGATCAGCGGAACGCCGGCGAGCACCACTAGTTCAACCTGAGACGCTTGCGCCGTGTGGCGTTTGCTCAATTGTGTCGCGCGCTGGCGGATACTGCTGCGCAAATTGTTCAGGTCGGCGTGTTGTGTGGTTAGCAACAGCGGTCGAGTTGCCAGGTCGATAGGCCGCCATTGCTCCAACTGCAAGGTGCCAGTGGCCTCCAGTTGCAGCAAAAAGTCGAAGTTCAGTTGTTCCAGTGTTGCCTGCTCCACGGCTTGCACAGGCATTTCGGCGGCCATTTGCTGGGCGAGGCGCTGCAAACGGTCCAGGTCGAAGTTGATGCTGTTGCTCATCAACGCCCGCAAGCGTTTGGCTTCATTGAACAGCAACAGTTCGTCCTCTCGATCGAGGCGGTCAAGCATCATCGTTTGCGACAACACATAAACCAGGCCCAAGGTCAGGGTCAGGGGCGGGACGAACAGCCAAAGCAGCTTTTTGCGGAGGGTCATGCGCACAGTTTCCGTAGGATCACAGCCGTAGCCTTCAGCCCAGGAGTCTAGTCAACCACAGGGGCGTAAGGGAAGTTGTCAGGCCAGTGACGCCAGGCGTGCTCACCTGCGGCCATAGCCAATCGTGCGGGCATGCACGGCTGTGCGCCAGAGCAGGAACAACGCGCCGAGCAACGGCAAGCTCACCAGCACCAGCGCATACCGTAGCGACTGTGCAGCGAACTGTGGCACCAGCAAGTCGCTGAACACGCCGGTCAACAGCGGCCCAATGCCGACCCCCAGCAGGGTGCTGACAATGGTCTGCAACGCCATGGCCGTGCCGCGGCGATTGGACGGCACCAGTTGCGTGACCAGGTTATAGGACGGTGCCACCCACCAGACCACGAAGAAACTGTACAGCGCGCACCAGAGCATGGCGGTGGGGATCGGTATGCCAGCCAGTTGCATCAACACGCCAGCCGGCCACAGCAGGTAGATGATCAATGCCGTCAGGGCGGTGAGATTGCCCAGAACTGGAATGAGGATCTGCCAGTGCGGACTGCGGTGGCTCAAACGGTCATTGAGCCAGCCGGCAAACAGGCCGCCGATGCCGGCCGCCACGCCACAGATGACCCCGGCCAGCATGCCGGCATGCTGCAGCGACAGGTCGTGGGAGCGAATCAGGAAACTGGTGTTCCACATGCCGATGGCATAGGAGCTCAAGGTCGTCAGGCCACCGGCCAGGATCAGGCAACGGTAGGCCGGCAGTGCCCACAGGGCGTGGGCCTCGTGGCGCACGCTGAGCAAAGGTGTCGCGGGGGGAGCACTGGCGATCAGATCCCAACGACCGCGCAACGGGTCTTTGACCCGCGCCAGCAATGCACAAAACAGCAGGGCGGGTGCACCGAGGGCGAAAAAAGCAGTGCGCCAGCCGTAGTGTTCAACCACCCAGGCGCCGATGCTCAGGCCAATGATCGAGGAAAAGGTCGGCGCTGCGGTAAAGCAACTGATGGCGAAGGAGCGGCGCTGTGGCGGATACAAATCGGCGATCAGCGACAGGGAGGCCGACGTAGTCGGCGACTCACTCACCGCCACCAGCATCCGCGCAATGGCCAGCACGATAAAACTGCCGGCCAGGCCGCAGGCCATGGTGGCCAAGGCCCAGAGCAGGCACGATAAGGCCAGCAGGCGGGTGCGTGGCAGGCGGTCGACCAAGCGCCCGGCCGGCAGGCCGAGTAGGGCATACACGGCGGCAAAGGCCAGGCCCGAAATCAGCCCCATGGCCGTGTCGCCGACGCCGAACTCGGCTTTGATCGGGTCGATCATCACCGCCAGGATCTGGCGGCCGACAAAGTTATCGGCAAACACCATCGCCAGCAGCAACAACAGGCCATGACTGCGCCAGCCGACCGTGGCGCTCGGCATGCCTTGCGCGTTGGCGGTCAACGCGGCGCCCACAGGTCAGGCAGGCCAGGGTCGCTGACCACAATCAGGCGTTTGAGCAGAACCTTCAGGGCTTGAGCATCGGCCGGGCCCAGTTTGGCGGCCAGGTCTTCTTCCACCAGCTTGGCCAATGCCAGCTGTTGCAAGGAGGCTTCACGGCCGTTGGCGGTGAGCACAAAGCGCAGTTGTCCTGCGTCGCCTTCAATTGCGACCAGGTTCTGCCGTTCAAGAAAGCGCATGCTCGGCAGGGTCACTTGATGGCCGGTGTAGCTGACGAAGGTGTTGATCTCTTCCAGGCTGAGGTTGTCGCGGATACACAGCACCGAGAGAATGAAGAACGCCTGTTCATCCAGTTGCTGGTTGTTAAGTAACAGGCGCAGGGCGTTGAGCAACTGGTAGTGGGCACGGCCCAGCAGATAGCCGAGCAAATCTTCGGTGTAACTGCACTCCGGTGGCGGCGGGGTGGTGGCCAGGCGTAGTTCACTGCGTGGCTTGCGCGTGGCCAGGGCGTATTGGCCGCTCTGGAATGCCAGCGGCGCACGCTCGCTGTGGTCGAACGCGAGCACTTCGCCGACGAAGATCACATGATCGCCGCCTTCATACTGGAATGCTGTGCGGCACTGGAAGCGCGCGGTGCAATCCTGCAACAGCGGTGCTTCACTGACGCCGTTGTCAAACTGGATTTCGGCGAACTTGTCCTCACCCTGAGTTGCGAACCGTCCGGACAGTTGCTCCTGTTCGGTAGACAGCACATGGACGTTCCAGTGCTTGCCATTGCTGAACACCGGCAAGCTGCGGGCTTTTTTCGACAGGCTCCAGAGCACCAGCGGCGGGTTGAGTGACACCGAGTTGAAACTGTTGGCGGTAATGCCCACCGGAGAGCCGTCTTCGGCCTGGGTGGTGATGATAGTGACCCCGGTGGTGAAGGTGCCGAGCGCGGTGCGAAAGGCCTGGGGGTCGAAACCGATGTTTGGCGTTGCCATGACTGACCTCATGGGGTGGGATTTTCGTGATCCCAGTATTGGTCGCAGGCCGTGTGTACACATCGTCTTAACGGACTAACGCAGATGCCGGGTAATCGTCCGATCGGACGAGGCGCAGGCCCTTGCTCGCCGCTAATGTGGCGCCAGCCACCACCCATGCGAGCCAAGGGGAACCCGATGACTTCATCCGTAGATACATTGACCCGTCTGCTGGCCAGCCAGAAGCAGGCCTTCAACAGCGCTGGCGCGGTCAGCGCGCAGACGCGCCGCCAGCGCTTGCAGCAGGTGATCGAGTTGCTGGTGCGCCACCATGCCCAACTGACGGAAGCGATTGACCTGGATTTCGGCGGCCGGCCTGCCGGCTTTTCGCTGATGAATGATGTGCTGGGCGCCCTGGCTTCGCTCAAGCACGCCCGCGACCACCTTGAAGGCTGGATGCAGGATGAGCAGCGCCAGCCGTTTGCACCCTATGATCTGTTGGGCGCCGAAGCCTGGGTGATGCACCAGCCCAAGGGCAGCGTCGGTATCATTGGTACCTGGAATGCGCCGTTGTACACCTTGCTCAGCCCGCTGGCCTCCGCCCTGGCGGCGGGTAACCGGGCCATCCTCAAACCGTCCGATGTGGTGCCGCGCACCGCGCAGTTGCTGGAGCAGCTGTTTGCCGAGCACATCGACCCGCTGGACGTCGCGGTCATTACCGGCGATTCGTCAGTGGCCAAGGTGTTTTCCGCGCAGCCTTTCGATCACCTGGTGTTCACCGGCAGCACCGAGGTCGGGCGTTCGGTGATGCGCAACGCTGCACAAAATCTGGTGCCGGTGACCCTGGAGCTGGGCGGCAAGTCGCCGGTGATTGTCTCGTCCAGTGCTGACCTTACGCGTGCTGCCTTCAGTATCGCCGTGGCCAAGGCCAGCAACGGCGGGCAGATCTGCATCAACCCGGACCTGGTCTATGTACCCGAGGCCAGCCTCGAAGCGTTTCTCCTTGCTTTGCGCAGCGCCTACTCAGAGCTCAACCCGACGGTGGCCGGCAACCCGGATGTCGTTGCCGTGGTCAATCAGCGCCATGTCGAGCGGGTGGAAAGCTATGTGCAGGAGGCGCGCAACCTGGGCGCACGGGTCGAATGCCTGCCTGAGGCTGTACCGCTGGATATCGGTGATCGTCGGCGTCCGCTACAGGTGGTGATCAACCCACCGCATGACAGCCTGATCATGCGTGAGGAGATTTTCGGCCCGGCGCTGGTGGTGCTGACCTATCAGCAACTTGATCCGGTACTGGCCGACATCAATGCGCGGCCACGGCCGTTGGCGCTGTATTACTTCGGTGCCGACCTGGACGAGCAGCGTCATGTGCTTGAGCACAGCCTGTCTGGCGGCGTGACCATCAACGAGGTCATGATGCATGCGGCCATGCACGACGCGCCTTTCGGCGGAGTCGGGGCTTCTGGACTGGGGCATTATCACGGTCGCGAGGGCTTCCTCGAATTCAGCCACATGCGTACCGTGTTCAAGGCCCCGGCCCATGACCCGCGTCGTGAGTGGGGTGTGTTGCCACCTTACGGCGAGCACTACCTGGCGGCGATGTCCGCGATGGTCACTGCCGATTGATAGTCCCACCCCGTCGATGCCCGATTGTTGAACCTTGAACAGGAAGTAGCCATGACCGAGTACCGCAGCGAAACCCCGTCTTCAACCACTGAAGCGCCTGGCATTTGGCCCCGGCGTAGCGTGCTCAAGGCGGGTGCCTTGGTGGCGGGTGTCGGTATGCTCGGACGCTTTGCCGATGCCCGTGCTGCCGGTCTTTCGGACCGTGAGTATCAGGGCCTGGATGCCTGGGCCATGAGTGAGGCGGTGCGCAAGGGGGAGCTTAGCGCTGAAGACCTGCTGGCCGCAGCCCTGGCGCGTTGCAGCGCGGTCAATGGCAAGGTCAAGGCGGTCAACATGCTGCATGAAGACTATGCCCGCGCGCTGCTCGCTCAACGTGGCAAGCCTCTTACCGAGGGCGCGTTGGCCGGGGTGCCAATATTGATCAAGGACCTCAACACCTACCTTAAAGGCACGGTCACCAGCAACGGCAGTCGTTTGTTCAAGGATGCACCGCCGGCGACCCGCACCAGCACGCTGATCAGCCGTTACGAGCTGGCCGGCGCCGTGCCGTTTGGCAAGACAACCTGCCCGGAGTTCGGCCTGACCACCACCACCGAGTCGCTGCTCTGGGGGCAGACCCGCAACCCCTGGAACCTGGAACACAGCGCGGGTGGCTCCTCCGGCGGCGCGGCCAGTGCCGTGGCGGCCGGGATCGTGCCGGTGGCGCATGCTACCGACGGCGGTGGCTCGATCCGTATTCCGGCGTCTTATTGTGGCTTGGTCGGGCTAAAGCCCAGCCGCTACCGCACGCCTAGCGGTCCGGGGCATTTTGAAGGCTGGTTTGGTGCCAGTGTCGGCAATGTGGTGTCGCGCAGTGTTCGCGACATGGCCTTGTTTCTTGATGTGGGGCAGGGCCATGAGGCGGGTAGCCCGTACTGGAGTGCGCCTTTGACCCGGCCTTACATTGAGGAGCTTGAGCGCGAACCCGGCAAATTGCGCATCGCGGTGGTGCGTCAGTCGTTGACCGGCTCACCGTTGGAGCCGGCGATTGCCGCGGCCCTGGAGCAGACCATCAAACAATTGACGGGGCTGGGGCATGAGCTGGAGGAACTGACACTGGGGGTCGATCCGCGTCAGATGTTCGGTGCTCATGGCACAGTTATCGGCACGGCCCTGACCACCCTGGTGAAAGATCGAGAGCAGGTGCTGGGACGGGCGGTAACGGCACAGGACCTGGAGAAGATCACCCAGGTGGTGCTTGAACGGGCGCGGGGAACCACGGGCGAGGGATTGTATCGGGCGCGGCAGTCGTTTGAGGCTATTGGCGCGTTGATGGAAAGTCACTTTGAGCGTTTTGACCTGATCCTTTCACCCGTGACGGCCAACCTGACCCCGCGTATTGGGCTGTTGTCGCTGGATCAGCCTTGGGACAGTTACGCCCAGCATGCGATGGGCAGTGCCGGGTTTACTGCGCTGGCCAACGTCAGCGGGCAGCCAGCCATCTCGCTGCCGCTGGGCTGGAGCGAGGAGGGCTTGCCGGTGGGCATGATGTTCACCGCACGCCTGGGTGGGGAGGATGGCTTATTGCGCCTGGCCCGGCAGATGGAGCAGGCACAGCCTTGGGCGGGCAAGCGCGCCCTCGTTGTCTGATTATCGCCTGGCCAGCGATGCAGACGCAGCGCAACGGCTGACAGGGGTAGGTCCCCATCTAGTCCGGATTGACGATGAGCCCGCCAGACACGGAGTCGATCATCGACGCTGTCCTTCAGCCAATGGCATAACAATAATGACAGCTCAAGTTCAGACTCAAACGGCCTACGACGTCATTGTCGTCGGTTCGGGTGCCGGGGCCATGGCCTCGGCGGTATTTCTCGCCGATCAGGGCTTCAGTGTGCTGATCGTGGAAAAGAGCGACAAGTACGGCGGCACCTCGGCGATTTCCGGCGGCGGTATCTGGATTCCGAACAATCACTACTTCTCCCGCAAGGGCGGTAACGACAGCGTCGAACAGGCCTTGACCTACCTGAAGGCCGCCGCCGGTGACCAGGTCGAGGAAGCGCGTTTGCGCGCCTACCTGGTCAACGCGCCGAAGATGATCGAGACCCTCACCCGCACCAGCCGCGTGCGCTATGCGGTGGCGGAAAAGTACCCAGACTACTACCCAGATCTGCCCGGTTCCTTGCCAGGCGGTCGCACCCTGGACCCTGAGCTGTTCGACACCAGCCTGTTGGGTGAGGAACTGGACAACCTGCGCAAGCCGTCGCCCTCAACCCTGCTGATGGGCCGCATCGCCTGGACTGCCCGCCATGCGCACAAGGCCATGGCCCGAGGCTTTGGTTGGCAGTTGCTGATCCTCGGCTTGATGCTGCGCTACAAGCTCGATTTCAAATGGCGGCGCAAGAGCAAGTATGACCGCCGCGCCGCCTTGGGCAGTTCGCTGGTGGCTTCGCTGCGCCGTTCGTTGATGGACCGCAATGTACCGCTGTGGCTGAACACCGACTTCGCCAGTCTGATCAGCGAAAACGGGCGAATCACTGGCGTGACGGTGACCCGCGACGGCCGCGAACTGGCTCTCAAGGCGCGCCACGGCGTGATTCTGGGCTCCGGTGGTTTCGAGCAAAACCAGGCGCTGCGTGAGCAGTACCTGCCGCAACCGACGCGCATGGCCTGGAGTGCCACACCGCCGGGCAACAATACCGGTGCCGCGTTGCAGGCCGGCATGGCCCAGGGTGCGGCCACGGCGTTGATGGACTGGGCCTGGTGGGCGCCGACCATCGCCGTGCCCGGCGAGGAAAAGCCCCGTGGCATCTTTGCCGAGCGGGCGTTCCCCGGTGCCATTGTGGTCAATGGCCTGGGCCAGCGTTTCGTCAATGAGGCGGCGCCGTACCTGGAGTTTGTCGACGCCATGTACCACGACAACCAGGTTACCGGCGGCAACAGCGTACCGGCCTGGGTGGTCTTTGACGGTCACTTCCGCCAGCACTACGCCATGGGCCCGTTGATGCCGGCCCAGGTCATGCCCGACAGCCGCCTGCGTAAGGAGTGGCGCAATGCCCTGTACTGGAAAGCCGACACCCTGGCTGAGCTGGCGCAGTTGATCGGCGTTGACGCCGCCGGGCTGGAAAACACCGTGGCCAAAGTCAATGACTACGCCCGCACTGGCGTCGATCCGGATTTTGGCCGCGGCGGCAACGTCTTCGACCGCTACTACGGCGACAGCAACATCAAACCCAACCCGTGTCTGGCGCCGCTGCGCAAGGGGCCTTTCTATGCCATGCGCATGGACGCCGGCGACATCGGCACCAAGGGCGGCCTGCTGACCAACGCCGATGCCCAGGTGGTGCGTGAGGATGGCCAGCCGATCAGCGGCCTGTATGCCATCGGCAACTGCTCGGCCTCGGTCATGGGCACCCGCTATCCCGGTGCCGGTGGCACCCTGGGGCCGGCGCTGACTTTCGCCTATGTGGCCGCTAATCACCTTGCCAGCCAACGCTAGGAGCTGTCATGCAGACGACCGATACCCCTTCAAGCTGCAGCGCCATCCTCGCGCCGTTGCGGGTCAGCGACAGCCATACACTGAAGTGGGATGAGCAGTGTGACGTGCTGGTCATCGGCTGGGGGGCGGCGGGTGCCTGTGCCGCCCTCGAAGCCCGGGCCAATGGTGTCGATGTGCTGATTGCCGACCGCTTCACTGGCGGCGGTGCCAGTGCCAAGAGTGGCGGCGTGGTGTACGCCGGCGGTGGTACCCGTCAGCAGCGCGCCGCTGGCATTAGCGACAGCCCGCAAGCGATGTTCGATTACCTCAAGCACGAAACCTGCGGCGTGGTCAGCGATAACACTCTGCAGCGATTCTGCGAGCAGAGTGTGGCCAACCTCGAATGGCTGCAAAGCCACGGCGCGCCCTACAGTCATGAGATGCCGCCAGGCGGCAAGACCTCGTATCCGGCTGATGGCTATTTTCTCTACTATTCGGGTAACGAACTGGTGCCGTCGCACACCGGCAGCCAGCCGCCCGCACCCCGCGGCCATCGCACCGTGGGCAAGGGCCAATGTGGCGCGGTGCTTTACGCTCACCTGCACAGCGCCTGCCTCAAGGCCGGAGTACGGCCGTTGCTGCAATCGGCGGCCCGGCGCTTGGTTCAGGACAACCAGGGCCGGGTGATCGGTGCCGAACTGTGGCGCCTGCCACCTGGTAGCGAAGCGGCCAAGACCCACGCACGCCTGGCTGCCCGCGCCGAACGCTGGCAGAACTTCGCACCGGGCTACTGCGACCGCTTGCGCCAGCGCGTCAGCCAACTGGAACGCGAACACGCACGGCCTTATCGGGTGCGCGCGCGCCAGGGAGTAGTACTCAGCACCGGCGGCTTTATCTTCAACCGTGAGCTGATGCGCGAGCATGCGCCGGACTACCGACGCAACTTCAAGGTCGGTGCCACCGGTTGCGATGGCAGTGGCTTGCGCCTGGGTCAGAGTGCCGGGGCAGCCAGCGCCGGGCTGGAGCGGGTATCGGCCTGGCGCTTCATCAATCCACCGCACTGCTGGCCGAAAGGGATCGTGGTCAACCGTGAGGGCCAACGCTTCTGTAACGAGGAAGTCTATGGCGCCACCCTGGGCCAGCCCTTGATGGAGGAGCAGGGCGGTCGTGCCTGGCTAGTGCTTGATGCCAGGCTGCGGGCTAAGGCCATTCGCCAGGCGCTGTTTGGCGGGTACTGGTGGTTCCAGAGCTTGCCTGCCTTGATGCTGATGCTGTGCAAACCACGCAAGGGCAAGACCGCTGCACAGTTGGCCAAGGCCAGCGGCATGCAGGTCGAGGCCTTGAGCCAGGCCCTGCAGCGCAACAATGCCGCAGCCCGTGGTGAGGCCGAAGATGCTTTCGGGAAATCCCCCGGCAGCCGTCAGGTCCTCGATCAGGGGCCGTTTTACGCCTGTGACATTTCGGTAGGTAACCCGATCTTTCCCCTTGGCGCGCTGACCTTGGGCGGGCTGAAAGTGGATGAAGACACGGGCGCTGCCCTTGACGCGCAAGGTCAGCCTATCTCCGGCTTGTATGCCGCCGGGCGTACGGCCCTGGGTATCCCTTCGCATTTGTATATCAGTGGCCTGTCGCTGGCCGATTGTGTGTTCTCAGGGCGTCGCGCAGGTGATGCGATCGCAAGGCAAGTCTGCAACCCAACACAACAAGGAGTGGCTTATGACACGACGAGTGCAAGGTAAGATCGCCCTGGTTACCGGCGGTGCGAACGGTATCGGTCGTGCGTGTGCACGCCTGTTGGCCGCCGAAGGTGCGCAGGTCGTGATCAGCGATATCGACGAGGTTGAGGGTCAAGCGCTGGCGCAGGAAATCGGCGCAGCGGCTGTATTCGTTCGTCACGATGCCAGCAGCGAACACGACTGGCAGCAGGTCATGGTGTTCATCGGCGAGCGGTATGGTCGCCTCGACATCCTCTTTAACAACGCTGGCATCCTGCGCAAGGGTTCGATAGAGGAGGCATCGTTGGAGGACTGGCACAAGGTACTGCGCATCAACAGCGACAGCGTGTTCCTCGGTTGTCGTGAAGCGATTGCGTTGATGAAGGCCACCGGCGGCTCGATCATCAACATGTCGTCGATTGCGGCGTTGGCTGGGCGTGCTGACTACCTGGCGTATAGCGCCTCGAAAGGTGCCGTGGCGGCGTTATCGCGGTCGGTGGCTGTGCATTGTCGCCAGCGTAAATACCGTATTCGTTGCAACACCCTGCACCCCGACAGCGTGCTCACCGATATGACCCGCGCCAGCTGGCCGGTCGGGCTCGACCCCGCGCGCATGACCATCGACAGCGACCCGATGCAACGCACCTGCCTGCCCGAGGATGTCGCCGCCAGCGTGCTGTTTTTGGCCAGTGACGAGTCGCGGGCGATCAATGGCGTCGAGTTGCGGGTCGACAGTGGGCAGTTGTTGATGAGTATTTAAATACCCGACGTAGCCGCTGCCGCCAGGCTGCGATCGACTGCGAAGCAGGCGCCAGGGACGGTTGCCTGTTGCGGCCTGGTGGCAGCGGCTACCAGGTGAAAGGCGTCAGTACCCTTCAAACCGCGCAGGACGTTTGTCGATAAACGCCTGCATGCCTTCCTTCTGGTCACGCGACGCGAACAACAACGCATTGGCCTTGCGCTCCAATGCCAACCCCGCTTCCAGTGGCGCGTCCATACCGGCGAGAATCACTTCCTTGATCTGTTCCGCCGCCAACGCCGGCATTGCCGCAATCACGGCCGCCAGCTCCAGGGCTTTGGCCTGCACCTGATCGTCGTCGACCAGATCGCTGACCAGCCCTGCCACCCAGGCTTCTTCGGCACTGATCGGCTGCCCGGTCAGGGCCATGCGCATGGCCTTGACCTTGCCCACTGCCCGTACCAGACGTTGCGTGCCGCCAATGCCGGGCATGATGCCGATGCGAATTTCCGGCTGGCAGAAGCGCGCGCCACGGCCAGCGACGATCAGGTCGGCGAGCATCGCCAGTTCGCAGCCGCCGCCATAGGCATAGCCGCATACCGCGGCAATCACCGGCTTTGGGCAATGCTGAATCGGCGCCCAGACCCGCTCGGTATGACGCTTGTAGATATCGATGGCGCCAACCCCGGCCATGCTGGTGATGTCCCCCCCGGCAGCAAACACCTTGTCGCCACCGGTGAGCAGGATGCAGCGCACCTGCGGGTCTTCGGCCAGGGCGATGAAGTGCGTCGAAAGCAGTGCCTGCAGTTCAAGGCTCAGGGCATTGGTAGCCTGCGGCCGGTTCAGGCGCAGCAGGGCCACGCCTGGCAGCGGGTATTCGAGCAGTACCGGCAAAGCGGCGGAATCGGTCATGGGCATCCTCGTGCGCACGTATCGTTGGCCGCCAGTGTCCTTGCCTGAGCCTGCGTAATTCATCGTCCGTTCAGACGAAGTACGCGGCGAACGTTGTCCCTAGAGTGGGCCTTGTCAAAAGAACAAGGAACACGACATGGCACAGCACACGGGGTTTGATTTCAGCGGCAAGGTGGTGCTCATCACTGGCGGCACCAAGGGTATCGGTGCGGGGATCGCCAGCGAATTTCTCGCCGCCGGTGCCCAGGTGATCGTCTGTGCCCGGCATGCACCACTGCAGGTGCCCGCGCATGGTAGCAACAGCGCGGCGTTTATTCCGGCCGACGTGCGTGACAGCGATTCGCTGCAAGCGCTGTTCGATGCAATCAGCCATGAATATGGCCGTCTCGATGTGCTCATCAACAACGCGGGTGGCAGCCCCCGGGCACCGGCCGCCGAGGCCTCGCCCCGTTTTCACGAGAGCATCATCCGCCTCAACCTGATCGCGCCCTTCAATGTGGCCCAGCACGCCAACCGACTGATGCAGGCGCAGACCGACGGCGGTTGCATCCTGTTCATCGGCAGCATCAGTGCCTTGCGTTCATCACCGGGCACTGCTGCCTATGGCGCGGCGAAAGCCGGCGTGTTGGCGCTGGTGCAATCGCTGGCGGTGGAGTGGGCGCCGAAGGTGCGGGTGGTGGCGGTCAGTCCTGGCCTGGTGCTGACCGAACAGGCGCATTTGCATTACGGCACCGACGCCGGCATCGCCGCGGTGAGTGCCGGTATCCCAGCGGGGCGCATGGCGGCCGCAGAAGATATCGCCAACGCCTGCCTGTACATGGCTTCACCGCTGGCCGCCTATGCCAGCGGCTGCAACCTGCTGCTGCATGGCGGCGGCGAGCGCCCGGCTTTTCTCGACGCGGCCCAGGTGCTGCCGACCTGATCGACCCCGGCAGCGCCGGCGTGCCGGCCGCTGCCCTCACTGTGCAGGAGACGACTGTGGCAGATCCACAATTGCTGTCCAATGTGAGCGCCCTGGTGGGGCGCCAATACGGGCGGGTGTACGCCTGGGATGAGGTAAACGCACCGATGATCCGCCAATGGTGCGAGATCATGGGCGTCAACAACCCGCTCTACACCAACCCCGCCGCGGCCCTCGAAAGTGTCCATGAAGGTCTGATCGCGCCGCCGGCGATGCTTCAGGTGTGGACCCTGGAAGGTTTTCACGCCAACAACTACCCGCCTGGGTCCACCGCCGAGAATCCCTACGAAGTGCTCAAGCTGTTTGAGCAGTACGGTTACAACTCAGTGGTGGCCGTGAACTCCGAGCTGAGCTTTACCCGGCCTTTGCGTCTGGGTGAGAAGCTGTACTACACCACACGCCTGGCGTCGGTTGGAGAAGAGAAAACCACCGGCCTGGGTACGGGTTTCTTCGTCACCCTGGTGATGAGCCATTTCGTCGAGAAAGCCTCGGGTGATGAACCTGTGGGCGAACTGTTGTTCCGGGTCTTCAAGTTCCGCCCGGCGGCTGCCCAGGCACCCGCTGCAGCCAGCAGTGAAACGCCGGTGACAGCCAAGCGTCCGCTGCCAGGCATCAGCGACGATACCCGTTTCTTCTGGGAAGGCTGTGCCAAGGGACAGCTGCTGATTCAGCGCTGTAGCGCCTGCTCGACCTTGCGTCACCCACCGGCACCGGTGTGTATCCAGTGCCACAGCTTTGATTGGGACACCGTCCAGGCCAGCGGCCGGGCCAGCCTGTATTCGTTCGTGGTCATGCATTACCCGGTGGTGGCGCCGTTTGAGCACCCTAACCCCATCGGCCTGATCGAGCTGGAGGAGGGCGTGCGTCTGATCGCGGGGCTGGTCGGCGTCGAGCCTGGGCAGCTGCAGATTGGCCAGCGCCTGCAGGTTGAATTTCAGGTTTTCGACGCGCAACAGACCTTGCCGCTGTTCCGCCCGGTTGTGGACCAGGAGGCGTCATGAACTTCGACCTGAGCGACGACCAGCGCGCTATTGCGCAGATGGCCGACAGCCTGTTTGCCGATCATTGCGACGACGATGCCTTGCGCCTCTGGGACAGCAGCGGCGAAGCGATGATGGGAGATCTCTGGGGCCTGTGCGTGGAAACCGGCCTGCACGCCCTGGCGATTCCCGAGCACGCCGGCGGCAGCGACCTGGGCATGACCGAGCTGATGTTGGTGCTTCAGGCCCAAGGCCGCAGCCTTGGCCAGGTACCGCTGTGGCGACACCAGTTGGCGGCGGCCACCCTGGCCTATTTTGCCTTGGCTGACGCGGCCACATGGGCAGCTCGCGCTGCCGCCGCCGAGGTCATCCTGACGTTGTCGGTTGAAGCCCGCGCTAGCGCGTGTGGCATCGAGTTGCAGGCGCAACCTTGTGAAGGCGGCTGGTTGCTCAATGGCCGCGTGTCAGCACTCGCCTTCGGCTTGCAAGCCCAGGCCGCGCTGGTCCTGGCCGAAGCCGAAGGCCAGGCGCGCTTGGTGCTGCTGGACCTGAGCGCGGCGCAGATTCGCCGGGTGCCTGGGGTGCTCAGTCATGGCGAGCCGGTCGCCGAAGTCCAGGTCGAAGGCTTGCGCATCAGCGCCGAGCAGTTGTTGCCGGGGCCAGCGCTGGACTGGCTGGAAGCACGCAGTCAGGCGGCACTGGCGGCGCTGCAGTTGGGGGTCAGTGATGAGCATATCCGCCGCACCGTGGCCTATGTCAGCGAGCGCGAGCAGTTCGGTCGTGCGATCGGCAGCTTTCAGGCGGTGCAGATGCGCATGGCTGATGCGCATATCGACCTTGAAGCGTTGCGCAGCGCGCTCTGGCAACTGTGCTATCGGCTTGACGCCGGCCTTGCCGCGCCGTCCGAAGCCCTGGCTACGGCCTACCTGGCCTGCGAAGCCGGGCACCGCATCGGCCACAGCGCGCAGCACGTGCATGGCGGCATTGGCGTCGACCTGACGTACCCGATTCACCGTTTTCTTTACTGGAGCCGCGCCCTGGGCCTTGCCCTGGGGGGATCGGCCGCATGCCTGGAACGCCTTGGCCACTGGCTGGGCGATAACGACAAGCTGGGATGGAAATATGACCTCGATGAACACCAAGTGCTTTGACGACGTGCAGCCCGGCGAAGCGTTGCCGGAGCTGGTGATCCCGATCACCGTCGGCCTGATCGCGGGTGGCGCGATTGCCACCCGCGACTACTTTCCCGGCCACCATGACGTCGACGCGGCCAAAGCCCTGGGCTCGCCGCACATTTTCATGAACATCCTCACCACCAATGGCCTGGTGCAGCGCTTTGTCGAAGGTTGGGCAGGGCCGCAGGCGCAGTTCGTGTCGCTGAAGATCAAGCTCGGTGCGCCCAACTACCCCGGCGACCGCATGACCTTCAGTGGCAGCGTGACGGGTCAGGACCCGGCCACCCGCACGGTGGAAGTGACCCTGAGCGGCAAGAATTCCATGGGCAATCACGTGACCGGCACGGTCGCGCTGATCTTGCCCTGACAGGCGGAGACATACAGATGACCGATTCATCGATTAGCGGGCGCGCCGCCATTGTTGGCCTCGGCGCCACCGAATTTTCCAAGCACTCCGGGCGTACCGAATTGCGTTTGGCGATGGAGGCCACCTTGAGTGCGCTCAAGGATGCCGGCATCGACCCGTCCGAGGTCGAGGGCTTTAGCTCCTACTCGGTGGACAAGGTGCCCGAGTACGAGATCGCCCGCCTGCTCGGCTGCAAGGACGTCAAGTTCTTCTCCCAGGTGCCGCATGGCGGCGGTGCGGCCTGCGGGCCGGTGATGCATGCGGCCATGGCGGTGGCCACCGGTGTGGCCAAGGTGGTGGTGGTCTATCGAGCGATGAACGAGCGCTCCTGGTACCGCTTCGGCACCGGCACCTACGGTTTTGCCTCGACGCCGATCTTCGAGAACGTCAACTACGGCTGGTACATGCCCCACGGCTTCCACACCCCGGCGGCCTGGGTCGGCATGTTCGCCCAGCGCTACATGCACACCTACGGCGCCACCTCCGAGGACTTCGGCCGGGTGGCCGTGGCGGTACGCGACTTTGCCGCGACCAACCCGGCGGCGTTCTTCCATGGCAAGCCGATCACCCTGGAAGAACACCAGGCCTCGCGCTGGATTTGCGAGCCGCTGCACTTGCTCGACTGCTGCCAGGAGTCTGATGGCGCCGTGGCCATGGTCATCACCTCGGCCGAACGTGCCCGTGACTTGCCGCAAAAGCCGGTGATCATCAAGGCCGGCTCCCAGGGCATCACCAGTGGTCAGCAGATCATGACCTCGTTCTACCGTGACGACATCACCGGCCTGCCGGAAATGGGCGTGGTGGCGCGTGAGCTGTACCGTCAGGCCAAGCTCGGCCCTGAAGATTTGCAAACCGCAGTGATCTACGACCATTTCACCCCCTTCGTGCTGCCGCAGCTGGAAGAGTTCGGCTTTGCCCGTCGCGGCGAGGCCAAGGAATTCATCCGCGCCGGCCACCATGCCCGTGGCGGCAAGTTGCCGATCAATACCCACGGCGGGCAACTGGGTGAAGCCTATATCCATGGCATGAACGGTGTTGCCGAGGCGGTGCGCCAGGTGCGTGGCAGCGCAGTCAACCAGGTGGCTGATGTTCACAACGTGCTGGTCACCGCCGGTACTGGCGTACCCACCAGCGGCCTGATTCTCGGCGCAGCCTAAGGAGCCGCTCATGTTCGTTGATCTCACCCCCGAGCAACAGGCGCTGCGCCACCAGGTGCGCGATTACTTTCAGGCGCTGATGACCCCGCTACTGCGCGAACAGCTACGCGGCCAGGAAGGCGGCGAGCTGTTTCGCCAGACCGTTCGGCAGATGGGCCGTGATGGCTGGCTGGCCGTGGGCTGGCCCAAGGAACACGGTGGCCAGGGCTACGCGGCCACCGAGCAATTGATCTTCTTTGAAGAAGCCAACATTGCCGGCGCACCGCTGCCGTTCGTGACCATCAGCACAGTTGGCCCGGCGTTGATTGCCCATGGCAGTGCACTGCAAAAGGAGCGCTTTCTGCCCGGTATCGCCGCTGGCGAAATCATGTTCGCCATCGGCTACTCCGAGCCTGGCGCTGGCAGCGACTTGGCGGTGCTCAAGACCACGGCGCGGCCAGAAGACGACCATTTTGTGGTCAACGGCAACAAACTCTGGACCTCTGGCGCTGAATCGGCCGACTACATCTGGCTGGCTGCGCGCACCGATCCGAGCCAGGCGCGGCACAAGGGCGTATCGATCCTGATACTCGACACGCAACTGCCGGGCTTTTCCAGCACCTTGATCCCGACCACCAGCAACCCGACCGCCGCGACCTATTACGACAACGTACGGGTGCCTCGGGACATGCTCGTCGGTGAGCTGCACGGCGGTTGGAAGCTGATCACCGCGCAACTCAACCATGAGCGCCTGGGCCTGGGGTCCTGGTCGGACAAGGTCGCTGGGCTGTTTCGCCGGGTCTACTTGTGGGCGCGCAGTCGCGACGAACAGGGGCGCCGAGCGATGGACCAGGCCTGGGTACGCAGCTCGCTTGCCGAGTGCTATGCACGTTTGGAGGCCATGCGCCTGATCAACTTTCGCATTGCCGCCGACCTTGAACAGGAACGCATCGACGTGGCGCTGGCCTCGACCACCAAGGTCTATGGCTCGGAGTCGGCAATTGAAATCCTGCGTCGGCTCGCCGCGATCGTCGGTGCCAATGGTGCGCTGCGCAGCGGTTCGGCGGCGGCCCTGCTGCATGGCGATCTGGAGTACGAGGTGCGCGCCTCGGTGACGGTGACCTTCGGCGGTGGCACCAACGAGATCCAGCGCGAGCTGATCGCCCAGTTCGGCCTGGGCATGCCGCGTCCACAGCGCTAGGGCCATCCAACAATAACAAGGGTCAAACATATGAGCACCATCGAGCAATTCAGGCACGACACCCGGGCTTGGCTTGAGGCCAACTGCCCGGCTTCGATGCGCACCGCCATGGGCGAGGGAGACGTGGTCTGGGGCGCGCAACAACCGCAGTTCCCCAGCAGCGACGCGCAGTTGTGGTTCGAGCGCATGCGCGACAGAGGCTGGTTCTGTCCCGAGTGGCCACAAGAATACGGCGGCGCTGGGTTGAGTGCTGAACAGCTGGCGGTGCTGGAAGGCGAGATGCGTCGCCTCAAGTGTCGGCCGCCGCAAATCAACCTGGGTGTATGGATGCTCGGCCCGGTGCTGCTGGAATTTGGCAGTGAGGAGCAAAAACGCACCTTGCTGCCGCCCATGGCCCGTGGCGAGGTGCGCTGGTGTCAGGGCTTTTCCGAGCCCAACGCCGGATCGGACCTGGCCAGCCTGAAGATGAGCGCCCGCGACGCTGGCGATCACTTCGTCGTCGATGGCAGCAAAATCTGGACCTCCTACGGTGACAAGTCCGATTGGATGTATGCGCTGGTGCGCACTGACCCGGCGGCGCCCAAGCATGAAGGCATCAGCCTGATCGTGCTGGACATGCGCAGCCCTGGGGTCAATCCGGTGCCGATTGACCTGATCAGCGGCAAATCGGCGTTTTGCCAGGTGTTCTTCGACGGTGTGAACGTCCCCAAAAGCCAGTTGATCGGGCCGCTCAATGGTGGCTGGAACCTGGCCAAGCGCCTGTTGCAGCACGAGCGCAAGGCGATGTCCAAGTTCGGCGAAATCAGCCTGCCATCCCATGTCGACCTGCTGGCGTTGCTGCGTCAGTACTTACCGCATCCGCGCAGCCAGAGCGAGCACGTGCTGCAGGGTCGCGCTGTGGCCTGCGCGATGAACGAGCGGGCCTATGACCTGACGGTACAGCGCATGGGCCAGGCGGCCCAGGTCGGCGACGACATCAGCGGCCTGATGGCAATCATGAAACTGGTGCACACCGAACAGGAGCGCGACAAGTTCGAAGTGCTGCTCGACCTCATGGGAGCCCATGCCATGGGCTGGCAGCTCGATCCCTTCACTGAGCAGCAGTTGGCAATAACCCGCGGCTGGCTCAACAGCTACGCCCTGACCATCTCCGGCGGCGCGTCGGAGGTGCAGCTCAATGTGATTGCCAAGCGCGTGCTTGGCCTGCCCGATGCCAAGAAAGGAGTGACGCCATGAACCTGGTCTACAGCGACGAACAGCGATTGCTGGCCGACAGCGCGCGCGACTTTCTGGCCGCTCGTAGCCCGGTTTCCGCCCAGCGCCGTCTGCGTGACCAACGCGGTAGCGAGGGTTTCGACGCGCAATTGTGGCGCGATGCGGTGGCGTTGGGATGGAGCGCCATTCCGTTCCCCGAGCACTTGGGTGGCCTGGATTTCGGCTGCATGGGCCTGGGGCCGATCTTCGAAGCCATTGGCCGCAACCTGTCGGCGACACCGTTGTTGTCCAGCGTGGTGCTCGGCGGCTCGCTGCTGCACCTGGCCGGTAACGCTGCACAGCAGGATCGTTGGCTGGCGCCGTTGATCGCCGGTGACCTGCGCCTGGCCCTGGCCCTCGACGAACAGGCCCGTCACGCGCCACAGGACACGGCGCTTGAAGCTCGCGCCGAGGGCGACGGCTATTGCCTGCAGGGCGAGAAGTACTGGGTGCTCGACGGCCTGGGTGCTGATGCCTACCTGGTCGCGGCACGCGTCGTCGGCCAGGCCGGTGACGAGCAGGGCATCAGCCTGTTCCTGTTGCCTGCCGACACGCCTGGTTTGCGCTGCAGCGCATTGCCGTTGATCGATGCGCGCAACTGCGCACGCTTGCGCCTTGAGCAGGTGCGCGTCGGGCGCGAGGCACTGCTCGGGCGGGTCGGGGCGGGCTGGGCCAGCCTTGATCTGGCCCTGGACCGTGGCCGGGCGTGCCTGGCGGCGGAGCTGCTGGGCGCTGCCGAGCAATTGTTTGACACCACTCTGGAATATCTCAAGACCCGCGTTCAGTTCGACACGCCGATTGGCAGCTTCCAGGCCCTGCAGCATCGCGCCGCGCAGCTGTATGTCGACCTGGCGTTGAGCCGCAGCGCGGTCATGGCTGCCCTTGCCGCATTGGATGACCACAGTCTGGACGCTAGCGCGCGTGGGCGGCTGGTCAGCCTGGCCAAATGGAAAGCCGGTGATAGCGCCTTGAAGGTCAGTAACGAAGCGGTGCAGATGCATGGCGGCATCGGTGTTACCGACGAACTGGACGTCGGCCTGTACCTGAAACGGGTACGTGTCGCCCAGGCTTGCCTGGGGGATCGCGACTTTCATTGCGAGCGCTATGCGGCCCTGAGCACGACGTGCGCCTGAGCGGAGAAGACTATGACCGAGCAACGCTGGCACAGCGCCTGGGCGCAACTGATTGCACCCGGTTCACCCTTTGAAGTAGTCACCCCGGCAGGCGGGGGGACGCGCTATTTTCGGCAAACGGCGGCGAACCTGTCGCAGGCCATCGACGCCGGTCGCGTGCATGGCGACCGCGAGTTCCTGGTCTGGCAGGGCCAGCGTCTGACTTTCACCCAGTACTTCGACCAGGTCGATCGTCTCGCCGGGCAATTGAGCGAAACCTATCAACTGCAGCCGGGTGCGCGGGTGGCGATTGCCATGCGCAATCAGCCGGCCTGGCTGGTGGCGTTTGCCGCGATCCAGCGTTGCGGCGCGGTGTGTGTACCACTCAATAGCTGGGGCTTGCGAGATGAGTTGGTGCATGGCCTGCAGGACAGCGGCGCCAGCCTGCTGTTGTGTGATGACGCCCGCCTGCAGGTGCTGACCGATGACCTGGCGGCTAAGGGCCTGGCGACCATTGTCGTCGGCGCCAATGCGCAGCAGCCCCTGGCCGCGCACTGCGCGGGCTATGAGTCGTTGCTGGCTGCGGTGCCTTTGCCGGTGCCTACGCTTGACCTCGATCCTGATGCACCGGCCTTGATTCTCTACACCTCGGGCACCACCCGCCGCGCCAAGGGCGTGCTGTCCAGCCACCGGGCGATCTGCCAGGCGCTGACCGCGCTGGAGTTTCAGGGGGCGTTCTGCGCCCTGAGTTCGCCCGAGCGGATCAGTGTGGTGGTCAACAGCGGCTTTGCCCCGACCACCTTGATGGCGGTGCCGTTGTTCCATGTCAGCGGCTTGCATGCGCAGTTCCTCCTGGCCCTGCGCGCCGGCCGACGCCTGGTGCTGATGTACAAGTGGGATGTCGAGCAAGCCTTGAACCTGATCCGTGACGAGGGCTGCACCCAGTTCAATGGCGCGCCGGTGATGATGCAGCAGTTGCTTGCCTCACCACGTTTTGCTGGCCCGCACACTGCCAGTCTGTTTGGCATGGGCCTGGGTGGCGGTGCGTCGTCGAGCGCCTTGCTCGCCAGCATGATTGAGCGCAAGCCCGATGCCATCGGCGGCAGCGGCTATGGCCTGACCGAAAGCAATGGTATCGGCGCTGCCATCGGGGGTGACCAGTTCGTCTACAAGCCCGCCAGCTGCGGGTGGCCGTTGCCGATTGTCGATGTACGTATTGGTGACGATCCCCAGCAGCCGTTGCCAGCCGGTACCCCCGGTTTGATCTGGTTGCGTTCACCGACGCTGATGAGTGGTTACTGGAACCTGCCCGAGGAAAGCGCTGCGACCTTGCGCGAGGGGTGGCTCGATACCGGTGACACTGGCTACCTCGATGAAGAGGGTTTTCTGTGCATCAGTGGCCGGGTCAAGGATCTGATTAACCGGGGTGGCGAGAAAGTTTCCGCCGCCGAGATCGAGGCCTGTATTTGCGACATGCCAGGGGTCGAGGAGGCCGCCGCGTTCGCCGTTCCCGACCCGCACCTGGGCGAGGCGGTGGCCCTGGCTATTCGTGCTGCCGAACGTCTGGATGCCGAGACCATTCGCGCCTATATCGCAGCGCGGCTGGCAGCTTACAAAGTACCCGCACAGGTCTACCTGCACACCACACCACTGCCGCGAAATGCCACCGGCAAAGTGCTCAAGGCTGAACTGCAAAAAACCATCGCCCAGTTCGATTCTTAGTCTTTCCGGACGATGAATACGCCGCCAGAACGCGAAGAATGGGTAACACCCGAAAGCCTTATCAGCGAAGGAGGCAATACATGAAAATAACAACAACAGGTGTCGTGCTCGCGGCCGCCATGGTGGCCAATACCGCTTTGATCGGTAGCGCAGCGGCGCAGGTGTCGCCCCAGGAAGCCGACAAGCTGGGCAAGGAGCTGACCTGCGTCGGTGCCGAAAAAGCCGGAAACGCCGCCGGTACTATCCCGCCGTACACCGGTAAGTACTTGGGCGAAGTGCCAGGCTGGAACCATGTGAAATTCTCTGGTGACCAGCCAGTGGACCCTTACGCTGCAGAACAGCCGATCCTGGTGATCACGGCGCAGAACATGGCGCAGTACGAAGCGAACCTGACCGACGGCCAGAAAGCGTTGCTGAAAAAGTACCCCAGCTCGTACAAGATGAATATTTACCCTGGCCACCGCGATTTCCGCTACCCGGATTATGTCTGCGATCGCGCCAAGTACAACGCCCTGCATGCCAAACTGGTCGATGATGGCATGGGCATCGAAGGGCTCGGTCAGATTCCGTTCCCGATTCCCAAGAGCGGTATGGAAGTGCTGTGGAACCACCAGTTGCCGGCGCGTGCTTACACCGAAGAGAAGGTCAGCGACCTGGCCTCGGTCTTGCCCAACGGCAGCATCGGCTGGGGGCGCGCCCATGCGCGCAACCTGTCCCAGGCCAACTCGCCAACCGTCGAGCCCAAGACCGAAGACAAGATCCAGGCCATGAGCTACAACACCACGCTCAAGCCGGCCCGTGATAACGGCGTGATCAGCATTTCCCACGAACCCTATAATTTCCTCGCCAACCCGCGTCAGGCCTGGAACTACAGCCCGTCCACCCGTCGCGTGCGGCAGATGCCCGGTTATGGCTACGACCAGCCCATGATCGGCACCAACGGCACCATGACGGTCGACGAGGACCGCCTGTTCAACGGCTCACCGGAGCGTTTCACCTGGAAACTGCTGGGCAAGCGCGAAATCTTCAGCCCGGCCAACGCCTACAAGGCCAACGCGGCGACGGTGAAGTACGCCGAATTGCTCACGCCCAACCATCCCAACCCTGAGTACATGCGGTATGAGTTGCGGCGAGTGTGGGTCGTGGAGGCTGACCTGAAGGAAGGTTACCGCCACGTCTATGGCAAACGCGTGCTGTTCATCGATGAAGACACCTGGAACGCGGTCATGGCCGACAACTACGACGCCCGTGGGCAGTTGTGGAAGCATGCGATGCTCAACTACTACTACCACCCGGACATGAGTGGCTGGCAGGCTGGTTCGCAGTTTTTCATGGACCTGAACTCGGGGCAGTACACCGGTTACGGCATGACCAACGAGGCGAAGAAGGGGCCGATTCTCAACGAAGCGAAGTTCACCCCGGACATGTACACCTCGGACGCGGCGCGGGCTATCGGGCGCTGACAGGCCCTCTTGCATTATTTGTGCGAGATACCGTCATGTGCTGATTCTGTGGGAGCTGGCCTTGCCAGCGATGCAGGCACCGAGCAATAGCTGACACCGCACCGATGCCATCGCCGGCAAGCCCGGCTCCCACAAATTTATCTGCAAGCCCGGCTGTGGTCCTAGCGGGTGTCCAGGCCCATCTGCCAGAAGTCCGCTTCCAGCCGCGAAGCCTGGGCGAACAGCTTGGCCAGCTCTTCGAAACGGCGTTCAGTCATTGCCCGTGAGGCCAGGTCGTCCAGGTGCGCACGGGCCGCGTTGGCAACGCCCTGATAGCCCTCACCGGCATATTCACCAATCCAGTCGCGATACGGATGATCTGCCAGCGCCTCGATGCCATTTGGCGTCAGGTTGCGGCCGATTTCGGCGTAGCCAATGACGCAAGGCGCCAAGGCCACATGCAGGTCCAGCAAATCACCCGCAGCGCCACAGTCGAGGACAAAGCGGGTGTAGGCCACAGTCGCTTGATGCTCCGGTGTGGCGGCCAGGTCCTCGGGCGACAACCCCCAACGTTGGCACAGCCGCACATGCAGCTCGGTTTCATCAAGGATCGCCGCCAACCCTGCTTGCGCAGCGCGAATATCGGCGAGCGTGCGGCTCTTGTAAGCCGCCAGGGCCCAGGAACGGGCGAACTGGATCAGAAACAGATAGTCCTGCACCAAGTATTTGCGAAAGGCTGGCTGAGCGAGGGTGCCCGCGCCCATCTGGCGGACGAAGTCATGGTCGACGTAGCGGTTCCAGTCTGCAGCGGCGGCTTGTTTCAGGCGATCAAAGATGTCCATGGCTTATCCCTTGATGTCGTAAGCAGCGTCGAAAAAAGCGTGCTCCAGCGCAACCGCGCGCAGGAAGAAGTCGGTACTGATCTGCGCTTGCGCCGGCCCCACACGGTCCAGCTCAGCGCGCAAGAAGGCGACGAAGCTTTGAAAGTCCGGATTGTCGTGGAGGGTGATCCATTCAGCGTGCTCAAAGCGCGGCGGCAATTGTTTCGGTGCACGCAGCGCCCAATCCAGATAAAGCCCCTCGGCGACGTTGAGCACCGCCAGTGCCGCGGCATAAGATCGGGTGGCGGCCGCTTCGCGCATGATGGCCTTGAAACCTGCAGTCGGCACCGCGTCGGGAGCTTCCAGGCGCTGCGCCTCACTGACCCCAAGGGCCTCGAAGGCACGCAGGAAGTAAGTGTTCTCCTCACCGCAAATCACCCCAGTGAAACGGCCCAGGCGAATTCGTGCCTCGAAGGTGTCGGCAGTAGCAATGGCCGCGCCGAGCAGGGTCAGGAAGGCATCGATGAAGCGGTGATCCTGGATCAGGTAATTGATCAGCACTGCATCGTCCAGGGTGCCGTCGAGCAATTCATTGACGAAGCGGTGTTCGATCGATTGCGTCCAGCTCGGTTCGCTCTGGCGGCGAAGGGTATCGGTGAAGCGTTCGGCCATGGTGCTGTCCTCAAAGATGGCGACAGCGAGACCGGATAACTCAGACATCGGCGGCCTCGCAGTGAGACCGGCAAAAAGGCAGGTTGGCAATCCCCATCCCTTCGCCGGCATGATCCGGATCAGGTTCGAAGGGTCACCGCGCTGCAGCTGCTAGCGGTTTCTCAGCCCGTTGCCGGGCTCCCCTTGGTGGCCGAATCTATACAGCAACTGGGTTGGATTGTCACGTTGGTGGCTAGTGAATGCTGGAAGCCAGCTCAAAGATCGGCATGTACATCAGGATCACGATAAAGCCGATCAGCAAACCAATGAAGGTCATCAGCAGGGGTTCGAACAGGCGCACGAACCATTCGATCCAGCGGCTGATTTCTTCGTCGTAGAAGTCGGCGCTGCGCTCCATCATCTGTCCGAGGTTGCCCGACTGTTCGCCCGCGCGCAGCAAACGCAGCGACACTGGCGTCACCAATTGTCCGGCTTCTAGCGCCGCCGACAACGACAGCCCTTCACGCACCCGTTCACACGCATGCTCCAGGCGCTGCTTGGCGGCGACGCCGAGCAAGCCGCGGGCCATTTCCATGGCGGTGAGAATCGGAATGCCGCCTTGAAGCAAGATACCCAAGGAGCGATAGAACCGCGCCAGTTCATACATCACCAGGCGCCGGTGCAGGGCCGGCAGGCGCTCCAGTTGACGGTTCAACCAACGTCGCACCCGTGGGTCGCGGCGCACCATGAACAGGCTGCCCATGAGCCCGAGAAAGCCAAGGCCCAGCGGCGCCTGGTGAGCATGCAAAAACATCCCGGCTTGCATCAGCCACCGCGAGAGCCACGGCAGTTCGGTGCCCAGGCCCTCAAATACCAGGCTGAAACGTGGCACCACATAACCGAGCAAAAACAGCACTACACCGCCACCGACCAGTAGCAGCAACAGTGGATAGATCGAGGCGCTGACGATCTTTTGCCGCACTTCGTCCATGCGTTTGCGGTAGGCGACGTAGCGGCCCAAGGCATCACCGAGGGCGCCGGTTTTCTCGCTCGATTGCACCAGCGCGATATACAGTGGCGGGAACACACTGGGTAATTGAGCCAAGGCTTGAGAGAAGGATTTACCCTCATAGAGCAGGCGCACCAGCTCACCGAGGGTCTTGCGTGCCTGCGGCGCCGCTTCTTTTTCGGCCAGGCTTTCCAGTGCATCAATCAGTGGCAGGCCGGCATTGAGCAGGGTGGTCAGCTCCTGGCTGAACAACACCAGATCGAACGTTTCGCGGCGACGCCAACGCAACTTGGCAAACTGCTCGCAGTTACGCACGCTGACCACCCGCAAACCTTGTTGCTCAGCCTGCAGGCGCGCTTGTCCGGCGTCCTGGGCGTCGAGCGTGAGCAACACCACTCCGGTTTTCCCCAATGCCTTGAGCTCAAAGCGCATGTGCTGATCCTCCGCTTACTGCCAGCTGGTGACCTCGGCGTTCTCGCCTTCGCCACCGGGCTGACCGTCTTTGCCCATGGAGAGCAGGTCGTACTCGCCGTTTTCCCCGGGTTGGCGATAGATGTAATTGCGCCCCCACGGGTCTTGGGGGACTTTTTTCTGCAAGTAGGGGCCCGACCAGCGGGTCTCGTCGCTGGGTGCCGTAACCAGCGCCTGTAGCCCTTGCTCGGAATTGGGGTAATGCCCCACTTCCAGGCGATACAGGTCCAGGGCTTTGCTCAAACCTTCGATCTGCGCCCGTGCCACCTTGGCCTCCGAACGCCCCAACTGGCTGAAATATTTGGGCGCGACGATACCCGCTAGCAAACCCAGTACCACCAACACCACCAGCAGTTCGAGCAGGGTGAATCCCTGTTGTGTGCCTTTTTTTTTGTTCATGCCAAGGCCCTCCATCGTGTGCCTACAAGGCCACATGCAATTGCCGTGCGCGTCTGCGCCGAGTCTTTGCGCTGTGGGCCTGGCAAGGCGGCACAGTGCTTGCGTCAGTAGCTCAAAGCCTCGGCAATCGGGGCATATGCCCCACTTTTCGGGGAACGCAACGGGGAGGGCGCAATCATGCACTGGCTCACTGCGGGAATTGTTGTCTGGCTGAGTGTGACCGATCCGGTCCTGGCTGATGTGTACATTTCGATCAAGGCTGACGGCGGCTATGTCCTGTCCAACGTCCACCGCCCGGGTCGCAAGTATGAACGGGTGGTCAGCGAGCCTGAAGTAGGCCTGGCCAGCAGCGGTCAGGCGCAACTGATCACCGGTATGCCCTATGCCGAGCTGGTAGCGGCGGCGGCCGAAGCCAACGACCTGCCACCGGCATTGCTGCATGCGGTGATCCAGGCCGAGTCGCGCTACAACCCCAATGCCCGTTCCGCCAGCGGTGCGGTCGGGTTGATGCAGCTGATGCCGGACACTGCACGCGAGTTGGGGGTCAAGAACGCCTTGGACCCGGCTTCGAACATCAAGGGGGGAGCACGCTACCTCAAGCGCATGCTCACCCTGTTCGACAACGACATTACCTTGGCCGTCGCGGCCTATAACGCTGGGCCTGACGCGGTGATGCGGCGTGGACGGGTAGTGCCGCCGTATGCCGAGACCCAGCGTTATGTGCCGAAAGTGTTGCGCCAGTACCGGCGGTTGCAGGGCTTGGCGATGGACGCACCGTTGTGACGGTGTCTGGACAGGGCCCCCTAAATGTGGGGAATACCGGGGGAAAATCCCCAATTGAGATTCATTCAGTAGTCCAACTGGCTGAAAAATAACAATAAAAAACTATGGCATGAGGCTTGCTCAAGCCGTTCCAGAGTCCACTTGCACCACCCGAGGCACGCCATGATGACTCCGATCAAAGGCTCCGTTCTGACCTCTCTGCTACTGACTGCCGTCACCTTTGGCTGGCAAACAGAAAGCGAGGCTGCCGTGCGCTGCGAGCGCAACCTGGTGGCCAACGTGGTGGCGCTTGACCAGCCACTGATGTTCAACCGGCTCGGTGCACAGAATGCCAACGGCATGATGTTCGCCCTGCGCCGCGACGTGGTCGACGAACACCAGGTGTCGCTGGATCACGGCGGCGCGGCAGTACCTGGCAAGGTCACCTTACGCCCGGACAAACGTCCGCGGCCGATCGTACTGCGGGTCGCAGCGGGTGATTGTCTAACCATCAATCTGCAAAACCTCTTGGCCTACCAGGCCAACCCGAACAAGCACGGCCTCGATCACGAAGAAGAAAACGAAGGCGAAGAGAACGAGGCCGAGGAAAACGAAGGCGCTGAAGGCAATGAGCAGGGCGGTGAACATGGTTTCGTTGCTGACGAACAGGTCACCGACCGCCACGTAGGCTTTCAGGTCAACGGCATGCAAGCGGTCAACGGCATTGGCGACATTGCCGCCAATACCGGGCGCAATGGCAACTTCTTGATCGCTCCAGGCGCCAGCCGTACCTATACCCTGTATGCCGAGCGCGAAGGCGCGTTCGCCGCGACCAGCCAGGGCGCCACGTTCGGCGGTGAAGGCGCTGCCGGTAACGTCGCCAACGGCTTGTTCGGTCAGGTGGTGGTGCTGCCAAAAAATGCCCGTACTTACCGCAACACCCTGACCGAAGAAGAAATGCGCCTGAGCACCACCGGCCGCGCCCCGACCGGCCAGCCGATCGTCGATTACCAGGCCCGCTACCCGCAACGTGAACCGTGGATCCGTGAAGGCAAGGCCGGTTCGCCGATCATCGCCATGGTCGATGGCAATGAGATCATCTCCAGTGAAACCGACGCCGTGGTCATGGGGCCCAATGCCGATGGCAGCTTTCCGCCCTCGACCTACCCATTGGAGAGTATTGGCAAGCGCAACCCGGCGATCCCCAATCGCCTGGAGCCGTTTCGCGACTTCGCCGCGCAGTTCACCGATGAAGCGGCTGCCACTCAAGCCTTCCCCGGTTACTGGGCAGACCCGGTAATGGGGCATGTGCTGGAGCCGACCCGCGACTCGTTCATGATCAACTACGGTTCTGGCGGTATGGGCGCTGAAGTGGTGGCCAACCGCCTGGGCGTCGGCCCCATGCATGATTGCCTGTCGTGTGCCTACGAAGAGTTCTTCCTCAGCTCGCACACGGTCGGTGACGTGGCCATGCTGGTGGACGTACCGGCCAACGTTGGCCTCGAAAACATTCGCCCCGGTGAGCAGCCCAAGGCTGATCAGATTGGCGTCAAGGCCACCATGGCGCTGTTTCCGGCAGAGCCGGCCAACGTCAACCACAGTTACATTGGCGACTTCGTCAAGTTTCGCAACACCCACAACGGCCACGAGCAGCACATCTTTCACCTGCACGGACACCAGTGGCTGTTCAACCCCAATGACGACAACTCTGACTACGTTGATGCCCAGGGCATTGGCCCTGGTGTCGGTTATACCTACGAGATCGCCAACGGTGGCTCGGGTAACCGCAACCGCGTAGCAGGCGACGCCATCTATCACTGCCACTTCTATCCGCACTTTGCCCAAGGCATGTGGAGCATGTGGCGGGTGCATGACGTGTTCGAAGAGGGCACCCGTCTGGAGGTCTCTGCGCAAGGTGCCGATGGTTACCACAGTGAGCCGTTTGCCCTGCGCAGCGGCAAGCCAGCGGCGGGGGCTCGGGCCTTGCCGGACGGCGAAATCATCGCCGGTACACCGATTCCCGCCATCGTTCCATTGCCAGGCAAGGCCATGGCGCCTATGCCGGGCAAAGTCGCAGTGATTCCGAAGCTGGCTGAAACCCTGGTCGCCGAGCAGGATGACGACGAGGACGAAGAAGAGGGCGATGACGACTCCGGCCATCATGATGCAGCCCCGCGGGCGGTCGGTTCGTTGGTGCTGGTGGATCGCAGTGAAGCCAACCGCAACGCCGATGGCAGCCTGAAAAACCCAGGCTATCCGTTCTGGATTGGCGGTATGGAAAGCACCGTGGGCCAACGCCCACCGACCCCGCCACTGGATATGCTCGACCCGGCCAAGGCGCAGGAACTGAAAAACACCGGTAATGCCCTGTGGGCCAACCTCGACCCGGCTCAGGTCGGCGGCTGGGACGGCGGTTTGCCACGCCACGCATTGGACGGTATCTCCGCCGGGGGGGAAGTGGACGTAACCACAACCGCCCTGGATTTCACCAAGCAGATCACCAAGGCCAAGGCGGTATTCCTGCCGGAAGAAGGCACCGAGGTCGAGCAGGCGGCAATGAGCTTCCACGCCAAGCTTGAACACCCAAGCTATGCGGTGTTGCCAGACAGCCAGACCGTTGCGCGCAACTTCCGCACCAACGGCGCCGCCCCGACTGCTGGCGCACCGTATTTCGAGCCGTGCATGGATGACCGCGCCAAACGCCTGACGCAGTCGTCCGGTGCGGGTGAATTTGCCAGCGGCGAGCGCCTGGACGGCATGAGCTTCACCGGATCTTCAACCTTTACCGCTGACCGCCCACGGATCTACAAGGGCGCCAACATTCAGTTCGATGCGGTGTACAACAAGGTCGGCTACCACTTCCCGCAAGCGCGGATCATTGCCCTTTGGGAAGATGCCTGGCCGGTGATCAACAAGCAGCGTCCACCAGAGCCGTTGGTGATGCGCATGAACACCTTCGACTGCACGATGTACCAGCACACCAACCTGATTCCATCGTTCTACGAGATGGATGACTATCAAGTGCGCACCCCGACCGACGTCATCGGCCAGCATATTCACCTACCCAAATGGGACCTGACCGCAGCCGATGGTTCGGCCAACGGCTGGAACTATGAGGACGGCATTCTTTCCCCCGGTACCGTGGTTGAACGTATTCATGCCATTCGAGAGTACAACAAGTGCAGCAGCGGCGATCCGCGCGAAGGCAGTGCCGAGTGTCCGGTGGCCAAGGCGCATCCTTTCTTCGGTCGCTACGGTCGCGCCGACTGGCTGGGCGCTCGCACGGCCATGCAACGCTGGTTCGCTGACCCGGTGATCAACGTCCACAACGTCGACCGTGGCCTGGGTACCATCTTTACCCACGACCATCTCGGCCCATCGACGCACCAGCAGTTGGGCCTGTACGCCACCGTGCTGGCCGAACCTGCCGGTTCCACCTGGTATCACGCCGAAACCGGTGAACAGCTCTACAACACCGCGCTGCGTGAAGACGGCGGGCCGACCTCCTGGCAGGCTGTGATCAAAACCGGCGACCTCGACAATGACGGCCGCAATGACAGCTATCGCGAGTTCTTCCTCGAGTACAGCGACTTCCAGCATGCTTACGAGGCTGGGGTATATGTCGGCGCAGGCCCTGACGGTGTACCCAATGCTCAGGCCTTCCCGGCCACCGCTGACAGCTTCCGCTTTGCCATTAACCCGCCGGTGCGGCAGAAGGCCTCGAACCTGCTCGAAGCGGTGGTCGAGTCGCGCGGCGGTCTGAATCCAGGTTGCCCATCACGGCCTTGCCCGCAAGCCATCTCGGTGGATGACCCAGGCATGTTCGTCGTCAACTACCGTAACGAGCCACTGGCGCTGCGGGTGTATGACCCGAACAAAGTGGCCCCGGACGGCAAGCGTGGGATGCAGGCCGATGGCCTTGGCGGTGACCTCGCATTCGCCATGCAAAGCCGTACCGACCGCGCCATTGCGGCGATGAACCTGTCGCCAGCAGCGATCACCTCGGCAGTCGGCCCGACCGGTGGCACCACACTTTTCCCGCCGCACATCAACAAGGCTGGCGCCGAACCTGGGGATCCGTTCACACCGATGCTGCGCACCTACTCGGGTGACAACGTGCGTCTGCGCATGCATGCCGGTGGCCATGAAGAGGAGCACAACGTGACCTTGCATGGCGTGAAATGGCTGCAGAACGGCTCGGGCTACGGCAACAGTTCGAACTCGGGCTGGAAAGCGTCGCAAATGGTCGGCATCTCCGAGCAACTGGGCTTTATGGCGCCGGTGTCGATGATCTCCAGTTCTTCAGCCCCCAACGGTGACTACCTGTACTCGCTCGATGCCGCCCATGAAGGCTATTGGAACGGTATCTGGGGGGTGATGCGCAATTACACCGCCAGCCGCAGCGACCTGTTCGCCTTGCCCAACAACCCGTTGCCGATGGCCGCGCGCAACACCGTGGCGTTTGACGGTATTTGCCCACGCTACACCGCCAATGCCAACGGCATCGGCACCCGGCCAACCGTGCAGCGCAGCTATGAAGTGGTCGCGGCGCTGGCCAACGACATCCTCGGCAATCCACTGGGGGTGAGCATCAATGACCCCAGTGGTGTCGGCCAGCACGTCGGCGGTCCATTGAAGGCCAATGGCGGTACCCTGGTCTACAACAGTCGGCGCACCAGTATTCCTCAGGTTACTGTGACCGATCCGGAAGATGGTGAAACCTTCACCATCGGTGGCCACAGCGGGCCACTGCATGACCCGACCGCGATCCTCTACGTGCGCAAGGCTGACCTTGATCCGGTCACCGGCAAGCTCAAGCCTGGCGTGCCGATCGAGCCGCTGGTGCTGCGTGCCGCTGCTGGCGAGTGCTTGAAGGTCACCCTGGAAAACCGTCTGCCGCTGGTGATGCCGGACCTGCCCAGCACCGCCGTGATGCAGAACGTGGTCAAGCGTGACCGCCAAGGCAGCGAAGGCTCCACCGCCTTCAACAACAACCTGATGCGTCCCTCCAGCCATGTTGGCCTGCACACGCAACTGCTGGCCTATGACATCACCAAGTCGGACGGCGTCAACGTCGGCCAGAACCCGGTCCAGACCGTACCGCCGCGCACCGGCAGCAGCGGTGCCTACCCGAACAAGGTGTACCAGTACTATGCCGGGCACCTGGAACGTGAAGGCAAGCCGGTGATGCAGATGGGCCGGTCGGTGGACAACATCAACACCACGGCCATCGAGTTCGGTGGGCTCAACATCACCCCGGCAGACGTCATCAAACAGGGGCAGAAGGGCCTGATCGGTGGCATGAGCATTCTGCCGCAGACCGCGACCTGGACCGAAGACAGCGCCAGCCGTGCCTCGGCCACGGTGCAAGTGCCAGGGCAGGCGGCCTACCGCGACTTTGCTACCCTGTGGCAGCGGGCGCTGAACATGCGCTGGGCCGATGGCCGGCCGGTGGAAGGCATCGCCACTGAAGGCAACGGGGTGCCGGGCGATCCGAAAGATAACTCGAACATGGCCATCAACTACAAGACCGAGCCCCTGTGGTTGCGCTTTGGCCTGGCCCCGGATGCGCCATTTGGGCATGCCGACGGCAATGGTTGGGCGGATGTCCCCAACGCCCACATGGCCTACAGCAACGCCCTGGTCGGCAGCGATCCGCAAACCCCTGTGCTGTGGGCCAAACCGGGTCAGCCGTTCCGTAACCACATCCTGATGCCTACCGGGGGCAGCCGCGGCATTACCTACCAACTCGATGGGCACCTGTGGCCACTGCACAACTACCAGGCTGAGAAGTCCGACATCGGCGGCTACCCATTGAATCTACCGGGGATCGGTTCGGTGCGCTTTGGCTACAACCCACAGGCGATGTTCATCGGCGCCCAGGAAAGCGTGCTACCGGCTGCGCACTTCAGCTTCATGGTGCCCAGTGCCGGGGGCAGCAACGCCATACCCGGTGACTACCTGTTCCGCGACTATGCTGCCTACGGCAACGTTTCGGGGCTATGGGGGATCTTGCGAGTAACGGAAGAAGCACCACCGACTACAGCGCCAGCGCAGTGACAGGGAGAGGAAGAGGTCATGAACAATAAAAATCGACCGTTGTACCTGGGCCTGATGGCAGGCTTGACCCTCATGGGTGTGGGGATCAGCTACGAGAGCCTGTGGTGCGACCCGCGCAGTGAGTTGGCTGAGACTCAAAGCGACCCGCAGGCCTTGCATCGGCTTAGCCGTGATGGCGTCACGGTCGAGTTCGAGGCGCGGCCACTGGGCAGCGACGGGGTGCTGACCGAGGGCGCGTTTGCCAGTGTGCGCTTCAACGTCACCGATCAGAACAGCGGCCAGCCATTGTCGGGCATTGCCCCCGGCGCCTGGCTGGACAAGGCGTTGACCGGCGACGCAGCCAAGGATCGCAACAAAAGCTGTAAGGCACGGGTGGCGCTGTTTCTTAAAAGCAGCATCGGTGCCCGGCCATTGCTCGACCTCAACAGCTACTTCCTGCTGGTACTCAACAAAGACGCCAGCCTGACCGTGATCGACCCCTCAGTCTCGGTCGGCGGTGTGACCAGCACCCTGGCGCGCATCGAACTGCCTGGTGTACCCATGGACTGGGCGGCCAGCAACGACGACAAACAGGTATTCGTGTCGATCCCCGAGCGCGATGAGGTGGCATTGATAGACACCGAGACCTTCCAGCGCGTTGGCAATATCGCTGCCGGCAAACAGCCGTTGCGGGTAGCCTTGCAGCCGGACCAGCGTCTGTTGTGGGTCGGCAACAACTCAACGGATCCCGCGCGCAGTGGTGTCACCGTGATTGATGTGACCAGCCGCAAAAACATGAAGTTCTTTGCCACCGGTACTGGCCATCACGAAATCGCCTTCAGCGCCGACTCGCGGTATGCCTTTGTCAGTAACCGCGACAGCGGCACCTTGAGCGTGATCGATGCCAGTGAAATGCGTCTGATCAAGACCTTGAAGGTTGGCCCGCACCCCTTATCGGTGGCCTATTCGGCGCTGTCGCAGGCGGTGTATGTGGCCGATGGTCGCGACGGCAGCATCAGTGTCATTGATGCCCGCAGTCATACTTTGCGCCACCGCATCGCGGGCCAGCAAGGGTTGGGGCCGATGCGGTTCAGCAGTGACGGGCGTTTCGGCATCGTCCTCAACACCCTGGAAAGCCAGGCGCTGGTAATCGACGCCAGCACCGACCGGCTGATTCACAGCCTGCCGGTGGCCGCCGAACCCTATCAACTGACCTTCACCAAGGCCTACGCCTATATTCGTGGCCTGGCTTCACCGAAGGTCACCATGGTCAACTTGAGCAGCCTTGGCGAGGGCCGCCAGCCCATCGTCCAAGGCTTCGAGGCAGGCCCGGCGGCACCGCGTCAGGCCGGTGACCTGCCGTTGGCCCAGGGTTTGGCGGTGTCGCGCGATGAGAACTCGGTGTTCGTCGTTAACCCGGTGGACAACACCACCTACTTCTATGCCGAGGGCATGAATGCACCGATGTCCGGTTACGCCAACCGCGGCCACAATGCCCGTGCGGCGTTGGTGATCGACCGCAGCCTGCGCGAGGTGGCGCCGGGGGTGTACAGCTCGACGATCAAACTGCCGGCTGCTGGCACCTTCGATGTGGCCTTCATGCTCAACCAACCGCAGATCATTCACTGCTTCAGTACTGAAGTGGCCGCTTCGCCCACCGCGCCTCATCGGCAGACGCCGCAGGTCGAGTTCCTGCTTGAACCCACCGTGGTCGTGCAGGGCAGCCCGTTTACCGCGCGCTTTCGTATCGTCGAAGGCAATGGTACCCCGCGCAACGGTATCAAGGACTTGAGTGTGCGCTACTTCCTCGCACCTTCGTCGCGGGCCCGTGACAGCCGCGTGCATGAAGTTGGCGAGGGCGTCTATGAGGCACCGTTGGAGCTGGCAGAAGCCGGCGCCTGGTACCTGCATGTACAGGCGCCGTCGCTGGGCAGCGCCTTTGCCGAAAAAAATTACACCAGCCTACGGGTGCTGCCTGCCGGGGCTCAACAAGCGTCTGACTCGGGTTCAAGGAGTGTGCGATGAAAAGGCTTGATCGCTGCAGACTGTTCAGCCTCTGCCTGTTAGCCGCCAGTTGTGGTTTTGCCCAGGCGCATGGTGGTGTGGATCACAGCGCCCAGGGTGACCACAGTGGACATGCTCCACCTGCCGCTCACCACGAAAAGGCCTCCGTGCGTTTCGCCGACGTGCAATTGCTCGACCAGAACGGCATGCCGGTACGCCTGGAGAAGGACCTGGTGGGCGATCGCCTGGTGGTCATGGGCTTTATCTACACCAGCTGTACCACAGTGTGCCCAGTGGTGTCGTCGATCATGGCCAAGGTGCAAAAGCAATTGGGTGGGCGGGTCGGCGACGAAGTCCAGTTGGTGTCGATCAGCGTCGACCCACAGCGCGATGATTCCAAACGCCTGCAAGATTATGCCAAAGCCTTCCAGGTGGGGCCGGGCTGGAGCTGGCTGACCGGCACCCCCTATGCCGTCAATGAAACCCTCAAGGGTTTGGGCAGTTTCAGCGCCAATCTCAGTGAACATCCACCGCTGATCCTGGTAGGCGATGGCCGCAGTGGCAAATGGACGCGTTTCTATGGCTTTACCGATCCGGCGTTGCTGGTGACGGAAATCGATCGCCTCAGTGCTCGTCGCGTGCATGCCAAACACACCGCTATCGCCCAAGAGGTATTGCCATGAGCGCCGCACCTGCACACAAATCGGCGATGCGCGGGGTCGACTGGCTGGCGTTGCTGGCCTGCCTGTGGATCCTCAGCTCGGTGGCGTTTGCCCATGAAGGGCATGCCCCGCAAAGCAGTCCAAGCCCCAACCCCAGTGCCGTTACGCCGACTGCGGGCACCCATGATGCCCAGACTTACTTTACCGACAGCCTGGTGCAGGACCAGAACGGTCGCACGTTACGGTTCTACAGCGATGTGCTCAAGGACCGTGTGGTGTTGCTCAATGTCATTTTCACCCACTGCAGCGATGCCTGCCCGCTGATTACCCGCAAGCTGCGCGAGGTGCGCGAAGCCATGGGCGAGGAGGCGGCCAGCAAGGTGACGTTCGTTTCCTTGAGCAGCGACCCGACCAACGATACGCCGCAAGTGCTCAAGGCCTTTGCGCAAAAACAGGGGGTGGACGGGCCCAACTGGCTGTTCCTGACCGGTGACAAGGCGCAGATGGACCTGGTGCTGATGCGCCTTGGCCACCTGATTCCCAGCCCCGAACAACATTCCACCCAACTGATCGCCGGTGATGTCGCCAACAAACGCTGGAGCAAGATCCGCCCTGATGCGCCGCCGATGGCGATCGCCCAGCGCCTGCAATTGCTTTCGCAACCCCTGGCCGGACGTTGAAGATCATGACCACGACGGCGCGCACCCTGGCCGTGTTGCTGATGCTCGTCGCCAGCAACGTAAGCCTGGCCTTGGACCTGAGCCCGGCAGAACTGGCAGGCAAGCGCTTGTACCGCGAGGGTGTGTCGAGCAGCGATGCTCAAGTGTCGGCGCGGGTCGGTGCTGCCGATATGCTGGTGCCGGCCAGTGTCGTGCCCTGTGGCAGTTGCCATGGCGCCGATGGCCTGGGGCGGGCCGAGGGTGGTGTGCGTCCGCCGCCGCTGAGCTGGCAACGCCTGGCCCTCGGCCAGGGGCAGCGTAGTGTCAATGGCCGGGCCTATCCGGCTTACACCGAGGCGAGCCTGGCGCGAGCGATTCAGGAGGGCCGGGACCCGGCGGGCAATCACCTGGACCCGGCGATGCCACGCTTTGTCCTGAGCATGGCTGACCAGCGTAACCTCACTGCCTATCTTAGGCGCTTGGCCGATGACCGTGATCCAGGGATAGAGGAGCAGACATTGCGCTTGGGCACTTTACTGCCTGGCGAGGGTGCGCTGGCGGCGTCGGCACGGGTGGTGGCAGCGGTGCTCAACGACCGCATCGAGCAACTCAACCAACAAGGCGGCATTCATGGGCGCAGGCTGCAGTTGATCAACGTCGATCCTGGGCCCGATCAAGCGAGTGCCGAACAAGCCCTCGCACAGTTGCTGGAACACGAACAGGTGTTCGCCTTGATTTCGCCGCTGGCACCCGCGCTGGAGCCGGTGCTGGCGAGCCGCCTGGAGCAAGCGCGGGTGCCTTTGATCGGCAGTGCACCGGCCTTGACCAGCAGTGTGCAGATCTTTGACCCTTTGCCGGGGCTGGATGAGCAACTCTTGAGTCTGGCTGACTACGCCCAGGCCACGTTGGCACAACAACAGGTCGGTACGCGGATTGTGTATGCCGATCCCGCCCAAGCCTCCATGGCCCAGCACCTTGAGCAGCAACTGCAACAACGCGGTTGGCGCGAGGTCAAGGTTCAAGCCCTGACTGACCAAGCGCCAGAGGGCCAGGCCATTTTCTTTCTCGGTCAGGCCGACGACTTCGGCCAGTTGACCACCCAGCTGCAGCAGAGCGGTCGCACTCCTTACTTGTTTGCCAGCGCCAACCAGGTCTCCAGCCAGTTGCCGCGAGTGCCTGAAGCCTGGTCGCGGCGGGTCTATCTGGCTTATCCCTTTGTCCCAGGGGACTGGACACCTAGCGGGCGCCAGGCACTAATGGAGATGCGAGTACGCCAAGGCCTGGACGGTCGCCAGGGAGTATTGCAGGTCAGCACCTGGTGTGCAGTGCAGTTGCTTGGCGATGCCCTCAAGCGTGCCGGACGGGATGCCAGCCGTGAAAAACTGATCCAGGCACTGGAGGGCCTGCACGATGTGCAGACCGGCTTGACGCCGCCGTTGAGTTTTGGACCGGGGCGCCGTCAGGGCTTGGCTGGCGCTCATGTCGTCACCCTGGAAATGCCCGGCCCGGTGTTCTATCCGGTGGCGGCCTATCGTCCTGTCACTGAGGTGACCACGCCATGAAGCTGCTCTGTCTGTTGCTGTGCCTGTTGGCCCTGCCGCTACAGGCGCAAGAAGGCCCAGCTGCGGCCAGGGTCAATGGTGTGCCCATTAGCCAGCTGCGTCTGGAACGTTACTTCGCCGACTACTTGCAGGCACAGAGCAGGGCCTTGACCAGTATTCGCAACCCCAGCGTGTACAAGCGTCTGCGCGAGCAGGCGCTCAATGACCTGATCGATAAAGAGTTGCTTTGGCAGGAGGCACAGCGTCAAGGAATCAAGGTCAGTGATCGTCAGGTGGATGAGCAGATAGACCAGCTACGTCAGGCGATGGGCACAGCAAAGCCCTTTGAGCAGCGTCTGGCCGATGCCGGGTTTGATGCCAACAGCTTTGCCGACTACACCCGTCATGAATTGGCCGCGCAGCAGGTGTTCATGCAGGCCTCTCAGGTCCCGGAGCCGAGCCCGGACCAGGTCCGCGCATTCTATGTGGCCAATCAGGAATCTTTGCAGCAGGCAGAGAACCAAACCGGCACTGGCCCAGTCGAACCTGAGCAGGGATTGAGTTTGGCAAAACGTTTGCTGGTCGATCAGCACCAGGCGCAGGCGCGCCACGCCTTGCTACAGCGTCTGCGTGACGCCGGGCAGGTGCAACGACTTGACTGACAACTCATCTGACCCCCAATGTTGGGGACATCAGTAGGGGCAAAACGCCAGCCGGTCCCCGGGATTGGGGAAGGGGGGATGGCCCGTTTGCGTCTACTCTTAAAGAATCAACGACATAGCACAGTGAAAAGCGCCGCCTCCGGTCTGGCACGAAGCATGCGTAAGCCTCTACAAGGTCGCACTTCGTCAGACCGGGAAACCGGGCCTGTGATGCTTCAGGGAGTCGACCTTGGTTAACACAGTATTGGTAGTCGATGACGAACAGACCCTTGCGGGCAATATCCAGGATTATCTGGGGCAGCAAGGCCTGGATGTCCATGTTGCCTACGACGGCGAGAGTGCCATCGGTAAAGCCGAGCGCACCCGACCTGACGTGATAGTGCTCGATTTCCGCTTGCCCGACATGGAGGGGTTTCAGGTACTGGAAGCTGTACGCAAGAGCAGGAACTGTCATTTCGTGCTGATCACTGCCCATCCGACCGCTGAGGTCCGTGAGCGGGCCAGTCAACTGGGTGTCAGTCATATCCTGTTCAAGCCTTTTCCGCTGGCGGAACTGGCCCGTGCAGTCAACGACCTGATGGGCATCAAGCGCGAAGCCAGGAGCCAGGGCCACACGGACACAGGGTTCGTCGAACGGCGCCAGAGCAGGAGTGAGAATTTTCCCCTGCAGTTGTTCGACGGTAGTTGGGTTTTGGCAGATCGCCGCCGTAATGGCGCGAGGCCGCCGGAACCGGACGACGACCAACTGCTCACCGGGGAATAACGCGCGAGCAGACCTGACCATGGCTTGCCGCGCCCCGCGCTGGAGAGCAAGTCATGGAAACCGTGTCGCTCGCTGTTGTCACCACCCAGGCCGGTGCCGTTGCCCCCCTCGGTCGTGAGTTGCTGGCCCAGGCCCGTGCCGTCGCCGAACAGAGCGCCGAACGCCTCCTCGATACCCTGCAACGCCTGAGTGGCCAGAGCCCTGCCGATTTTGTCGCCCGCTTAGGGGTGACCCTGCATTACCCGGTGCTGGACAGCCAGGCGTTGTTTGCCGCCACACCGCTGTTCGACCGAGTCAGTCTGGCCCAGTGCCTGAAGCGCGAATTCCTCTTCCTTGAACATGACGGCCAAGCCTTGGGCGTGTTTGCTGACCCCTTCGATACCGCGCGTCTAGCCTGGATCGACGAGTGCCTGCAAGGCGCGCCGCTGTACCTGGTCGAAGCCGCTGACCTTGCCGGATTTCTGGCCCGCCACGAAGAAAGCTTTCATGCGGTTGACTCGCTGGACAACGAAAGCGAAGCAGTCAACGAACTCGACACCCTGCAGAGCCTGTCGCTGGCCAGCATCAGCGAAGACCAGAGCCGGGTGGTCAAGCTGGTCAACTCGACCCTTTATGACGCCCTGAAAATGCACGCCAGTGACATTCATCTGGGTGTCACGGGTAACGGTCTGGTGATCAAGTACCGCATCGATGGCGTGCTCAACAGCATCAGCAAGGTCAGCGGCAGCGAGTTCGCCGAACAGGTGATCTCGCGGATCAAGGTCATGGCCGAGTTGGACATCGGTGAAAAGCGCGTACCGCAGGACGGTCGCTTCAAGATCGGCATCAGTGCCCGGCAGATCGACTTTCGTGTGTCGATCATGCCGAGCATCTTCGGTGAAGATGCGGTGTTGCGGGTACTCGACAAGCAGGACCTGGCCGATCGCGTCAGCGGCGTGCAACTGCAGGCCCTGGGGTTCGAAGATCACACCCTGCGCAGCCTGCGCCGCCTGGCGAACGAACCGTACGGGATGATCCTGGTTACTGGCCCGACTGGCAGCGGCAAGACCACCACCCTCTACGCCATGATCAGTGAGATCAACCACGGCGTGGACAAGATCATCACCATCGAAGACCCGGTTGAATACCAGTTGCCGGGGGTATTGCAGATTCCGGTCAACGAGAAAAAAGGCCTGACCTTCGCCCGCGGCCTGCGCTCGATCCTGCGTCACGACCCGGACAAGATCATGGTCGGTGAGATCCGCGACCCGGACACTGCACAGATTGCCGTGCAGTCGGCCCTGACCGGGCACCTGGTGTTCACCACCATCCATGCCAACAACGTCTTCGATGTGATCGGCCGCTTCAGCCAGATGCAGGTCGACCCCTACAGCTTTGTTTCCGCCCTTAACGCAGTGTTGGCCCAGCGCTTGATTCGCCTGGTGTGCCCGCACTGCGCCAGCCCCCATCAGCCCAGCGAGGAAGAACTCAGCCTTTCGGGGCTGGTAGCGGGGCAGGTGGATGACTACCACTTTGTTCACGGCAGCGGTTGCGGCCAGTGCCGGGGCAGTGGCTATCGCGGACGCACGGCGATCGCCGAATTGCTGCACCTGGACGATGAACTGCGGCAGATGATCGTCGAACGTCGGCCCCTGGCCCAGATCAGGGCGTTGGCCTGTCAACGCGGTCTGCGCCTGCTGCGCAGCTCGGCACTGGAACTGGTGCGCGATGGCCGGACCACCCTGGAGGAGATCAATCGTGTCACATTTGTCGCCTGATCGTTTTATCGCCGTGCTCGGCGCCCAGGGTGTTGGTGTTTGCCAGCGCCAAGGACAGCAACAACACTGGCTGGGCAGCCTGGGCTTTATTGCCGAGCGCAGCCAGGCCGCGAGTCTGGCCCTGGACACGCTGCACAGCCTGCTGGCTGAACAGCGCTGCAAGGGCGCCGACCTGCAACTGGTGCTGTCAGCGCATTACTGCCGCTTCTGCCTGGTGCCCTGGAGCGCGGCGATCAGCCGTCCCGATGAGCTGCACCACTATGCTCGGGCCTGCTTTGAAGCCCACTATGGCCAGAGCCTGGACGGCTGGCGCCTGGTGGTCTCGCCCGAGGCCGCCGGCGCTGCACGGATTGCCACTGCCGTGCCGGAAGCACTGCTGCAGCGGCTGCATGAGCACTGCCGCGACCTCGGTTTACGCCTGCGCTCGGTGCGCCCTTACTTGATGGCCGCCTATAACCGCTTTGCCGAGCAACTGGGGCAAAGCGACTTCCTTTTCGTCCTCGCCGAGCCACAACGCACTGTTTGCCTGCTGGCGCAGAACGGTGTCTGGCGCCAGGTCAGCGCGCAGGGCAGTGGTGACAGTGACGCTGCTCTGCAAGCTCTGATTGCCCGCCAGTGCGAACTCAATAGCCACGAACGTACGCTGGCGGTGTTCCTTCACGCGCCGGGTCGGCTGGAGCAGCCTCCGCTCATCGATGGCGTGCACTTGTGCGAACTGGACGGTGAAGCCGCTGACGTGCTGTGCCGCATGACCCGGGCGGTGGCCTGAAATGCGCCGCCTGGAGCTGGACTTTCAGCCACGGCGCACAGCCGTTGCGGCCTGGGTGTTGTTGGCGCTCGGCGCCAGCCTGTTGGCAGGGGCGATTATCGTTAGCCAAAGTTTCGAGCAGCAGCAGGCAGCACTTGATCAGCAACTGGAATCGTTCGAGCGGCAGTTGGGCAAACGCCCTGAGCATAGCGCGTCGCTGACCTCGGCGCAGAGCCGCGAGCAAACCGAGAAGCTGGCACAGATGCGCAGCGTCTCGCAGCAACTGCAGCGGCCGTGGGAGCGTCTGTTCGACATGCTCGAAGCACTGCCCCAGGACGACGTCGCGCTGCTGACCCTGACCCCCGATGCACGTAAGGGCCAGGTTCGCATCAGCGCCGAGGCCCGCGACCTGGAAGCCATGCTGAGTTTCCACAAGCGCCTGGAAGCCAGTGGTGAGTTGCGCGATGTGTCATTGCTCAACCACGAAATCATGGCCAAGCAAGCCGAGCATCCGGTGCAGTTCAACCTGTCGGCGACCTGGGAGATCGGCAATGCCCATCCATAGCCTGATTGTCCATGAGCGTGTCCGCCAGTTGGGCGTGGTTGGCCTGGCCGGTGCTGCCTTGGTGTTGCTGGCCTTGCTGTATGGCGCGGCAGTGGTACTGCCACACTGGCAGCAGGTGCAACAGCAGCACCTTCGCAGCGAGCAGGCGCTGGCGCAGTTGCAGCAACTCAAACGTGGCGACCTGAAACTGCCGCAGGTGCCCCAGCGTGAACTGGAAGACTTTCACAAACAACTGCCGGCCCAGCCGCAGGCCACCGTGGTCATCGACCGTATCTACAGCTTGGCCAAGGCCGAACGCATCAGCCTGGCTCGCGGTGAGTATGCCCTGGGGGTCGACCCGAAGACCCAGCTGGCGCGCTATCAGATCCTCTTGCCGGTGCGTGGCAGCTACCCGCAGATCCGCCGCTTCGTTCACGCCTTGCTCGGTCAGTTGCCGGCCCTGGTGCTGGAAGACGTCGACCTGCAGCGCAAGAAGATCGGGGACAGCGAGCTGACCGGTCGCCTACGTATGACCCTTTATCTGTCGAGGTCATGATGAACACTCAACGCCGCCTGGCCTGGCTGGCCTTTCTCGGATCCGCTGCCGTGCTGGCGTGGGCGCCGGGCTACTTCTTCGCGGACTCGGCCGCTGACAGCGAGGCAGTGATTGCCGCCGCCGACAAAGCCACGGTCGCTGCCAACGAAGTGGGCGCGCAGGCTGCCAAGCCAGCCGTGCTCAAGCTGCGCGACCTGTTCCCGAGCAAAAGCTGGAAACCGGCCGCACAGATGGCCACGGTCACGGAGCAACCGGCTGTTGTAGCGCCAGTGGCCTCGGCGCCCACTGCACCGGCGTTGCCGTTCCAATTTGTCGGTCGCCTGCACGATCGCGACGATCAGCAGGTGTTTTTGCAAAGTGGTGAAAAGCTTTACGTCGTACGTCGCGGCGATGTGATTGATGACCTCTACCGGATCGAGCAAATCTCCGCCACGGAGTTGAGCCTGGTCTACCTGCCGTTGCACCTGTCCCAGACTTTGTCTGTAGGGAGCGCACCATGATTTCGTCCAGGCACTGCAACAAGGCGCCGTACCTGATGCTGGCACTGTGTGTAGCCCTGGCCGGCTGCGGTACCAGTGGCGTACGCAAGGACGGCCAGGCGCTGATCGCCGAAGGGCAGTACGAAGCGGGCATCGCCTTGCTCGAGGAATCACTCAAGGAAAATCCGCGCGACACCGAGCTGAACATCGCCGTGATCCAGGGCCGTCGACAGGCGGTGGAGGCCTTACTGAGCCAGGCTGATAGCGACCGCAGCCGCCACGACTTCGCGGGTGCAAGCATGGGCTACGGCCGGGTGCTGACCCTGGAGCCGAACAACCGCCGGGCCCAGGAGGCGGTGCGCCAGCTTGAACAGATCCACAACCTCGACGAGCGCATCACCCTCGGCCAGGCAGCGCTGCGTCGCGGTGACCTGTTCGGTGCCGAGCGACACATGCGTGAAGTGCTCCAGCTCGACCCGCAGAACGCTCAAGGCCTGACCCTGCGCAGTGACATCGAACTGGTGCAGAGCCGCACCGCCCAGCCTAACCCGCAACTGCGCACGAAAATGGAACGGCCGGTGACCCTGGAGTTTCGCGATGCCAACCTGAAAACCATCTTTGAGGTGCTGTCGCAGGTGGCCGGGCTCAATTTCATCTTCGACAAGGACCTGCGTCCGGACATGAAGGCGACCATCTTCGTCAAGGACGTGCGCATTGAAGATGCCGTGGCGCTGCTGCTGGAACAGAACCAGTTGCACCAGAAAGTGGTGAACGACAACACCCTGCTGATCTACCCGGACTCGCCGCAAAAGACCAAGGACTATCAGGAATTGGTCATGCGCACCTTTTACCTGACCAGCATCGACTCCAACACCGCGCTGAACCTGGTCAAGACCATGCTCAAGACCCGAGATGTGTTCGTCGATGAACGCCTCAACACCTTGACCATGCGCGATACCCCCGATGCGGTGCGCATGGCTGAAAAACTGCTGCAGTCGCAGGACCAGTCCAATCCTGAAGTGGTGCTGGAAGTCGAGGTGATGGAGGTCGCGCGTTCGCGAATCCTCGAGCTCGGCCTGCAGTGGCCCAATACCTTCGGGGTGCTCAATGAAGATGGCAAAGCCGTAAGCACCCTCGATCAACTGCGTGGCATCGACTCGTCGCGCATCACCATTTCGCCGTCGCCGCAGGCCAAGATCAACGCCCAGGACAACGACATCAATACCTTGGCAAGCCCGGTGATTCGCGTCAGCAACCGCGAGCAGGCACGCATCCATATCGGCCAACGGGTGCCGATCGTCAGCGCTACGTCGGTGCCGTCTACCCAGGGACCGGTGATCACCGAAAGCATTACTTACCTGGACGTCGGCCTTAAGCTTGAAGTGACCCCGATTGTGCACTTGAACAACGAAGTGGCGATCAAGGTATCGCTGGAGGTCAGTAACGCCAAGCCACTGGAACCGACCCGTCAAGGCACCATTCCGGTCCAGGTCGACACCCGCAACGCCCAGACCAGCCTGCGCCTGCATGACGGTGAAACCCAAGTGCTGGCGGGGCTGGTGCGCAACGACGACGGTGCCAGCGGCAACAAGATTCCGTTGCTGGGCGACATTCCCGGGTTGGGACGACTGTTTGGCAGCAACCGCAACGACAAGAGCCAATCGGAACTGGTGCTGTCGATCACTCCGCGCATTGTGCGCAACCTGCCATACCAGAGCCCGTCGGACATGGAGTTCCCGTCGGGCACTGAAACCAGCATGCAGATCCGCAACCTCAATCGCACGATTGAGGTCAGCGACGAGCAGCCGATCGCCGCCGTGCCTACTGCTGTGAGGCCCTAAGCCATGAACCGCTCGATGGCAGGATTCAGCTTGATCGAAGTGATGTTGACCCTGGCGCTGCTCGGGTTGCTGGCCTCGATTGCCGCACCGCTGACCGAAACCCTGGTGCGCCGGGGCAAAGAGCAGGAGCTGAAAACCGCGCTGTATCAGATTCGCGACGCCATTGACGCCTACAAACGCGCCTTCGATGCGGGTTACATCGAGAAATCGCTTAATGCCAGCGGCTATCCACCCAGCTTGCAGGTGCTGGTGGAGGGGGTGCGCGATGTGCGCAGTGCCAAAGGTGCCAAGTTTTACTTTCTGCGGCGCATTCCCCACGACCCGTTGCTCAGCGCCAAGGCCGACGACGAAGGTGGCTGGGGCCTGCGTGCCTATGACAGCTCGGCACAAAGCCCGCGCGAAGGTGAAGACGTTTTCGACGTCTACTCCAAGGCAACGGGCAAGGGCCTCAACGGCATCGCCTACGGGCAGTGGTGACCAGCATGAAACGCAGCCAAGGCTTCACCTTGATCGAGTTGCTGGTGGTGATGGCGATCATCGCCACGCTGATGACCATTGCCATGCCGCGCTATTTCCAAAGCCTGGAAACCTCGCGTGAAGCCACCTTGCGTCAGAGCCTGGCGGTGATGCGCGAAGCACTGGACCACTACTACGGCGACACTGGGCGTTACCCCGAGTCGCTGGAGCAACTGGTCGAGCAACGGTACCTGCGCAACGCGCCGCTGGACCCGATCACCGAGCGCCGTGACCAGTGGCAGGTGGTCGCTCCGCCAGAGGGCGTGGGCGGTTCCGTGGCCGATATCAAGAGCGGTTCAACTGGGAGGGCGCGTGATGGCAGCTTATATGCCGAGTGGTAGCGCCGCCGAAGCGGGCTTCACGTACCTGGGGGTGCTGTTGCTGATTGCGGTGACCGGTATCGCCCTGGGTTCGACGGTGACCCTGTGGTCGACCCAGGCGCTGCGCGAGCGCGAGCGCGACCTGCTCTGGGTTGGCAGTCAGTATGCCCAGGCCTTGCGCAGCTACTACCGCAACTCGCCGGGCCTTGCGCAGTACCCAGAGACCCTGGAAGCACTGCTGGAAGACCCGCGCTATCCCAACCTCAAGCGTCACTTGCGTCGTTTGTACCCGGACCCAATCACCGGCAGCGATGACTGGGGGCTGCTGCGCGCCATCGACGGGCGCATCACCGGGGTGTACAGCCGTTCGGATCTCGCCCCGTTGAAACAGACCGGGTTTGCCGCCCAGTGGTCGGACTTTGAAGGCCTGCAGCACTACTCAGACTGGCAGTTCGTGGCTGAGAAGGATTTTGCCGAATCCGCCGCAAGTGGGCGCAAGGGCCAGGGAGCAGGGCAATGAACCGCCGCCTGGCAACCTGCGCCCTGGCCTTGGTGCTGCTGGCCGGCACGGCCCGCGGCGGTGCCGAGGACGAGATGATGGGCTTTATCGTCGACAACACCATCTCGCACATTGGCCACGACTTCTATTACAGCTTCGCCGAGCGGTTGCGTGCCACCAGCCGCCTGGATTTCAACCTGGTGGTACGCGAACGGCCCGACCCACGCTGGGGCAGCCTGGTCACGGTCGAGTATGAGCAACGGGTGGTCTACCGGCGTTTCCTGCCACCCAACACCACAGAGCTGAAGGACGCCGCCTATGAAGCGGCTGACCTGGTCAAGGCGCAGATCATCCAGCGCAAGTTGCAGATGCTGCTGCAGGACACCACCGATCTAGAGAGGGATGAGCTATGAACAACAACAATACCTGCCGCCTGGCCTCCCTGGTCCTGCTGGCTGCCCTGTGCAGCCAGGCGGGTGCCACTGAGCTGGTGTACACCCCGGTCAACCCGGCGTTTGGCGGCAATCCGTTGAACGGCACGTGGTTGCTCAACAACGCCCAGGCTCAGAACGACCATGATGATCCGGACGTCAAGGACCGCGCCTCGGCGTTCGCCAGTACCTCCGCACTGGAGCGCTTTACCAGCCAACTGGAGTCGCGGCTGCTCTCACAACTGCTTAACAACATCAATAACGGCACCACCGGCAGCCTGCAGACCGATGCATTCATCATCAACGTGCTCGACGACTCTGGGGCGCTGACCATCCAGATCACCGATCGGGCAACAGGTGAAATTTCAGAAGTTCTGGTGAACGGCCTGAACCCTTGAAGGGCCGGGCAATGGGGAGAGACAATCATGAAACGATTTCTGACCACACTGCTGATCCTCGCCGCGTTGCAAGGTTGCAGCCTGCGCGAACCGATGCCCGCCGAGCAGGACAGCGAAAGCCCGACCCTGACGCCGCGCGCTTCGACCTACTATGACTTGATCAACATGCCGCGGCCCAAGGGCCGGCTGATGGCGGTGGTGTATGGCTTTCGCGACCAGACCGGGCAATACAAACCGACCCCGGCCAGTTCGTTCTCCACCAGCGTCACCCAGGGGGCGGCAAGCATGCTGATGGATGCCTTGCAGGCCAGCGGCTGGTTCGTGGTGCTTGAACGTGAGGGCCTGCAGAACCTGTTGACCGAACGCAAGATCATTCGCGCTTCGCAGAAAAAGCCGGACACGCCGGTGAACATTCAAGGTGAACTACCACCGCTGCAAGCGGCCAACCTGATGCTCGAAGGCGGCATCATTGCCTACGACACCAACGTGCGCAGTGGCGGCGAGGGGGCACGCTACCTGGGCATCGACATCTCTCGTGAGTACCGCGTCGACCAGGTCTCGGTCAACCTGAGGGCGGTGGATGTACGCAGTGGTCAGGTGTTGGCCAACGTCATGACCAGTAAGACGATTTACTCGGTTGGGCGCAGTGCCGGGGTGTTCAAGTTCATCGAGTTCAAGAAGCTGCTGGAGGCCGAGGTCGGCTACACCACCAACGAACCGGCGCAGTTGTGTGTGCTGTCGGCCATCGAGTCGGCGGTGGGACATCTGCTGGCGCAAGGCATCGAGCGGCGCCTGTGGCAGGTGGCAGGGGATGGCAGCGGCGATAGCGCGACCCTGGACAAATACCTGAGTCAGTATCAAGCCCCATGAGGGAACCACTGACTTGATTGGCACCTTGTAGCCGCTGCCATGAGGCTGCGATCGACTGCAGAGCAGTCGCAATTCGTGCACTTCGTTAGACCTGACGGATTGCGGTGCCTGGTTTTGCGGCCGTTTCACGCCCGATCGCAGCCTCTCGGCAGCGGCTACAGGCCAGGAAGCAGTTGCACATGCTGTAGCCGCTGCCGAGGTACGAGGCTGCGATCGACTGCAGAGCAGTCGCAATTCGGGCCAACCTTATGAGCCGAAATTGGCTCTTGCCCGGTGACGGGCAAGACGGTATCTACTACTCATTACGGCGTCGAGCAGCCCTGTTCCTTGACGATCCGTGTCGTCGACGCCGGGTACTTGGCCAGTTTGGCCGCTGCGCGCGCCGGCCGCTTGACCAGCTCACCGCCGCAATTGGGGCACTGCCCCTTGAGCTGGCGCTCATTGCAGTCGGTGCAAAAGGTGCACTCAAACGAGCAGATCAACGCGTCCTGGCTATCGCCAGGCAGGTCACAACCACAGCATTCACAATTAGGGCGCAGTTCGAGCATGGTCAGTTCTCGTTGGGACGATAGAGGTGAGCATGGCTGGCGCGGTACAGCGCCGACTCGGCAAAGCTGTCATTGGCCAATACTCGGCCGACCAGAATCAGTGCGGTACGCCGAAAGCCCTTGGCCTGGACCTGCTCGACAATACCATCAAGGGTCGCGAGCACCCAATCCTGATCGGGCCATGTTGCCCGGTGGACCACTGCAATCGGGCAATCACCGCCGTAATACGGGCGCAGTTCTGTGACGATTCTCTCCAGGTGTTTGACCCCCAGGTGAATCGCCAGGGTAGTGCGATGTCGAGCAAGCTCAGCCAATTGCTCGCCCTCGGGCATCGGCGACTTGTCCCCGTAGCGGGTGAGGATCACGGTCTGGGCGATGTCCGGTAAGGTCAGTTCGCAACCGAGCAGGGCGGCGCTGGCGGCCACGGCCGTTACGCCGGGGACGATCTCATAGGGAATGCCCAGCTCGCGCAGGTAACGGATCTGCTCACCGATTGCACCGTACAGGCTCGGGTCACCGCTATGGACGCGCGCCACATCCAGGCCCTGGTCGTGGGCGTGCTTGATCGCTTCGATGATCTGCGCCAGATGCAGTTCGGCACTGTTGATTACCGTCTCGGCGCGATGGCCTTCAAGCACCGCAGTCGGTACCAGGGAACCGGCATAGATGATCACCGGGCAGCGATGGATCAGGCGCTGGCCCTTGACGGTGATCAGCTCGGGGTCGCCGGGGCCGGCACCGATGAAATAGACGGTCATGCAAAGTCCTTGAGAAGAAAGCGCGGATTATCTGCCAAATGCTGCCACTGTGGCCAACGCCAGGCTGGCGTCGGCACACAGCGTGCGGGTAATGCGCAGGTGGGCCGGGCCTGCGAGTTGCTCGGCCAAGGCCAGAGCGGCGCTTTCGGCGACGCCGTAGCAACCGCTGTGTTGGTAGGCAACGACTGAACGATGGCTCAAGCGCTGTTCGAAGGGCGCTAAGTGTGCGGCACTGAAAAACAGCAACGGGACATTCAACTGCTGGGCCAGTTGTTGCAGCCCAGGCTCATCGTGCTTGAGGTCGATGCTGGCAAGGCCCGCGACTGCCGTAAGTGGCAAGTTGTGGGCCTTGAGTGTCTGCACCAGCAGGTTGCCCAGCGTTTCTACCGGGCAACCCCGTCGGCAACCCAGGCCGACGAACAGCGGCATGAGCTTCAGGCCCGGCTCGGGCGACGGAACAACCAGGCACTGATCAGCCCCAAGGCCAGCCAGAATGCCGCGTTGGTCAGCAACGAGGCGACCTTGAACTCCGCTTCCAGGGCTTCTGGCGCGAGCATTTCATGTACTTGCGGCTGCGGTGCGCCAATCACATGCGGCACGACCAGCAGCACGACGCCCAGTGCTTTTAACAGCCAGTTTTGGGCGAACACCATTAACCCCAGACCGACGGCGGTGGCGGCGGCAGTGCCGACCCACCAGGCCTGACGCTGAGCCAGATCGGCAGCGGCAGTACCTGGCAGCTCCGGTGGCAGGCCCAAGGTCGGCGCCAGGCAGAACACGGCGAAGCCACCCAGGCCCCACAGTGCACCACTGATAACCGTCTTCGGCGCACGCAGGGTATAGAGGGCGGCGAGGATCAGGGCAAAGCCTACGGCGACCACCAGGTTACCGCCGGTGGTTGACAGTACTCGTTGCCAGCCATCTTCCGGTGCCCAGGCTTCGCTGTCGTGATGATGCTCGGCGGTACCGGCAGCATGCGCGTGTGGTGTTTCGACCGCAGGCGCGGCACTTTCATAGGTTTCCGCCTGAAGAATCAACGGCGCAACCCAGAAGCTTTGCAGCAGGGTCAGCAGCAGGGCGGCCAGCAGTCCGGCAAACCCTGCGGTACTCGCAATACGCTTGATCATCGGACGGTACTCAGTGGCAGGGGAAAGCGGCGCTGTGACGGGTATCGTGGGCGGCGTTGTGTACCGCTTCGATGTGCGAGAAACCGGCAAAGTACACCAGGCACAGGCCCAGCAGCGAGGCACCGACAGCAACCAGCAGGCGCTGGCTGAGACTTGAAGGGGTAACGGCGGTGTGACTGGCGGTACTGATAGGCATGGCGCTTTCCTCTTGGTGTTGTTCGGCAACAGGCAAGCGCAAGAACCCCCTGCACGGAACGCGCCCAGGGGTTGCAACAGCGCCCGCCCACCGCGGGTTTGTCAGATCAGTGTTGGGCCGGTCTCCGGGCTTGTGAGGGCGGACAAATTGCTCAGCCGAGGCGTCACCTTCCCATGCCAGACTACGGGCACAGTGGTTTTGACGCTTTTCTCACTTACCGTTGCGGGGGCAGCACCGGACTTGCCATACACCTTTATAAGCGATGTATGACGCACCGGTTTCCCAGTTTCACCCTGTAAAGGGCACCCAAACGAATGGCGCTAGCAAATCACGGGTAAGGGCGGGCGTCAATCGTGACAGCAGTTGACCGCTTACCAGGCACTGCGTAGCCTAGCCGCTTCGAGGTTCTTCGGCGCTGGCCGAAGCTAAGACGGGAACGCGGTTCAAGCCGCGGCTGCCCCCGCAACTGTAAGCATTGAACGGTTCGACACAGCCACTGCGTTCTGCGGGAAGGCGTCGTTCCAGCGGCCTTGGGCCGCAGCAGTGCAAGCCAGGAGACCTGCCTCGAACAGTTTCCGACATAAACCGGGCGGGGTGATCCGGTGGCGAACGCGCCCAGGCAATGACGCCTGCGGTTCTCGTCCCGCATGCCCGCCATTCCTGCCAAGGGCATCGACATGAAAACACTGGCCAAACTCCCCGTCACCATCGTTACCGGCTTCCTCGGCTCGGGCAAAACCACGTTGCTGCGGCATATGCTCGACAACGCCCAGGGGCGGCGTATCGCGGTGATCGTCAACGAGTTCGGCGAACTGGGCATCGACGGCGAGATCCTTAAGCAATGCAGCATCGGCTGCACTGAGGAAGAGGCCAGCGGCCGCGTCTACGAGCTGGCCAACGGCTGTCTGTGCTGCACCGTGCAGGAAGAGTTCTTCCCGGTCATGCGTGAATTGGTTGCCCGGCGCGGTGATCTGGACCACATCCTCATCGAAACCAGCGGCCTGGCCCTGCCCAAGCCCTTGGTACAAGCCTTCCAGTGGCCGGAAATCCGCAACGCCTGCACCGTTGATGCGGTGATCACTGTGGTCGACAGCCCAGCCGTGGCCGCGGGCACCTTTGCTGCCTACCCGGAGCAGGTCGATGCGCAGCGCAAGCTCGATCCGAACCTGGACCACGAGTCGCCGCTACACGAGCTGTTTGCCGACCAACTGGCCAGTGCTGACCTGGTGATCCTGAACAAGGCTGATCTGATTGCTGCGGATGACCTGGCCAAGGTCCGCAGCGAAGTGCAGGAAGAGCTGCCGCCTGCAGTGAAAGTCATCGAAGCCAGCAGCGGCCGTCTGCCACTGGAGGTGCTGTTGGGCCTGGGCGCCGAATCGGAAGCGCACATCGATAGTCGGCGCACGCACCACGATTCGCATCATGAGGGTGATGATGATCACGACGATCATGATCACGATGCCTTCGATTCGATTTCCATCGAGCTGCCGCAAGCTGACGAGAGCCTGTTGCTCGACGCCCTGACCCAACTGGTGGTGCAGCACGGAATTCTGCGGGTCAAAGGCTTTGCCGCGATTCCTGGCAAACCGATGCGCCTGCTGATCCAGGGCGTCGGCACTCGCTTCGACAAGCACTTCGACCGCGCCTGGCGCAGTGAAGAAGCGCGGACCACACGCCTGGTGCTGATCGGCCAGGAACTGGATGCCGCCCAACTGGAAGCGAGCCTGCGCGCCGCCCTGGGCGCCTGATTCATGCACCTGCTGCGGACCCAGCCCGGTGGTTTTGTACCGGACGACAGTATTGCCGACCTTGGCCAGACCCCGGCCGAGCTGGTCATTCTCTGCAGCGGTGACTCACACTTGGCGCTGCTGGCCGAAACCGCCCAGCAGTTGCCGGAGGATTTTCCCAGCCTGCGTCTGGCCAACCCGATGCAGGTACAGAACCATGCCTCGGTCGACCTGTACGTCGATGAAGTGCTGCGCCATGCCAAGGTGATACTGGTGTCGTTGCACGGTGGCGTAGGTTACTGGCGCTACGGCGTCGAGCAGCTACTTGAACTGGCGGCCCGTGGTGTGCACGTCATCCTGGTACCGGGCGATGATCGTCCTGATCCGGAACTCACTGACCTGAGTACGGTGTCGCCAGCACAGGCCGAGCGGCTTTGGCACTTCTTGCGCCAGGGCGGCAAGGCCAATGCCCTGAACCTGTTCAAGTGCCTGGCCAACCAGTGGTTGCAACGCGATTACCCGTGGCACGAGCCGCAGCAACTGCCGCGCACGATCGTGTACCACCCGCAGAAGGCCAGTGCCGCGTTGGCTGATTGGTTCGAAGACTGGCAGATTGAGCACCCGGTGGTGCCGATCCTGTTCTACCGTTCGCACCTGCAGGCGGCCAATACCGCGTTTATCGACACCTTCTGTGAGCGCTTGCAGCTGGCAGGGCTCAACCCGCTACCGATCGCCGTGGCCAGCCTCAAGGAAGCTGGTTGCCTGAATCAGGTAGAGGAATGGCTCGATCAGGTCGACGCGGCGTTGATCATCAACACCACCGGTTTCGCGCAATCAAGCCCCGAGCAACCGCACCTACGGCCGTTTCGCCGTGACATTCCTGTGTTGCAAGCGATTTGCGCTCAAGATAACCAACCCGGCTGGGAGGCGAGCGAGCAGGGGCTCGGCGCTCGGGACCTGGCCATGCACATCGTCCTGCCGGAATTGGACGGGCGCATCATTACCCGGCCGATCAGTTTCAAGGACCTGGCCTGGCGCAGTGAGCGCAGTCAGTCGGATGTCGTCTGTTATCGCCCACACGCCGAACGCATGGATTTTGTCGCCGAGCTGGCGCGGCGCTGGTGTGCGCTGGCCGAGTTGCCCAACCAGGACAAGCGTGTCGCCTTGATTCTGGCTAACTACCCGACCCGTGATGGGCGCATTGGCAATGGTGTTGGCCTGGATACGCCCGCAGCGGCCTTGAACATCCTGCGCGCTTTGCAGCAACAGGGTTATCCGTTGAGCGAGTTGCCCGACAGCGGCACCGCGCTGATCCAGGCGTTGCTTGGTGGCGTCAGCAATGACCTGGACAGCCTTGATCAGCGTCCTTGCCTGCAGAGCATGTCCCTGGACGACTATCGGGCGGCGTTTTCCGCCTTGCCGCGCGCCAATCAAGAGGCTGTGCGTGAGCGTTGGGGCGAGCCTGAACAGGACCCGATGTGCCGCAATGGGCGGATGATGGTCGCCGGCCTGCGCTTTGGCCTGACCTTTGTCGGCATACAACCTGCGCGTGGTTATCAGTTGGACCAGAGCGCGGTATATCACGATCCTGACCTGGTGCCGCCCCACGGTTATCTCGCGTTCTATTTCTGGCTGCGTCATGGCTTTGCCGCCGATGCGCTGATTCATGTGGGCAAGCACGGCAATCTGGAGTGGCTACCTGGCAAAGGCGTCGGCCTGTCTGGCAGTTGCTGGCCGGACGCCTTGATCGGTCCGCTGCCCAACATTTACCCGTTCATCGTCAATGATCCGGGCGAGGGCGCCCAGGCCAAGCGGCGCACCCAGGCGGTGATCATCGACCATCTGATGCCGCCGTTGACCCGTGCTGAAACCTACGGCCCGCTACGCCACTTGGAGGCGTTGGCCGACGAATACTACGAGGCGCAATTACTCGACCCGCGCCGCGCCCGCGAGCTGCAGCGGGATATTCTCGCCCTGCTGCGTGACAACCATATCGATCGTGAACTGCAACTGGAGGGCGCATTGGATGACGCGGCGGTGTGGTTACCGCGCTTGGACACCTACCTGTGCGACCTGAAGGAATCGCAGATCCGTGACGGCTTGCATGTGTTCGGTGAGTCGCCGTGCGGCCGCTTGCGCATCGATACGTTATTGGCGTTGTTGCGGGTGGAGCGTGGCGATGGGCGCGGCGCCAATGCCAGTTTGCTGCGCGCGCTGGCCAAAGCCCTGGCGCTGGGCTTCGACCCGCTCGATTGCGACCTCGGTCAGCCTTGGCAGGGTCCGCGCCCAGCATTGTTGCAGGCCCAGGATCCGGCGTTGTGGCGCACTGCCGGTGACAGCCGCGAACGCCTGGAAATGCTCGCTGCGCAGTGCATTGAGCAGGCCCTGGCAGGTGCCATCACTGTGCCCGATGAGCCGCTGTGGTCAGAGGTTCGTGCTGTACTGGCGGCCTTGCAACACACCGTTGCGCCACAATTGGACGCCTGTGGTCCAGCTGAGCTGCAGGGGATGCTGGCCGCCTTGCAAGGGCGCTTCGTCCCGGCCGGCCCTAGCGGCGCCCCTAGTCGTGGACGCCTGGACGTGCTGCCAACCGGGCGCAACTTTTATACCGTCGATGTGCGCAACTTGCCGACCACCACGGCCTGGCGTATCGGATTTGCGTCGGCCAACCTGATCCTTGAGCGTCACCTGCAGGAGCATGGCGACCACTTGCGTCAGCTCGGCCTGTCGGTGTGGGGCACGGCGACCATGCGCACCGGCGGTGACGACATCGCCCAGGCCATGGCCCTACTGGGCGTGCGTCCGGTGTGGGCCAGTGGCAGTCAGCGGGTGGATGACTTTGAGATCCTGCCGCTGAGCCTGCTGGATCGTTCACGGGTGGATGTGACGCTGCGCGTGTCGGGGTTCTTCCGAGACGCCTTTGGCAACCTGATCAAGCTGTTTGATGCGGCAGTGCAGGCAGTGGCAGCACTGGACGAGCCCGACGACCTCAATCCGCTTGCCGCCAAGGTGCGCAGCGAACGTGCCGAGCTAGAGCGTCAAGGCCTGAGTGACGAGCAGGCGGCGCGTCAGGCAGGTTGGCGCGTTTTTGGCGCCAAGCCTGGCGCCTATGGTGCTGGTGTACAGAACGCCATTGACGGGCATCTGTGGAATGAGCGCAAGGACCTCGCTGAGATCTACCTTAACCACGGTGGTTACGCCTACGGCGCTGGCGATGACGGCACACCGGCGCGTGCCGATTTTGCCCGGCGCCTGAGTCAAGTCCAGGCGGTGATTCAGAATCAGGACAACCACGAGCATGATCTGCTCGACTCCAACGACTATTACCAGTTCCAGGGCGGCATGCTGGCGGCGGTGGAAAGCCTGGGCGGCAGTCCGGTTGCCAGCTATCACGGTGACCACAGTCAGCCGGACCGCCCGCGTATCCGCACCTTGAAAGAAGAGCTCAACCGGGTGATTCGCGCCCGTGCGCTCAATCCCAAGTGGATCGATGGGGTCAAGCGCCATGGCTACAAAGGTGCCTTTGAACTGGCCGCGACCGTCGACAACCTGTTCGCGTTCGATGCCACCACGCACTTGATCGACGACCACCATTACCAAGCGCTGGCCGACGCCTATGTGCTCGACGGCCCGACCCGGGCGTTTATTCGCCAGCACAACCCGCACGCCTTGCGCGATATCACCGAGCGCCTGCTCGAAGCCCAGCAGCGCGGCCTGTGGGAACAACCGGGGGAGTACCGTGAAGCCCTCGAAGAGCAACTGCTGGACGGTGAAGAAGAGACCTGAAATGACTGAACCTGCACATTTTCCCCTGTCCGCTGTGGTCGGTGCCGACGCATTGAAGCTGGCCCTGTGCTTGACCGCCATCGACCCGAAGATCGGTGGCGTACTGATCGAGGGCCCACGCGGCATGGCCAAGAGCACCCTGGCTCGAGGTCTGGCTGATCTGCTCGGTGAAGGCCCGTTCGTAACCTTGCCTCTGGGGGCGAGCGAAGAGCGGCTGGTCGGTACCCTTGATCTGGAGGCCGCACTGGGCCAGGGTAAGGCGCAGTTTTCGCCTGGCGTGCTGGCCAAGGCTGACGGGGGGGTGCTGTATGTCGATGAGGTCAACCTGCTGGCCGATCATCTGGTCGACCTGCTGCTCGATGTCGCCGCCAGTGGCACCAACCGAGTCGAGCGCGACGGTATTTCTCATCGTCACAGCGCGCGCTTTGTATTGATTGGCACCATGAACCCGGAGGAGGGTGAGCTGCGTCCGCAGTTGCTGGATCGTTTTGGGCTGAACGTTGCCCTTGATGGGCAGCCGGCACCTGAAGCCCGTGGCCAGATCATACGGCGGCGCCTGGATTTCGACGCCGACCCCGAGGCATTTTGTGCGCAGTGGGCATCTGCGCAGGCGCAATTGCGCGATCGCTGCCAGGCTGCCCGTGAACAGCTGACGCGTATCGCCCTGGACGATCAGGCCCTGGCGCAGATCACCGAGCGTTGCTTTGCTGCTGGGGTCGATGGTTTACGCGCCGACCTGGTCTGGCTACGCGCCGCCCGCGCCCATGCCGCCTGGCGCGGCGGGGCAGCGATTGAGGCGCAGGATATTGAAGCGGTGGCCGAGTTCGCCTTGCGTCATCGGCGCCGTGACGTACCGCCGCCCTCTAGCCAAAGCCCAGCAGCCGAGCCACAGGCTGGCAAGGCAGCCAATCACCCACAAGGGCAAGGCGCCTGGGGTGAGATGCCTCCTCAAGCGACCGCAACCGGTGCACGGCGCGAGGTGCCGAACTGGGCAAAAAAGCCCTGAGCATCCGTCGCACCCAGGCGGCGGATGCCAAACCCCGTCCTGGAGCGATCAAGCAAGGTCAGCGGGGGCGAGCCCGCGAAGCCGCCCAAGGCACTGTGGCCTGGTCAGCAACCTTGCTCAAAGGCCGCCCTCGTCTGCGTCGAGACCTGTGTTGGCAGCAGCGCACGGCCAGCGCCCCTGAGCTGTGGCTGGTGATTGTCGACGCGTCGGCCTCGACCCGGCGTTACCAGGCTTTGAGCCAGGCCAAGGGACTATTGGCGGGATTGTTCGATCAGGCTTACCGCCAGCGTGCACGCCTGACGCTGCTGACTGCCAGTGGTAACGCGCCGCGTTGGCAGCGCCATGGCCTGAAAGCCTCGGCAGCCTTGCAGCCGTGGCTGGACACTCTCGGGGCGGGGGGAGGAACGCCGTTATTGGCGGCACTGGAGCAGGCGCGTGATTGGCTGCAGACACGTCAACGCCAGTATCCTGACGAGCAGCAGCGCTGCCTGCTGCTGACCGACGGTCGACTCAAGGCCTGGGAACCTGTGCAGCCGCTGCCATGCCCAAGCATGCTGGTGGACATCGAGTGTTCGCCCGTGCGCTTGGGTCGCGCGCTTTTATTAGCGCAGCAGTTACAGGCCGAGTACCGTACGATTGATAGTTTGAACGTGCTTGGATAACTAAGGCGCGTACAAAACAGTACGTTAGCGGTTCCGCGACGAAGTGTCGCAGTTTAACTTTTGCAACAATTAAGTTGCCTGGCGCGCACCGTAAAGATGCGCTGCCATTAACCCAATAGATAGCGGCCTACTTACTTTGGCATTGACCAAGGTTGCAGATCACATCCTTGTTTTTTCAACTCGGCGCGCATTTCTTCAATCAGGCTGGCCAGTTGCGTCGGGTCGGAGTAGGTGCTGCTCGGCACTTGCTTGCTGCCGATGCGAGTGCTGGTCCGGTCGATCACTGCCAGGCTCAGTTCACCCGTACCGTTAGGCGAATCCCAAGCAACACACTGGAAGGGTTCGAAGGCGTGGTCGGCAATCAGCAGTGCTTCGTTGACACGGAGCGGGGCATTCATGGGTTCGGTCTCTCTGTGGGCCCAAACAAGATAATTAACAACCGCATTGGCGGTGAGTTACTTGTACTGATGCACGCAGTACAGGGTTAAGTCACACGCGTATTGAAGTTTTTTTGTGTATTTGCAAAAAAACGCGATAACGGCTGCAACGTGGACGTTGAAAGTTAAAGAAAATTCCCTGGCACGTGGTTATTTTGACGCTTTGCGGACAGACGGTAGTGGGCGTTTGACACATCGTTGCTACTGTTACAAACGGGCCTGCCAACTTGCTGTTTCTATTTAAAATTCCAACAATTGGCGCCAAGGAAAGGTCATGCTTGAACCAGCATCCAACCGTCGCCTGCTCGTCGTTGATCCTTGCGACGATTGCCACCGATTATTGCCAGGTCTGCGCAATGTCGGCTGGGATGTTCACAGTTGCACCTTGGCCTCAGCGCTGGAGCATCCTTGTGATGTCGGCGTGCTGCGCCTACAAGCGTCACACCTGCAGCACCCGGATGCGGTCAAGGACCTGATCAGCCGCAGCAACACCGAATGGATTGCCGTGCTCAGCCCTCAAGAGCTGCGTATGCAGAATGTGGGCGATTTTGTCTGCGAATGGTTCTTCGATTTTCACACCCTGCCCTTCGATATCTCTCGGGTGCAGGTCACCATTGGCCGGGCCTTCGGCATGGCGCGCCTGCGCGGCAAGGCGGTGCATGTCGATGAAGCCGAGCATGAGTTGCTCGGTGACAGCCGACCGATTCGCGAGCTGCGTAAATTGCTCAGTAAACTGGCGCCCACCGAGTCGCCAGTGCTGATTCGGGGAGAGAGTGGAACCGGCAAGGAACTGGTGGCGCGCACCTTGCACCGCCAGTCCCAGCGCCATGACAAACCCTTTGTGCCAATCAACTGCGGGGCGATCCCTGAGCACCTGATTCAGTCGGAGCTGTTCGGCCACGAAAAAGGGGCATTTACCGGGGCCCACCAGCGCAAGATAGGCCGCATCGAGGCGGCCAACAGCGGCACGCTGTTTCTGGACGAAATTGGTGATTTGCCTCTGGAGCTGCAGGCCAACTTGCTGCGTTTCCTGCAGGAAAAACACATTGAACGGGTTGGCGGTAGCCAGCCGATCGCTGTCGATGTACGTGTACTGGCGGCCACCCATGTTGACCTCGAAGGCGCTATCGCCCGCGGCCGCTTCCGTGAGGACCTGTATTACCGGCTTAATGTCCTGCAAGTGGTCACCGCACCTTTGCGTGACCGGCATGGTGATCTGTCGATGCTGGCCAATCACTTTGCCCATTTCTATAGCCTGGAAACCGGGCGGCGGCCACGCAGTTTTAGCGAAGACGCGCTGGTGGCGATGGGCAAGCACGACTGGCCAGGCAATGTGCGTGAACTGGCCAACCGGGTCAGGCGTGGCCTGGTGCTGGCCGAAGGGCGGCAGATCGAGGCGCAGGACCTGGGCTTGCTCAGTCAGCATGCGTTCGTATCGACTATGGGAACCCTGGAAGATTACAAACACCGTGCCGAGCGCCAGGCGTTGTGCGATGTGCTCAACCGGCACAGCGATAACTTGAGTATTGCCGCCAAGGTACTCGGGGTTTCCCGGCCTACCTTTTACCGGTTGCTGCATAAGCATCAGATTCGCTGAGCGCTAGCGCCGCCATGAAAAAGCCCGCCGAAGCGGGCTTTTTCATGGGCGTCAGGGTCAGAAGTAGTAGGGGAATTTCAGGCTGAAGGAAAAATCTGGCGAGTCGTCGGTCAGGCCAATGGACAGGTTTGGCACGATGGTCAGGTTGTCGGTTGCAGCCAGGGTCATGCCGATGTTGAAGTTGGCTGCGTTGTAGTCGCTGCTGGGAACATCCTGCCAGTCGCCACCATCAGGCTTGATCTTGCTCTTGTTGGCAAACTGGTCGGAGAACGAAAATGACATGCTCATCTTTTCGTTCAAGGCAAAGGCAATACCGGCACCGATCTGCCAGGAGTCGCCAAGTTTCACGTCACCCGGGACTTTGGTGTTGATCGTGGGGCTGATGTCGCTGAACGAATCTTCCATGTTGTAGGTATAGGACAAGCTGCCGAAGAGCACGGCCGGGTCGTAGGTTTTCACCAGCGAGATACCCGGGGTGATCGCCCAGATACCGTTGCCGGTGGGCAAAGATTCAGGTACTGACAGGTTGTCGTTGGTGGGGTCATTGACCAGTTTGATGCCGTAAGGATCATCACCGGTCGGTGCCTTGACGCGCAACGTGAGCACCGCGTCGGGCAGGTTCTCTGACTCATCAAGGAACTTGTAGGCGACCCCGACGTTAACATCGCCGATGGTGGGATCGCGGGTGACAGTGGCGTCGGATGAAACAGGCCCGGCACCCCCTGCGCCACCAGAAGAATAGGTCGATTCACGGTAGACCACCGGAACGTTGATATCGAACTGCCAACGTTGCGCCAGGTTGTAACGGGCGGTCAGGTCCAGGGTCCAGTTATCGGCCTTGATACGGTCAAGGTTGATGTCGCCGAGGAAAATCGAATCGAGCGCCAGAAAACCGTTGAGGACCAATGCACGGGTATCGTAGTGCGTGTAGGTCAGGCCGGTTTCGACGCTGAACTTGCCGCCACCAAAGAAGCCGCTGGCTTCGTCATACAGGTTGGAGACGCTCTGCGCCGGTTCCGAATCTTCTTTGAGCGATTGCCCGTATGAGCTGCCTGTGGTGCCCGGCGCACCGGCGGCCACGGACTGACCACCCTTGACCGTTTCGGCGGGAGACTTGGTCAAACGTTTGGGGGCCGGTGTCGCCGGTGCTTCTTCGACTTGGCGAACGCGCTGTTCAAGCACCATCAACGCGTTCTGCTGGGCTTCGTAACGCTGTTTCAACTCCATGAGTTCTTGTTTTAGTGCTTCGACCTGGGGGTCCGTTGCTGCGTATAGCAATGTCGACGGGGCCAGGCTACTCAAAACAACGATAGCTCTGAACATTACCAATCGGTGCATGGGTTAGCCGTCCCTTCTAACTGCATTTTGATGAGACTGAGCGTAGATCAGAATCCGAGAGTGCGAAGGCCTTTGAGCTGGTCCAGGTTGCCGTTCAGCGAGCCTGCGGTCGGCACGTTGTCACGCAGGACGACATTGAGGGAGGTGAAGTTTCTGACCTGGTTGCCACCGCCAAGTAAAGTCGTGTTCTGCATCAGCCCACCCTGGGCAAGACGCTGCACGGTACTGCCCTGGTTGTTGTTGGCCATGATATTGAGTTGCACACCCTTGCCGGTCGAAGAGACGCTCAGCGAGCCGGCGCCATTGGCACCGATCAATGTTGTGCCCGCAGTCAGCGGCTTGCCTTGTTGTTGCGCTGCTGGCGCCTGGTTGGCCTTGGTGACATTGATATCAACGTTGTTGTAGGCCGTGTTGTTGTCGCCGGCCGCACGTACGACTTGGGTGACGCCTTCGGTGCTGTTCAGCCCTCTGCCGCCAGTAACGGTACCGGTGCCGGTAACAGTGCCTTGAGAACGCCCCGGGACATTGCCTTTTTCGTCGATCATCGACACATAGAATTGTGGCTTGATGGTCGATTGTTGAATTTGCATCGTGGACGTGGCGCCGATCATCTCACCTTTGGCATTTTGCCAAGTGCTGGTCATGACAATGCCAAAACTGATGATGCGCCCTGGCATCACGTAGCGGCCGCGCAGGTTGGCCAGTTCCTGATCCTTCAGTTCGATGGGGGTGAACGTTTGTGCCTGAGTCGGCAGGCTGGCGGCCAGACAAACCACGGCGAGCCAGAATGGAGTCTTCATGGGATGCTCCCGGAGCCTCGTGCTCCCTTGTCATTAGAAGAAGTCGCTTTGGATGAATCCGAAATCCATCAACTCGGCGTCTTGCACCGGGGTGAAGTTATTGATGCGGCCCTTGGCGGTCAGTGGCAGAGGAGGGTCGAGCAGGGCATTGGTCTTGTCGTAGCCCTTGCCAATGATGGCGAAGATGATGCCGTTCCAGCCTTTGATGAAATCATCGATTTTGTAGCGTTTATGGCCGAGGACCGGATCGCCGATATACACCCAGCCGTTGTCGACCTTTTGCATGACCACAAAGTGCTTGTAGCCACGGATATCCATCAGTACCACGACCGGAATGCGAATGTTGTGCAAGGTCTCGGGGGCGACCCGGTAACCACGGGCGCGCATACCGAGGCTTTCCACATAGCGCTTCATGTCGAGCATCGAAAAGCCCTGGACCCTGACAAGATCCTGATCGGCGTGGGCGAGCATGCCTTCGATGATCTGTTCTTCACCCACGTCCAGCCAATAGGCTTGGCGCAGGATGGTCGCCAGTGCCGCTGCGCCGCAGCTGAAGTCGGTTTTCTGTTGCACCAGGTCGGCAAATTTGCGCTCGCGTACACTCTGGATCGGCTTGAAGACCACCGCGCCACCCGGCAGGACGGACAGTGGCATTTGCGCCGCTTCACTCAGACTGGCCACACAAAGCAAAAACGCCAAGGCGATAATACGCATGGTTGGACGCCTTCTGGTTCTGTTGAAAAAAGGCCCCCCGAAGGGGGCCTCCAGGCCATAGCAATCAGAACGATTGGTTGGAAATGGCCAGCGAGTTGCTTTGTTGGTTGCCTACACCGGCAGCCACGTTGACGCCGAGGTTGCCACTGCCGCCATTCACCGAACCATTCAGGGTTGCAGTGTTGGTCACAGGGTTTGCCCAGCCGGTTGGGGTCAGCACTTGGAACGAGATGGTGTTGCTCAGCTCAAACGAGTCAGCCTCGCTATAGCTCTTCGAAACGCTTTCCGAGGACTCGGAAGCAGATTCTTTAGCTTTGTCATACGAGTTGGAGGCCGTTTTTTCGAAAGAAGACTCGAAAGCCTTATCGAACGCCGATTCGCGCGACTTATCGTAGGAAGACTCGCGCGATTTGTCGTACGAAGATTCGCGCGACTTGTCGAACGAGACGTCCAGCGACCGATCAAACGACGAGTCGCGGGTCCTGTCGTACGAGGAGTTCGACGAGGATTCATGCGATCTATCGATTGATGCATCGAGGTTTGCGTTAATTGAAGCGTCGGCACTTTGGCTGCGGGTGAACTCGTTATCGTTGAAGGTACGGGTAGAGGACTGGTTAGCTTCTACAGAAGCGTCCAGCGATGCGGACAGCGTAGTATTGGAGCTAGAGCTGTGATCGCGGCTGTTGGTACCGCTGGCCGACGAGCTGTTGTTCCCACTGGCAGACGCGCTGAGCGAACCACTGGAAGACGAGCTGTTCGAACCGCTGGCCGACGAGCTGTTGGATCCGCTGGCGGACGAGCTCTTCGAACCGCTGGCACTCCAGCTATTGGAACCGTTGGCACTGGTGTTCCATGAGCCGCTTTCGCTAGAGCTCGCAGAAGCACTCCGGTCAACGCTGGCGTCAAATGTCCCTTCGCGGGAGGACGAACCGCTCTTGGTGGTAGTGAACGTCAGTGTATCGACGCGATAGGTCCGGTCGGCTTTGTTTTCAACCACCAGGCCAGGGCCACTTTGATTGGCCGAAGCAGTGGCGGTTGCGTTACCCAGCGGGGCATTGGTGTTGGCAATGGCCATGGTATTTTTTTGCTGGTTAAGGTCGCCGCCAGCAATGTTGATACCCATGTTGCCGCTGCCTTCACTGCCGGAGGCGTTCATCACAGCAGAGTTTGTCGAGCCGAAGTTGTAGACCTTGTTGTTGTTGCTGTATTGCCTGACGTTGGCGGTGGCTTCGGAATTGCCGAACACGAAGCTGTTATCGATGGCGCTGGCGTCGGAAGCAGCGTTAGCGATAGCGGCGGCGTTGTCCTGCTGGTTGCCGGAGCCCGCTGCGACGTTGACACCGACGTTGCCGCTGGTGCCCGACGCAGACTCGTTCATCTCGGCTGCGTTGATGGTCCCTTCGTTGAGGATGCGATTGTTGGTACTGCTTTGCCTATCGTAGGCTTCAGCGGTCGCATTGATAGGGACCATTTTTGGAGGAGGGGTGTGGTTGTTGCCACCGTGATGGTGGCCATTACCACGCCGATCGTTCTGCCCAGCTTGTACAGCAACAGCCATGACCGCAGCAATTGCGAAAACCAGAGGCTTGATTGCCATCGAGGGTTTCATGGTGATTCTCCGTACTTTATTTTAGGTTAAGTGTTGTTCTTACCTGTTTGGGTCAGTCCGCGACCCGTACGCTCAGGGTATTGGCAGTTCGGTTTCCCACCCCGGCGCTCTGATTCAACTGAATCACCCCACGGCTACCGGTGAATGCCTGGTCACTGGTAGTGATCTGGCGATAGCCTGGTGCAGAAGCAGTTGCATCGGAGTTGTAGAGCAGCGCCACGTTCTGTTGCATGAGGACGCTGTCGTCGATACTTTGCGGTTGTTCACTGAGGCTGATACTCAGTGCGTTGGCTTGCTGGTTACTGGCACCTGAGCTCTGGTTGACGCCGACTACTCCGCTGCCTTGACTGAAGGCATCGCCCTTAATGGCGGAGCGGGCAGCGATGGCGGGGTCGACCTGAGTGCGCAACCGTTGGCGAATCTGGGTGCTTGCGCTGGCGTTGTGGCCAACGGCGATGGCCCGGGCGTTTGCCTGTTGCTGTTGATCGCCGGCAGCCTGGTTGACCGCGAGGTTGCCCTGGTATTGCTTGCCGGAACTGTCGATGGTGGCGTTATTGATCACGGGGGGTTGAGCGAAGGCCTGTGTACTGCAGAGCGTGGCCAGAATCAGCAGCGTGTACCTCATCTCACTTGCCTCCGGTCAGGATTTGCAGGGGCGCCAGGCCCTTCTGCACACTCGAATTGACCATGTTGGAGATGCCATTGCCGGAGCCCGTACCACGTCCACCCGCCAGGTTCGGCAGCTGGGTCTGGTTGTTGATATTGGCGCCCAGGTTGTTGGTCTGTTGCGTGATCAACGAGCTAATGCCTGCACCGCTGGTGATATCGGCAAAGTCACCATCACTCAATTCGTTAGTTTGTTTAAGGATTTGAGCAGACGGGTTGGTATTGACGGTGACCGGGTAGGGGTCGGGGGCGAGGGGCGGGCGCATGGCATTACGCGGTTGCACATCGCGGGTAATCACGACGATTCCGTTTTCGGCCTGGACCGGCAAGCTCAAGCTTGTTGCCACTGTGCAGCCGACCAGCAGGAGGCTAAAGATGCCTTTGTCAAATGTTCCCACGATGGCAATTCCTTCTTCAGTGCGCTGTCCCTGTTCAGCGCTGCGAGGAAGAGAGCAGAAGGTGTGCCGGTTTTTATTTATTATTGAAAAACAATGGGTTGATTTTATTCGTCGCCATAGTCAAAAAAAGGTGTATCGCCGCTGATACAGAGGTGCGATAGACGCGTCGATCCTGTGTGCGTTATTGCTCATCAAGGCGCTCGCACGTTGACTGTTTCAGGTTGTTAACACTTTTGCACAGGCGCGCCCTGGCCGCTTTAAATCGCGGGTTTGCGCGGGTGACAGTGTTACAGGAATGGACAGTTGCGCAGCGGGGGAGAAGCAATTCAATCGTCGAGCAAACGGGTCACCGCTTCAAACGCTGCACGCTTGCGCTGGTCCCAGTCGCCTTGTACCACCTGATAAGGCTGCTGGTGGCGCGTCAGCCAAGCGTGGGTGGCCTGGAAAAACGCCAGGCGTTCGCTCAGCTCTGGCTGGCAGCGTTGGCCGTCGTCATGCCAGGCGATGGACTCAGGGCTGAGCAGCAAGTGCAGGTCGTAATGACGCGTCAATAACGCGTCCTCGAGCCATGCCGGGCAGTCGCCAAACAGGGTGCGACTCCACAGCATGTTGCTTAACAGATGGGTATCGAGAATCAACAGCGACGGTTGTTTGGCGCGGGCGTCGTCCTCCCATGCCAGCTGGCCAATGGCTATCGCTGGAATGTCAGCGTAGCAGGTGTCGCGGGCTTCGCTGTCGATAAAGTGCCGTACGTATTCATCGACCAATATGCCGCCAAATGTGGCCTGAATCGCGTTCGCCAGCCAGCTTTTGCCACTGGATTCAGGGCCGGTCAGTACCAGGACTTTCATGCGCTGACCAGCGCCGGGTCGCGCCGCCACTGACGCCAGCCCTGCACGGCTATCAGAGTGAACAGGGCGTAGAGCGCCGCCGTCAGATAAAGCGCCTTGTACAGGAACAGGCCGACAAAGATCACATCCAGCACAATCCACAGCGGCCAGCACTGCACGCGCTTTTGTGCCATCCACAGCTGCGCGACCAGGCTGAAAGCGGTGAGCGCCGCGTCCAGCCAGGGTTGTGCGGCATCGGTCCAGGTGGCCATGGCGGCACCCAGGGCAAGGCTGCCAAGCAGACCCAGGCCCAAACTAAACAGCATCGATTGGGTATCCAGATGCGTCACCTGCCGGGCTTCGCGTTGGTGGTCCGGGCGCGTCCATTGCCACCAGCCGTAGAGCTGCAGCACGGCATAGACCAGTTGCAGGAGCATGTCCGAATACAAGCGCACTTCAAAGAATACCCAGCTGTAGAGCAGCACCATCACCAGGCCAATAGGCCAGCACCAAGGGTTCTGTTTGGTCGTGAGCCACACGGCGATAACGCCGAGCACGGCGGCGAACAGTTCGAGGCCGGACATCGGCGTTCCTAGGCAGGTTCGGGGGAGGGCGAGGATTGTACATGATTGGGGCTGCGCTGCAGCCCATCGCCGGCAAGGCCGGCGCCCACAAGTGTCCGTGTTCAGCTTCCCTGTAGGCGTCGGCCTTGCCGGTGATGAGGGTTAAACGCGGAACTGCCCCAACAACCGATCCAGTTGTTCGCGCAATTGATTCAATGCCACTCCCGCACTGCTCGATTGCTGGGCCGCCACTGCCGTCTGGCGTGAGAGGTCGGCGGTGTCGGTGACACTGCGGTTGATGTCCTCGACGACGTGAGACTGCTGCAGGGTCGCACTGGCAATCGAGGCGTTGAGGGCGGTGAGGTTGTGCAACGCCTGACTGATGGCGTCCAGGCTGACCCCCGCTTCGTTGGCTCGCTCGATCGTCTGGCGAGAGGCTGAACTGCTGGCGTCGATCGCTTTGACTGCCGCCTCGGACTGCCCTTGCAAATGCTCGATCATGCTCTGGATTTCTGCAGTCGATTGCTGGGTGCGCTGGGCCAGCAAACGGACTTCGTCGGCGACCACGGCAAAGCCACGGCCTTGTTCGCCTGCCCGGGCCGCCTCAATGGCCGCGTTGAGCGCGAGCAGGTTGGTCTGTTCGGCAATCGAACGGATCACTTCCAGCACGCTACCGATTCGCGTGCTCTGGCTGGCCAGGGTCTGGATCACTGTGACCGCTTCATCAATGGTGCCGGACAATTGATCGATCTGCTGCAGGCTGCCATGGATGCTCTGCTGACCCTGCTCGGCGCGGTGCTGGGCGTCGCGCATCTCAGTGGACGCCTGTTCGGCATTACGGGCGACATCCTGCACAGCGTAGGTCACTTCATTGATCGCCGTGGCCACCTGCTCCATCTGCGCCGATTGCTGTTCGCTGTGCTGTTGCGCCTGATTGGCATTGTTGCCGACATCCACTGCCGATTGACCCAGTGCCTGCGCGGCACCCTGCAGTTGGCTGATTACCCCCTGCAGCTTGCCGGTAAAGCGATTGAAGTGCTCGCCCAATCGGGTGACTTCATCGCGGCCATGGGTATCCAGACGGCGGGTGAGGTCGCTTTCGCCGCTGGCGATCATGGCCATGGCATCCACTGCCTCTTGCAAGGGGCGCGAGATGCTGCGGGCAATGACCACCACCAGCAAGGTCATGACCAGGGCGATGCCCAGACCCAGCAGTGAGGCGTCACGCAATTGGCGCAAGAACTCGTTCTGCATGTCATCGATATAGATACCTGAGCCAATAACCCAGCCCCAGGGCTTGAACAACAGGATATACGAGGTCTTTTCAACCGGCTCGCTGGCGCCGGGCTTGGGCCAGCGATAGTCGATACTGCCCGCACCCTGGGCCTTGGCCAAGGCGACCATTTCGTTGAACACGGCAAACCCGTCCGGGTCGCGCACGGCGGAAAGGTCCTGGCCGTCGAGCTTGGGGTTGGCCGGGTGCATGATCATCTTCGGCCCCAGGTCGTTGATCCAGAAGTAGTCATTCTGGTCGTAGCGTAAGCCGCGTACTGCACTCAAGGCCTGTTGCTGGGCCGACTCGCGGCTCAGGGTGCCGCTAGCCTCCAGGCCCTGATAATAAGCCAGCACACCGGCGGCAGTTTCCACCACATGGCGGGTTTTCTCGGCCTTGGCCTGGTACAAATCGCCATGGATCTGCCTGAGCATCAGCAGGCCCAAGGTCAACAGCATCGCCACCGCCACTACCAGGATCAGCCACAAGCGGCGGCTGATTGACAGGCTTCGTAGAGTCTTCATGGAACGGTCACCCCGGATTCTTTTTATTGTCCTGCGCATACCAGCATGCTTTTCCCCCACCACCTACTCGACCAAGGCCTAAGTGCCTGATTCGTACAAGGTGTGTAGTGCCGACCAGCAGCGTTTACACGAGAGGTCTGATAGGATTTCGGCCCGGTCGGGACAAACCTGAAGGGTGGCTGAACTTTTTTGCCGACTTTGCGACCAACTGTCGCTGTAAAACGACCGGGCATTCGAACCTGGCTTTGGCTGATGGAAACTACAACGGGGGCGTGCCATAGGCATCGCTTCGTGGGGGAATAATGGATCTTTGGACCGGCCTGCAGGCCGTCATTTTGGGTATTGTCGAAGGCTTGACCGAGTTCTTGCCGATCTCCAGTACCGGGCACCAGATTGTTGTTGCCGACCTGATCAACTTCGGTGGTGAGCGGGCGATGGCCTTCAACATCATCATTCAGCTAGGGGCCATCCTGGCGGTGGTCTGGGAATTTCGACGCAAGATCTTCGACGTGGTCCTGGGTTTGCCCAAGGAACGTCAGGCCCAACGCTTCACGGCCAATCTGCTGATCGCCTTCATGCCGGCAGTGGTGTTGGGCGTGCTGTTTGCCGACCTGATCCATGAATACCTGTTCAATCCCATCACGGTAGCCACTGCGTTGGTAATCGGTGGGGTCATCATGCTCTGGGCTGAGCGCCGTGAGCACGTGGTCCAGGTTGAGCAGGTCGATGACATGCGTTGGACCGATGCCCTGAAGATCGGCTTTACCCAGTGCCTGGCAATGATCCCGGGAACCTCGCGGTCCGGCTCGACTATTATTGGTGGCCTGCTGTTTGGCCTGTCGCGCAAGGCAGCAACCGAGTTCTCATTCTTCCTGGCCATGCCCACGATGGTCGGTGCCGCGGTGTATTCGGGCTACAAGTACCGCGATCTGTTCCAGCCGGATGACTTCCCGGTGTTCGCCATTGGCTTCGTGGTCTCGTTCATCTTCGCCATGATCGCGGTACGCGGCCTGCTGCGTTTCATCGCCAACCACAGCTATGCGATGTTTGCCTGGTACCGGATTGTCTTTGGCCTGATCATCCTGGCCACCTGGCAGTTCGGTGTGGTCGACTGGGCCACGGCGCACGGTTGATCGATGAGCCGCACTCAAGCTTCTGCGCGACGCGCTGTTACCGCTAACAGCGCTGTCCAGCACCCGCGCAGTAAACTCCTGGTGTTCTTCGGCCTGTGTTTGCTGCCGCTCGGTGGTGCGCTACAGATGCTGCTCAGCGGCCAGTCATGGCTACCCGCTGTGGCGTATCCGCTGGCCAGTCTGATCAGCTTTGCGCTGTATTGGCGTGACAAGCAGCAAGCACGTGTCCAAGGCTGGCGGACCCCGGAAAAAGTCCTGCACGCCAGTGAGTTGTGCGGCGGCTGGCCAGGGGCGTTACTGGCCCAGCAGGCCTTTCGGCACAAAACCCGAAAGCTGTCGTTTCAGCTGAGTTTCTGGGCCATTGTTGCCGTGCACCAGCTGTTCTGGGTCGACCACCTGCTGCTCGGTGGTCGTTGGCTGGACAGCGCGCTGGGCCCGCTGCTCAGATAAGCAGGCCCGGCTGCAGGCGTTTGGGCAGGCGCCTGACCACCAGTTGGTGGGAGCGCTGCAGCAGGTCGCAGAGCTCCTCGCGAGCCATTGGGTAGGGGGGTGCCAAGCTGATCCAGTGTGCCCGTGCCAGATACGGTGCCGGGCGCACGCCGGGGCGGTCGACGTAACCGAGGAACAGCTCGCTGTCGACCTTGAACGACAAACCAGCGCCGGCCAGGTCCAACACCGCGAACATCTTGTTGCCGGCAATCGAGAACACTCGTACACCGCCCCATTTGTAGTCTTCCCGTGCACCGGGCAGGCTCAGGCAGAAGTCCACCACCTGCGCCGGGCTGATTGCTCCCTTAGACATAACGCTCCCCACACTCGGCAAACGACTCCACCAAATGGTCGATCCATACCCGCACGGCAGGCAGAAGACCGCGTCGGTGCGGGTAGACCGCTTGCAAATAACCGCCCGGCAGCGACCAGTCTGGCAGCAGCCGAACCAGTTCGCCACGGGCCAGCTCCTCTTCACAATGCATGATCGGCAGGGCGGTGAAGCCCAGACCATCCAGAGCGGCCTGCTTGCGCACGACAAAGTCGTCAATGGCCAGGCGCGCTTCCAGGGCAAGTTCGTGTTTGTGGCCACGGTCGTCGAGCAGGCGCAGATGGACCAGACGGTCGACGTCAACCGCGCCCAGCACTGCCAAGCCATTGAGGTCCTCGGGGGTGAGCGGGGCATGGGTTGTAGCAAAGCCGGGCGCTGCCACCAGGTACATTTGTGCCTGGCGCAGGCGCCGCGTGACCAACGCCGGGTCCTCGTCACCCAAGTCGCGCACACGCAGGGCCACATCAATGCCTTCGGTGATCAAGTCGACCCGGCGATTGAGTAGCACCATGTCCAGTTGTACCAACGGATACCGTTCGAGAAAGCGGCTGATCACGTGTGGCAATAACGAGTGGGCCAGCCCCACCGGACACGACACCCGCAAGCGCCCTCGCGGTTCACTGGTCATGCTGGCCACGGCCTCGTCCGCCATTTCCGCTTCCAGCAACATGGCCTGGCAGTGACGCAAGTAACGCTCGCCCACTGCGGTCAACTTCAGCTGGCGGGTGGTGCGCTGCAGCAGGCGCGCGCCCAGACGTTCTTCGAGTTCGGCGATGCGCCGTGACAGGCGCGACTTGGGGATCCCGAGCAGGCGTCCGGCAGCAGCAAAACCACCGGCTTCGACCACCCGGGCGAAGTAGAAGAGGTCATTGAGGTCTTGCATGGCGCTCACCATTGTCCTGTCAGTAGGACAAACTAACGCATTTTTGCTGACTTATCAGCTATTCGCCGTCCGGGTAGGATTCTCCCCATCGTGATCGCCCAGATGCGGTCTTCATTCAGGAGAGTCCCATGAAACTGTTGCATATCGATTCGAGCATCCTGGGCGACAATTCCGCCTCCCGCCAGCTGAGCCGCAGCGTGGTCGACGCCTGGAAAGCCGCCGATCCTTCTCTGGAAGTGGTTTACCGCGACCTGGCTGCCGACGCCATTAGCCATTTCTCTGCCGCTACGCTGGTAGCTGCCGGGACCCCAGAAGCCATGCGCGATGCCGCCCAGCAGCACGAAGCCCAGCTGAGCAGCGACACCCTGCAAGAGTTTCTCGCTGCTGATGCGGTGGTGATTGCTGCACCGATGTACAACTTCACCATCCCGACCCAACTCAAGGCCTGGATCGATCGCGTCGCCGTCGCTGGTCAGACCTTCCGCTACACCGAAGCTGGCCCTGAAGGCCTGTGTGGTGACAAGAAGGTGATCCTGGTGTCCACCGCAGGTGGTCTGCATGCCGGCCAACCAACGGGTGTTGGTCACGAAGAGTTCCTCAAGGTGTTCCTCGGTTTCATCGGTATCACTGACCTGGAAATCGTTCGTGCCCACGGCCTGGCCTATGGCGAAGAGCATCGCAACAACGCCATGAGTGCAGCGCAAGCGCAGATCAGCAACGAGCTGTTCGCAGCGGCCTGATCACCGCTCAAGCTGTAATAAAACCGACAGCAGACCTCGTCTGCTGTCGGTTTTTTCATTGAGCTTTCATCCACGTCGCAACGCCTGGCTTTATGCTGGATCATCAACCGGGCAGGGTGACGCCGATGCGCACATTCGCTGCGTTTTTGATCTTGGGCTGGCTTGGCGCTGCCAGTGTGGCGAATGCTGAGCCGGCGCAGCACTGGAGTGTCGGTTTGCACCGCATGGTGTTCGCCGACCCGCTGGACGCGCAGCCGGTGCAAGCGCTGGCGTTCTATCCCTCTACGGGGCCCGAACGTAGCAGCCGCATCGACGGTTATCGGGTCGCCGCCAGCGAAGGCACACCAGTGGCCATTGGCCGCTACCCGCTGCTGATGCTGTCCCATGGCAACACTGGCACACCGCTGGCCCTGCATGACCTGGCCAGTGCCTTGGCGCGCCGGGGTTTTGTGGTGGTGGCGGTCACCCACCCAGGCGATAACGCCCACGATCACAGTCGCCTGGGTACCCTGAGTAACCTCTATGGGCGGCCGCTGCAGATCAGTGCGGCGATTACTGCCAGTCTTGACGATCCGTTGCTCGCGCCCTATATCCGTGGCGAACAGGTCGGGATGATCGGCTACTCGGCAGGCGGTGAAACCGCGCTGATCCTTTCCGGTGCACAACCGGACCCGGAGCGCTTGCGTCGCTATTGCCTGGAACGGCCGCTGGATGCCGATGCCTGCAAGACCAACGGCGTGCTGATCGCTGACCGCGCTGATTTGAGTGCCGAGGCCGACCCCCGAATCCACGCGTTGCTGCTGATGGCGCCGTTGAGTTTGATGTTTGGTCGCCACGCGCTGGCTCAGGTCAAGGTACCGGCATTGATCTACAGCGGTGATCAGGATCAGTTAGTGGCAGTCGACAAGAACGCCCAGGCCTTGGCGCGCAAACTGCCGGTGACGCCCAACTATCGCTTATTGGCCGGTGCCGGGCATTTTGTCTTTATGGCGCCGTGCGACGATGAACAACGCCAGCACATGGCGACGCTGTGTAACGACCCGGAGGGGGTGGATCGCGAAGGTATTCACCTGTCATTGCAAGCTGAAGCGGCGCACTTTTTCAGCCAAACCCTGAGTCGACCTGAGCGGGCAGGGCTCACGGCCGATCAATGATGAGGCGGCGACGCGCCAGCAGCAGCGTCAGGCCAACCCCCGTCAGCGACAGCAAGGCGGCAATGCAGAAGATCCAGGCGTAGCCCAGGTGCAGGGCCACCGCTCCCATCAGCGGCCCGGAAATGGCCAGCGCCAGGTCAAAAAACACCGCGTAGGCACCCAGGCCTGCACCGCGGCTGGACACCGGCACTTGCTTGATCGCCTCAACGCCCAGCGCCGGATAGACCAGCGACAGGCCAAAGCCGGTCAGCCCGGCCCCCACCAGCGCCAGCGCCGGATTGGGTGCCAGCCACAGCAAGGCCAGGCCCAGGGCTTCGGTGCTCATGCAGGCAATGGCCACGGGGTAACCCCCAAAGCGATTGACGGCATTGACGAACAACAGCCGCGAAACAATAAAGCACAAGCCAAAGACACTCAGGCACCAGGCCGCGCCGGTCCAGCCTTGCTCCAGGTAGAACAGGGTGACAAAGGTCGTCAGGGTGCCGTAGCCGATCGAGGCCAGGGTCAGGCCCATGCCACAGGGTGCGACCCTGGCGAAAGCAGACCAGAACGGTAAACGCTCACCGCGCACCACCGGCATCGACGGTTTGTCGCGGATCACCCGTAACGCCAGTACCGCCAATGCCGTCAACATCAGGCCCAACGTCGCGAAGTTCAGGTGGTCTGCGACCATTACACCCACTGGCGCGCCGATGGCGATAGCGCCGTAGGAGGCAACACCGTTCCAGGAAATCACTCGCGCTGTCTGCTCGCTGCCCACCGCACCGATGCCCCAGCTCAAGGTGGCCACGCCAATCAACCCTTGAGCAATGCCCAGAAACAGGCGCCCGGCGAGCAACATCAGCAGGCTCAGCGTCGGCACATTGACCGTCAAGGCCGAGGCGAAGGTCAGCACGCCGCTGATGGCAATACCCAGCAGCCCATAGATGATGGCCTGCTTGGTGCCCTTGCCGTCGGCCACCCGCCCGGCGAAGGGCCGACTGAGCAAGGTGGCCAGGTACTGTAGGCCAATGGTCAGGCCAGCAATGACCGGACTGAAGCCCAGTTGATCATGCACATAGCCCGGCAATACCGCGATCGGCAGGCCGATGCAGAGAAAGGCAATAAAGGTATAGAAGACGATTGCAAGGATTTGCAGGGTGACCGAGAAGCTGCTGACGGGGGCGGGTGGTGACGCGGACATGAGCTTGTTCGCAGGCAGGCGTGGGAGAGGGCCCATGATCGCTGGCGGCGACGATAAAAGGAAGCAGGCTATCTAATTTTTCAGCGCTCAAGCGTGCTGATGCGCTGTGGGAACCAGCCTTGCTGGCGATGGGATACCCGCATCGCTGGCAAGGCCAGCGCCCACAAGGTGCTGTGGGGCTGGCAGCTGTACTGCTTAGACCACGACGCCCTGACTGCGCAGGTAATCATCGTAGGTGCCGCTGAAGTCCACTACACCGCTCGGGCTCAGCTCGATGATGCGGGTGGCCAGCGACGACACGAACTCACGGTCGTGGCTGACGAAGATCAGCGTGCCTGGGTAGTTTTCCAGCGCCAGGTTCAGCGCCTCGATCGATTCCATGTCCAGGTGGTTGGTCGGTTCGTCCATGATCAGCACGTTCGGCTTTTGCAGGATGAGCTTACCGAACAGCATGCGGCCTTGCTCACCACCAGAAATCACCTTGACCGACTTGAGGATCTCGTCGTTGGAGAACAGCATGCGCCCCAAGGTGCCACGGATTATCTGCTCACCCTGAGTCCACTGGCCCATCCAGTCGAACAGGCTGACATCGTCTTCGAAGTCGTGGGCGTGGTCTTGGGCGTAGTAGCCCAGCTCAGCGCTTTCGGTCCACTTGATCGCGCCGGCATCCGGCCCCAGCTCACCGACCAGGGTGCGCAGCAGGGTGGTTTTGCCGATACCGTTCGGGCCGATGATCGCCACGCGTTCGCCCGCTTCAACGGTGAAGCTGAAGTTCTGGAACAGGGTCTTGCCGTCGAAGCCTTTGGACAGCTTTTCGATGGTCACAGCCTGGCGGTGCAGCTTTTTGGTCTGCTCGAAGCGGATGAACGGGCTGACCCGGCTCGACGGCTTGACTTCGGCCAACTGGATCTTGTCGATCTGCTTGGCGCGGGAGGTGGCCTGCTTGGCTTTCGAGGCGTTGGCCGAGAAGCGGCTGACGAAGGTCTGCAGCTCAGCGATCTGGGCTTTCTTCTTGGCGTTGTCTGACAGCAACTGCTCGCGCGATTGGGTCGCGGCGGTCATGTACTCGTCGTAGTTGCCTGGGAACAGACGCAGCTCACCGTAGTCCAGGTCAGCCATGTGCGTGCATACGCTGTTGAGGAAGTGACGGTCGTGGGAAATGATGATCATGGTGCTGTTACGCGCCGTGAGAATGCTTTCCAGCCAGCGGATAGTGTTGATGTCCAGGTGGTTGGTCGGTTCGTCGAGCAACAGCACTTCAGGGTCGGAGAACAGGGCCTGCGCCAGCAATACGCGCAATTTCCAGCCTGGTGCTACTTCGGTCATCGGGCCGAAATGCTGTTCCAGTGGAATACCCAGGCCCAGCAGCAGCTCACCGGCGCGGGATTCGGCGGTATAGCCGTCCATTTCAGCGAATTCTGTTTCCAGCTCGGCCACGGCCATGCCGTCTTCTTCGGTCATTTCTGGCAGCGAATAGATACGGTCGCGCTCAGCCTTGACCCGCCACAGTTCCTCGTGGCCCATGATCACGGTGTCGATCACGGTAAATTCTTCGTAGGCGAACTGGTCTTGGCGCAGTTTACCCAGACGCACGTTCGGCTCGAGCATGACCTGGCCTGCGGAAGGCTCCAGGTCGCCGCCGAGGATTTTCATGAAGGTCGACTTGCCGCAGCCGTTGGCGCCGATCAGGCCGTAGCGGTTGCCGTTGTTGAACTTGACCGAGACGTTCTCGAACAATGGCTTGGCGCCGAACTGCATGGTGATGTTAGCGGTGGAGATCAAAGGGCTTACCTATCAATAGCTTACGTCGCTGGCATTGCGGCTGATACCGATTTGATACCAATTTGCAGCTTTTCCAGCTCGCTCCAGTCGGAGCTTGAGTTAATCCAACGCGCATACGTCGACAGCAGCATTTGCACGCTGTGGCCGAGCTGTTGGGAGATAAATGCGGGGTTGAGGCCAGACATTAAGCATATTGTCGCATAGGTGTGACGACAGTTGTATGGTGGGCGATAACGAATCCCCAGTTCTTTCAGCACCGGCCGCCACTGATGATGGAGATCAGAGGTCTGCTGGACATACTCTGCATTCTTCGATGGCGGGAAAATGAACGGTGACTCCGTGATCCGACCCTTTCCCTTCCTGCGTCGCTCGGCGTACTCCTTGGCGAATTCGAGCGCATGCAAGGCCCTCTCGTTGAGCAGCACGAACCGGTCTTTGCCGGTTTTGGTGCGCTCGACTACCTCGCCCAGCGCAACAGTGCGCTTCACATGGGCAATCTTCTTTTCCAAATCGACAGCATCCCAGCGCAGCTCCAGGCCCTCCGACAGGCGTACGCCGCTAAAAAACACGTACTAGAAGAAAGCCGCGTAGATTTGGCTTGGCCAGTGCGGATGCTCGTAGAGCCTGGTAGTGATCTGGTTCGCCTCCTCTAAAGTGAACGGGTCGATCTCTTTCTTGGTGCGCTTGGGCAGTTGCAGTGCCTCGGCAGGGTTCCTACTGATCAAACCGTCGATCACCGCTGAGCGCAGAATCGTTGATAGCTTGACCAGGGCGTTGAGGCTGGCGCTGTGGCAGTGATCAACTGGCAAAGCAGAGCAGGCACGCCGCCGTGCACTCGAGGAGCAGTTGAAGGCCAACGACAAAACCCACCACCAGGAGCTGACTAATGCCCCAAAAGACCAGGATCGCCTACGCAATCGCCTAGCTACTTCTGATCTCCGGTTGTCAGTCCTACTCGCCGCCCTAGGTAATGGCAGTGGGGTGCCAGCCGCCTCCAGCACCAGCGGCGTGGTTCATGGCGCCGCGCGAGGCGAACTTGACCCAGCGGCTGCTCAACGAATTGTCGCCATAACCGGTGACGGTGACGAGGGATTGAAAGCGCTTCAGGCCTGTCAAGGAATTGTGCGCACATTGGCAGGAGGCTGAGTGAATGACCCGATATTCTCAAATCAGCTCTCAGGTCGGGCGCGCGTAGAAATCATTCAGCGCCATTCTCGTCCGGCGACCATGCTTTATCGCTCAGTTGATTCGGCTTAAGGAACGGCTTGCAGATGTAAAACGTGGGATGGCGAACAGCTACAAGAGTTATTTACAAGTCGCGTAGTTATTAGGATTGGTATTTTCTGGCTATAAAACATTTCTTGGCGCTGCCGGCCCGCAAAGATTGATCCGGGCGGAAAGCTGAGAACTTGCTTCAGATAAATATCCGATATCTGCTGTTGCAGCGTATTGCATTCAGTGGGAAAGATGGGGCTGTGAATGTAGATATCAGTAAGTAGTGGGGGTGAGTGTGTAATATGGTACAGGCTAGTCTTGCGTGTTTTTATAGTTCTTTTTTTATGTTCTGAAAAGTGGTCTGGCAGGGTGAGGCTATGTGCTGAAGTTAGTGTTGACGAGGGTTCAAGATTTTTCTCGGATGCATTCAAGAGCGTTCCTATGGTGCCATTGTTTGTCGAAAATTATTCTATATCGGCGCTTTTGTTGCGCTAAAAATATACATGCAAGGGCACTTTTGAGAGGGTTGTTTTTCAATGAATATGTCTAAGTTACTCTTGACTGCTTCGGTAGTTTTTACTCTGGCTAATAACGCCCTAGCTGCTGATGGCACCATCAACTTCACTGGTGAAATCATTGCCGCATCCTGTGTTGCATCGGCTGGCGCCGGCACCACCACGGGTGGTAGCGCTGGTGCTCAGACCATTGATGTAAACATGGGAAAAGTCAGTCTGGACTCGCTCGGTGGTGCAGCGGGCGGGGGCATTGCTGCCGGTAAATCCATCAACCTGAACCTGGACTGTGGCAACACCGCAGCCGGTCTTACCACCGTGAAATTTGGCTTCGATCCGATGGCCGGCTCGGGTATTGACGAAAAGAACAACAGTCTGCTGAAGACTTCCGGCACCGCTAAAGGTGTTGGCATCGGTATGTACGACAGCAATAACCAACTTATCAACTTATCCGCCAACGAAGCCTACTCCGCAGCACTGGTATCGACCGGCGAAGGTGAGACTGCCAAGTACAACGCCTCCCTGAGCATGCGTGCCGCTTATGTTCCCAACGGCGCCGAACTGGCCGTGGGCACTGCCAACGGCACCCTGCCGTTCACCCTGTCCTACGAGTAATTCGTTATTGCGGGGTGCAACGCCCCGCTTTCTGTGAGATCACCAATGAAATCCACTTTAGTATTGCGCTGGTGTCTGTTTATGGCGCTGGCAGCGCCTTCAAGTTTTTCAATAGCAGGTGTCCAGGTCGGCGGCACGCGGGTGATCTATCCGGCGACTGACCGCGAAGCCACTATCCAAGTGCGCAATGAGGGCGCTGAGGACATCATGATCCAGTCCTGGATTGAAGCTGCATCCAACCAGGCTGAAAGCGACGTACCATTCGCCATCACCCCGTCTCTTGCACGTCTTAGCCACAAAAAACAGCAAGCGTTGCGAATCTTTTACCAAGGTAAAGGATTGCCCGAGGATCGCGAGTCGGTGTTTTGGTTAAGCGTTCAGGAAATACCGCAATTGACTGGGACGGATAACAACCTGCAAGTGGCGTTCCGTCAGCGCCTAAAGTTGTTTTATCGACCGGCGAAACTTCCAGGCACGCCGGATGAAGCAGCAAAAAATCTCAGCTGGAAGCTTGTAAGTAATTCCGGCGAAACGATGTTGTTGGCCAATAATTCCTCCGCATTCAACGTTTCCCTGGGCGTGGCGAAAGTTATTATCGGCGGCAGGGAGTATCTGGCTGAGGCGGAAATGGTCGGCCCTAAAAGTTCGGCAAAAATGAAGATAAAAAATCCCCCTAAAAATGTTCGGGAATCTACCGAAGTTCGATGGGAGTCTGTCAATGACTTTGGTGCTCTGGTCAAATATCAGTCGGTTATTCAGCGGTAATACGCAAATTATCCATTTTTCCAACTCTAGCGAAGGGACTCCGGCTTAGGGAGTGCCCTGCGCATAAGGGTACTAATTTGAAAGCTTTCTTGTCGCCCTCTAAACAAAAAAAGAATTCCAGTCTGAGCACCAGTAGGCACCTTTCATGCGTAGCCGCCCTCAGTTTTCTGAGCTCCACAACAGTGGTCGCTGCCCAATTTAACCCGATGTTTCTCAAGAATAAGGATGCCGAGGTCGATTTGCGTTATTTCGAGCAGTCGAACGGCATCGTTCCCGGTACCTATAGCGTTGATCTGTACGTTAACCAACAATTGGATCGACGTCAGGAAGTTACTTTCGTGGTTGACGAGGAAGCCGAGAACGCTGATGCGCAACCGCTCCTGACTCTTGGACTGCTGCGCGACCTCGGCATCGACGTGCAGCGTTTGATACAAGAAGGCATCGTCTCGGCCGACAGCACTGACAGCGACCCTGTCACTTTACTGCGTATTGACGGCGCAACCCTCGAACTCGACGTGGCCAAGTTGTCGTTGCACATCAGCGTTCCACAGGTTTACATCAAGCGCCGGGCCCGAGGCTATGTCGACCCGTCATTGTGGGATGACGGCATCACTGCGCTGTTCAGCAGCTATCAGTTGAACTTCAACCGTAACACCGGTGACGGCTTTCGCAGCGAATACGGCTACCTGGGCTTACGCAACGGTCTGAACATCGGTCAGTGGCGCCTGCGTAACGAATCGTCGCTCAGTCAGGGCACCGGGACTTCACGGACTTTTTCGAGCAACCGAACCTACCTGGAGCACGATGTTACCAGCCTCAAGGGGCGTTTTGGCGTTGGCCAGCTGTACAGCAATGGTGAGATTTTCGACAGCACGCGTTTTCGCGGTTTTCAGCTTGGCTCGGACATCGGCATGATGCCCGATGATGAAGCCGGTTATGCGCCGGTCGTACGTGGCATTGCCGAAACCAATGCCATCGTCGAAGTACGCCAGAACGGCTATGTGATCTATTCCACCTCGGTGTCGCCGGGGGCCTTCGAGATCCGCGATATCTATCCAGGCGGTTCCAATGGTGACCTGGAAATCACGATCATCGAGTCTGATGGACGCGAGCGTAAATACAGCCAGGCTTATTCCTACCTGCCGGTGATGACCCGCCGGGGAAACTTCCAGTACAGCTTGTCAGTGGGTGAATACGACAATGAACGATCCGTATCGCCCAACATGCTTCAAGCCACAGCAGTGTATGGCGCGACCGACAACCTTACGAGTTACGGTGGTGTGCTCGGTAGCGAAGGTTATACGGCGCTCAACGTAGGTGTTGGCATCAACTCATCGTTAGGTGGGATGTCCGTGGATGTCACCAACAGCCGTTCACGGCCGGATAGCGGCAAGCAGACCACGGGCCAGAGTGTGCGTTTTCTGTACTCCAAGACCCTGAGTAAAACCAACACCACGTTCACCATGGCCGGTTATCGCTATTCTACTTCGGGATATCGCACGCTGAGCGAACACATCGACGAGTCGGATCAGGCCGATTTCTACGGAAGTCGCGGCCGACAGAAGAATCGTCTGGACTTGAGTATCAATCAGACGATTGGTGGCTACGGCTCGCTCTTTATCAGCGCCGGCGAGACCGACTATTGGGATCTTGCCGGCAGTACGCGGCGTTTGCAGGTTGGCTACAGCGCCACTATCGGTGAGGTGAGCTACAGCGTGTCGACCTCTCACACGCAAAATGCTGGCCCGTCGCGCGACTCGGATAATCAGTTGGCGTTCTCGGTAAGTGTGCCGTTCGGCCCGCGTGTTCGCTCGCAGCGCCTCTATGCCAACCTCGCTACTGCCAGTAAAGGTCAGGAGAGTGTGCAGAGCGGTGTCGCGGGTTACCTCAACGATGCCAACACTTGGTCGTACTCGGCTCAGGCCGGGCTGTACGACAGCGAGCGCTCCGGCAGCGTTGGCCTGGGCTGGGATGCGCCGTCGGCCAAGGTCGCGGCAAACTATTCGAAGTCAGGACCCTCGCGGCATCTGGACATGACCGCGTCCGGCTCGGTGGTAGCCCACAGTGGCGGCGTAACCTTCGGTCAACCAGTGGGTGAGACCTTTGCATTGATCGAGGTGCCTGGGGTCAAAGGTGCGGCGGTCGAAGGTTCGACGGCTCGAACCGATGGCGCGGGTTACACCATCGAAGGTTACGTGCAGCCGTATCGCTACAACTGGGTAAATATCGACACCCAAACCCTCGGTAGCGACGTTGACGTCACTGAAACCTCTCAGAGGGTTGTTCCCCGTCGAGGCTCGATTGTCAAAGCCCGCTTTGAAGCCTCCACCGGCCGACGCGTGCAATTTGATCTCCTGCAAGCTAACGGAAAAAAATTGCCATTTGGTGCGCAATTATTTGATGAAGACAATCTGTTGTTAGCGGTAGTGGATAACCAATCGCGCGCATTAGTATTTGGCATCAAGGAACACGGGCGGCTAACTTTAAGTTGGTCTGGTAATAGTTGTAATGTAAGTTACAAATTGCCAGAGCGTGACTCTCTGTTGTTATATGATCAAGTGAAAGCTGCCTGCGATATTCAATTGGCTGCGGAGTAATCAGATGAAATATATAGTGTTATGTTTGTGGGTTTTGAGTGCTGCTTTGAGCTTAAGCACGGTTCAAGCGGCGACCGTGGAAGAGTGCACTTGGTATCTTCAGCAGGGTAGTGGGAATAATAAATTTTTTGTCGAGGCGTCTCTCCCGAGCTCTATAGAGCTGCGTAAAGCTCCTGTTGGATCGGTAATGGCTTCGTCGCAACCGATCATAATTAATCTCAATGGCTCTAGAGGTTTTGTCTGTAATCCGGGGATGCGATATATATCCATGTTAATGGAGCAAGGATCATTGGTGGAAGGTTTCACTGATGTATTTCATACGGGAGTAGCGGGTGTTGGGTTTAGACTTATAGACTTAAATGGGTCTCGCGCAATCCCATTTCAAAAAAGTTATGAGGGAGCGGGTGGGGTCGTTGATGCGTTAAATAAAGTAAGGATTGATTATGTCCGGATATCCCGGGACATTGCAACGGGTCAAGCACTTATGAACTTCAAAGTTCAGCAAATTTTGAATGGCTGGAATGCATTAGAGGTTAAATTCTTCGGAAGTACCAGAATTTACAGTCAAGCGTATTTTTCAGGCTGTACGGGTGTAGAAAAAATTAACATTCCCATGGGGCGTGTTCCAATTTCCAATTTGGGGTCAAAACAGAAGTCCTTCAATCTTGACGTTCTGTGCTCAGGAATGGCAGCCGGTACTAAAGTTCCTGTAAAGGTATATTTTGATGGCAGCTCGGAAGGCCCCGGGCGGTTGAGTTTGGAGCCAGGTGGGGCTAAAGGGGTGGAACTTTCGTTGTTAAGTGACCAGGGCATAAAGTTACCTTTCTCTCTCGGCGGTGCGTTGGGAATGACCTGGGTGAGAAGTGAACCCACAGGAGAGATCTATCGCTTGCCTGTCGTTGCTGAGTATGTCAAGAAAGATTCTCAAGCGTTCGAGCCGGGTATGGCTAATGCCACATTGAACTATATTCTTGAGTACAACTAAAGCAGTTGTCGAATGTAATGGTTTGGTGTCGACTGGAGTAGTTGCTATTTCTGCTCCAGGTCGCAAGTCATATATGTTCTTTGGGGGGTAATTAATCGATTATTCGGTCACCCAATGTCGTGGGTGTTCGCGCCAATTGAATCGCGTGTGGCAGAGCAACGCCAAGATTTGCATGCATAAGCGTAAGTGAGGCGGTGCCTCGTTGATGTAATTTAAAGGTAGAGGGTTGGCGTATTTTTTATTGCGTTATTTACTTTTTCTTAAGCTGATAAGTTCTATTTAACCAATTTTCAAATTCATCAGTTGATAATGGCTTGGCGCATAAAAAACCTTGACCGATTTGAGCCCCCATTTGGATTAAGCGAGTGCGCTGTAGATCGGTTTCAATGCCCTCCATCACCGTTTGCATACCCAGTTCCTCTGACAGTGCCAAGGTATTACGGATAACTGCACGACAGCTGACGGATTCGTCAATGCGGCGTATGAACTCTCGCGCCATTTTAATTTCACTGAAAGGAATTTGACATAGACGCAGCATTGACGAATGCCCCGTCCCAAAATCATCTGCCGATAAGCGAACACCCAGTCTAGCCAGACGATTGAGCTGCTCGATTAGAGAATTTGAAACTGCTGCAGGACCATCCTCGGTAATTTCGAAGGTCAATGTGCGAAGCGGTAAAGGATGCTTGAGTAACTTTCCTCGTAAACGATCGACCAGACTACCGCAGGTTAACTGGCTCAGGGATAGATTGAACGCAAGGTTGATAAGCCTTCCCTGGTCGTGAAGTTTTAGCTGGTACGCCAGCCCCTGTTCCAGAAGTTCCATTAATAACTCGTCGAGCGACTCCGCATACTTCATCAGGGGGATAAAGTGTGCCGGGCGAAGTACACCGCGCAACGGATGATGCCATCGTGCTAGGACTTCTGCTGCATCAACCTTCCCCGTACGTAGATCGAATTTAGGCTGCAGATAAGCACGAAACTCTCTCCGCCCAAGCCCCAGCTGCACTTCGTAAACGCTGGGGTGTAGGGCTTGAGCTTTCAAGGCATTAACGAGGTCTGGTTCCTGCAGTGAAAGTCGCTGTTTTAGCAGATGGGAATACGAAGGAGGGGTGGGCATCATAAAAGGCCTTAGCTTTGAGCACCCTCAAAGCTTATGGGAGGCCGCTTTGGTTGTATAAAAGAAGAGTCTGCGGTGCGCGCTGGTTTTTTCTTGAGTTTCAGTAAGTTATTTCTTGGGAAGTAAGCAAGTCAGATCGGTCGTAGTGACTTATTTATTTCCTCCAATGATTGCATAAGGGCGGTCACTGCTTCGACCACCTCAGTTGACATAGTGCTTTCGGTGCATATGTCTTCGACTTCGACGCATTGCTCCAGCAGTTTCGTTTGATTGAGGAAGTACGCGGTCCCCTTCAGCTTGTGCGCGATATCTTTTAGTTTCGCCAGGTCCTCCGTTTTCAAGGCCTGCTGCAGAGACTCGTATTCGCTAGTGTTGCTCGACACCACGTGCTCCGACATGTCTGCGTGGATGTCGTTCATAGAAGACGATGTACTTTCGAATTGCGGCGTGTTCGTATCGCGTTTTGGAATCCAGCGATTGAGGACAGCAAGCGTGATTGGCTTGGTGAGCGAATAATCCATGCCTGAGGCTAGAGAGCGGTCAAGCACTTCGTGCTGGGCATCAGCGGTCAGCCCAATAATCAAGCATGGACGAACACCGAGGGATTGCTCCAGGCGGCGCATGCTTTTGGTCATCTCCTGGCCGCTAAGATCAGGCATGTTGCAGTCGGTGATCACAACGTCGACTTCGTGGCCTTGCCATATTGCCAAGCCCTCCAAGCCATTGCTGGCAGTCAGCACGCGATGACCCAGATAGGATATTTGTTGGTAGAGCAGATACTGGCTCGGCAGGTGGTCTTCGACGATCAATACGGTAAGGGCGTCATCGTTATCAGGTTTGGCAGGCGCACCGGAGTTTTCCTCGACCACTGGACTATCAGAGCTGACGCGTTCAACCTCGAAACAGAACGTTATCCGTGTACCTAACCCCAGTTCGCTTTCTACCTCCAGGCGGCCACCCATTAAATCGCTGAGTGCCTTGCATATTGCTAGGCCCAGACCTGCACCAGCATTAGGGTCGCGGACCGCATCGTGCTTGACGAAAAATGGTTTGAACACTTGGTCAATTTGAGTGGGCGGTATGCCGGCGCCTGTATCGCTGACACTGATGATGAATTGCAGGCGAGATTCGCTAGTCGGAATTACTTGGCAGCGAGTCTCGATGCCACCGTGTTCGGTGAATTTGATTGCGTTGCCCAATAGATTGGACAGGATCTGTTTGACCTTCAACCCGTCGACCCAAACCCGTTCGGCAGCCAAGGGGGCAATGTCCAGCTTTACATGCAACTGCTTCTGTCGTGCGAGGCCGGAGAATACATTGGTCGTAGACTCCAACAGGCTTTTGATCTGCGCCGACTCCGGTTTCAGGGACAATTTTTCGGACTCGATACGCGATATGTCCAAAATATCGCCAATAAGGTCCAACAGGCCGGTAGCTGACTCATAGGCGATGTGTAGGGATTGCGTGTTGAGTTCGGCTTTGCCCTTGCGGGTAAGTACCAGTTCCAACATGCCGATGATCGCATTGAGTGGGGTACGGATTTCATGGCTCATGGTGGCTAGAAATACGGATTTGCTGCGACTGGCTTTCTCAGCGGCTTCTTTGGTCAGCTGCAACTCATCCAGCAAGAGTTGCCGCTGCTTCAAATGATGTCGCTTGCGCAGAATGCGGCGGCGCTGAACCACGATCAATAGCCCCGCAACTAACAGCAGGGCGCCCAATGCCTCGAAGGACCGCCAGATGTCGGCGGTGACACCCTCCCAGTACTTTTCATCGGTGGCAGAGTTCGCACGCCAGCGTCCAATGATCTGCAAGAACTCTCGAGGAGGGATCTCTGCCATGATCTTGTCGAAGATCGAAATTAGCTGAGGTTTATTTCCATGAGTGGCGAACACTACATCCGCATTTGGAACATTGACGATTCCTCCAATTGTTAGACTATTTTCGTATTTGTATGAAAGGTAATAGCGCGCAACGTTCGCTGGTGCCAGAACAAAATCCACACGACCCTCACGAACAAGCTTGAAGGCCTCACCCATGGTGCCTGTTTCCTCGATTCTCACATGAGGATATTGGCGGGCAAGGATCGATGGCGGCAAGTAGCCCTCAGCAACAGCGACTGTTGCGGTGCTTTTTTCATCGAGAAGGGCTTGTTCGCCACTACGCATGACATAGAGGTAGGGAGCAGTGGCCAAGTCTCTAGTGCGCAGGTACGGTAATGGTTCGTGGTTTGTCTCTGTCAGAATGCCAAGGTCTGCCTCACCCTTGGTTAACAATGCATCCACCTCGCTCAGCGAGCTGACGCGAATGATTTTGAAATGAATATCAGACTTGAGGCGAATGACATCCAGTAGGTCCGAGGCAATCCCGTTCAGATGGTCACGACTGTTGAAAAAAGCGTACGGGGCTAAATCCTCACTGATAGCGACTCTCACTATAGGAGTGTTGTCCAGCCATGTACGCTCGGCCTCAGTTAGGCGCTGGCGGAAGCCATTTACTTCACATCCCTGGATGTCGCCCCAGAAATATTGGGCGTCAGCCATTTGGCAGCGGGTGATGCCAGCTAAGCCACGCACGAACAGGTCTGTGATCAAGGTATTATTCGCTGCAACGGCGAAGGAAACCCCAACCTCTGGTTGTCGCACGCGCTGGCTCACCTCCAGCTGGTTGCTGAACAGCTGGTTGGAAAGGTAGTAGGTGGAAAAAATGTCGCCAAGGTAAACGTCTGTCTCACCGGTCAACACCGACGCCATTGCCGCTAAAGGTGTGGGATATACGGTGAAGGAGCCCAGGCCTCCGTTGTTTTTGTACAGCTCGAGTACAGTGCTGTTGGCCACTGCGATACGTAAATTAGAATCAAAGGGAATGTATTCGTGGAGGTCGCCACTCTCAGCGAATAGGGCCAATTCTGTCAGTACATAAGGGGGCGTCAGGCGCACATCGGCGTCTTCAGCATCCTGAGTTGTTGCGTTGGCGACCACATCTATCTGCCCTTGGTGCAGCGCTGTGAAGGCTGCCTCCGTAGAGTCGAACGGCCGCACCTTTATTGAAATGTCTAGCTCACGCTGCAATGCCCCCAAATAATCCGCCGTAAGCCCTTCGAAAACCTGATGTTCTGTAAATATCCGGTAGGGGGGCAAGGAATCATTAGTAACCCCGACGATCAGCGTTTGCTTTTGTACAAGCCAGGCCCGCTCTTGCTCGCTGAGTTTGATTTTCACGCTGTCGAGTTGTTGTCTTGCATTGGGCAATAGATCACCGATATTGGCTACCGCCTGTAGGCAGTAGCCGAACATCAGCAAAAAAAGGGGGAGGGCAATTAGGGGAAATACTTTCTTCACAGAGGCAGCCTCAGATGAGGTTGTGCTGATTGGCGATGCTAGCTAATTCGACCACGGAGGTGACGTTGAGCTTCATAAGAATGTTGACCTTATGACCACTGACTGTCTTGGTGCTTAAATTGAGTTTCTGTGCGATGTCACGGTTGGAGAACCCCTCCGCCAACAGTTTAAGAACTTGTATCTCCCGGTCTGTCAGATGCTCCAAGTTACCTGATTCACCCGTGACAGCGGCACCCGAAAAAAACGGCATCGCGCCCCGGGGGAAAAACACATAGCCGTCAGCAATGGTTTCGATCGCCTTGAGCAGCTGGGTCATGGGCTCGTTCTTACTGACAAAGCCGCTGGCACCGGCTTGAAAGCAACGGCTGGCAAATGTTTCTTTTGTCTGCGAGGTGTAAACCAGCACTCGCGTGTCAAGCTTTTCCCTTACGATCCGCTTCAATACTGTCATTCCATCGACTTTCTCGAGACCAATGTCAAGAATCACGATATCCGGCTGCAGGGATTGGATCATTTGAAGCGCGCTAGCACCATCCGAAGTCTCACCTATTGTCTCAACCCCAATTGAATCGAGCGCTAAGCGCATGCCGTGTCGCACTACGGGGTGGTCGTCGACGATCAGTACTTTTTCATTCATATTTTGGATCACTCTGGCGCTAATGGAATGAGTAGGCGAAATGGTCAGAAATGCACCTCAGACATAGCCACACAATTCACAGTCGACGTGGCTGAGTATTGTTGAATTAATTGATTTCCGAGTATTAGGTGTCGTCACGGTAGATATTATTGCAGGGTGACTGCCCATCAGGCGCTAGGCTTTGTGCCTTTCGTCGCCGCGATAAGCCTCGATAGCCGGCAAGATTATTCTTGGTCTTGCTCCTAGTTGTAACTAGCTAAAAAATCAAGAAAAATCTGAATTGCAGCAAGACAGATCTGATTGATAGGTCCCCTGCGGAGCGATAAGTTTCGTAAGCGTCCGATCGGCGTATTTTCCGAATTCCCCCCGTATCGTCAATATTTCCCTACGCCCTCGAAGCGCTTGCCGTTTACGGTCCAAGTCGCTCGGGGATGCCCGGGACCCGAAGGAACCGTTTCCGGTGTCGCTGTAAGCCATGCCAAGCGCCGGAGCACTACGCGCTGTACATATCGACAACAATCAGGTCGAGAACCAGATTCAACTGTTGCCGCCATCAATCGATGGCAGCCCGATCTACGTAAGGGGAGCTGGTTGGACGCTTACTCAGCTTGTCCCAATTTACAAGGAGCAAACGATGCACGTGAGTAAAGGGGATCTTGTCATTCTCAGTTCAAATCCCACTTCACTGTTCGGTTACGCCCGTACGCTCAACAAGTTAGGGTATTACACCCTAAGTTTGTGCAATAACGTCAGTGAGGTTGTCAGGTTGCTAGAGACGGGCAGATGTTTCGAGTGTTTGATTTACGATGATTTGGATCCGGGTCCAGATACACATGCGCTGCAAGAGATTGTACGGTACCGCGCGATCGACTCCATTATCGCAATCTCAGATGTGAACTCACAACAACGCCAAGCGATACTGGCGTGGGCGAGAAATCATGAAGTTCCAATTAAAGGTGTACTGCAAATGCCGCTGCGCTTCCCTGAGTTGCGCGAGGTAATATGGTCTCATTTAGCAGATTTCTAATCATCTGCCAAGGAAGTAAACCGCGGCGTAAAGAGCGGTTACATGCGCCCGTATAGTCGGCATGGGCATGTCGCCTGTGGTTTGGAAAAGTCTTGCAGGAGTGTTCATGGCTTGATCCCTTTGCTACGAAAGCAAGAATAGCTCAAGGTATCCTGAGCACAAGAACGACGACTGCACTGCAGTGTTCTATTCATGCAACGGCTAAGGATTTCGGGCAGCAGAAGCGTCCGTTTGCTGGTATTTTTGATCGAATACGGCGCAGGGCGACAAAAGGTGTTTCGCGACCAGGCTTTTTCCAATAGAAGGAACAGCAGCGTGAAGAAGACTCTGGCGGGAGTTGTCGAGTCCGGCGAGCCTCTGATGCGACAGGTAGTGGATGCGCTTCGTCGTTACCACGAGGCTCGGGATTTACTTGCTCCACCGGAGGAAGTAGAACGCTTGCGGCTTGAGGCTGAGTCTCTGTTTGAGGCGGTTCAGGAGTACCAGTTTCGGTTGCTCGGCGGGCCTACTCATCCCTTCATTAGTCCTTTTATGTCGGACGCTGGAGGCATCCCGCCCCATGTAGGCGAGCAACCGCGCATCTGTCGATTCTTTAGCTCAGTGCTCTCTACATAAGCTTTGGACAGATCCTTGGTCAGCCGCTCGATTCTGCTGTTCAGCTTGGTGACCTGCTCAGCCTGTCCCTGATTGATCACAACCAGCTTCTCGATGTTCTTCCGTGCCCGGGATAGGTCATGTTGTAGCTGCTCATTCTCCCCCTGGAGCAGGAGAGCATGTTGCTCCAGCATCTCCATGGGCGTCGGCATGCCCAGCGCAAAGCTGTCGTCTTCGATGATCACGGTGTCACCTACCAATGCTGTTTTTATATACAGTGATTGCGTCGGCCAATTCTGGCTAGCGCAGGGTGACGAGTTGCAGGGATGAGGGGAATTGTGTTTGGTCGGCAGAACGCCGGAGGAGGGGTGACGCTGATACCAATTTTGATACCAATAGGTGCGTTTTAGTGGGGGCTGATGGGGTGTTTAGTCCAATGAAATCAACGCATTTTTTGCTCCGGCCCTCCGGTTGGCCATCGACGATAATGCGGCGGATATTCGCAATCTTCGCCTCCAGATCGATGTCGCCCCACTGCAAGTCCATGGGGCCGCACGAACTCATGCACCGAACGCCTTGGCACCCCGTATCAGTTACAGTTGATGTTTTGGCCATGGATCATTGGTGATGTTTGAGGGATTCAAGACACACAGGTATACGCTCTATGCAGGTCATTGGCCCGTTGCATCCGCGGTTGGCCAAATACAGCCTGACGGCACGGTGCTTAATGATCTGGGATTGCAGCGCTTTCAAATTATCGATAACGGTCTGTACTCAGCGAGCGGCGAGCTGGTTGGGCCAATCTATCGAGTCGGCGAGGAGTTGGTGATTCCGGATGGCGCCAACAACTGCCTGTACTCGATACGGCTCGATACCGACCAGTAATCCTAGGCCGCTCGCAGAAGCGCTTCGATAACTCGCTGATGGTTGGCTGCCCAGAGAGCCTGGCCGCTTGCGGCGCGCGCCGGGCCGGGCCGTTGATGCGCTTGGAGCAAATGAAAAAATCAGGTTTCTCGATACCATTCCATGGTTCGCTTTTTGTACCAAGTAGTACCGCGATACCTGGAAATTTTTGTATTTCTTTTGCTCAAGGCTATCAGTGGAATGGGATCGGCGGGGCGGTCAGTCCGATCGGACCTTGCGCTCAAGTTCTTAAGCCAGCCATGCAGTGCGAGATCAAAGGAAATACCAACATTAACCATGGCAATGTAAGTGATGCTGCCATTGATGGTAATGAGGCAGCAACCACACTTCAGTTAACATGCACCGGGGTCAGCAGTGTAATCGCAAAACTATCTTCGGCCGTAAACCTCAGAGCAGATCGTAATTTGTACTCAGAACTCACAGTCGGAGGGAAAAGTGCGCAGGGCGGCGTTGAGGTTTTTATGGAAAAGGATTTGCCCCGCCCAGTTGTCGTTAAATCAACGTTGTTCAGCAACGGAACCGTTGAGCCTGGTGCTTTTTCCGGATCTACCGTGCTTACAATCGCGCCACCTTAGGCTGACATAGTGACGGCGATGGCGGGAGGTGCGGGAGGGTCAGGCGGCACTACGCTTAAGCTGTCGTCGCCCGGCGCTGCCTGGGGTTTAGACTTGCAGTGCGCCGTTGTACACATCGAAAGACTCGTACACTACCCAGCCGCCCTCTGTTATCAGGCCCTCGTTGTCGATCACATAGGAACCGGCCTTGAAGTAGAACGGGAATTTATCCCATGTCTCGCTGACTGCTGCACTGGCGCTCAGAGTATCGAGACAAACACTCAACTCGCCGGAGTCATCAACCTGAACGCTGTAATCGAAAGGCTGACCTAGAGGGATTGCCTTCTTCAGCAGCGTTCGGGTTTTGCTACCTGGGCGATCGCGTGCATCGATCCGTACAACACCGTTCCACCAAATCACCATCAGGAATGGGTTCGGGGCGTTAAGTCCATGGATTTGACCGACGATAACTTTCCCTTTGGAAGGGGCGGCTTCAACCCGTACCCGGCCAGTCATCGAGTGCTTGGCGCTACCGCGTACCCAGTTGAACGATTCGGCAGAGTCAGGAAACGTCTGGCGGCTTTCTGTGCGTGGGGACTTAGAGGTTCCTGATGTACCGCCTTGGACTGAGCACCAGTAGTTGGTGTGCCCATTCTGGTCGGTCCAGAAGAGGTCTTGCGGTGGCCGCTCTGGGTAGAGATAGTGCGTGCCATGCGCGGTGATATTCCCGAAGTTATTCATGGTCTTTCCTTTGTGGTTTTTGGAAATTAATCTGGTAAAGCCTTGAAGGCGTTGCGCCTCTTGCCGACGGTGCTTTGGTCAGAGTGCGCGCGTCTTCGCGTCGTACCGGTGTTGTCCGGAAGAGGGCATGCCTTCGGATGCCTCGCCGGCGTGTTGGAATTCGTTGAGGTCAGCAAAGGCGCTGCAGCAGGATCTGCTTAGTCCCTGGTCGAACCTTCAAGCGCAGGTCTTCTTCCTGCAACTTTGCGGATTTCTAGCACATGCGCCGGTCGCGCTCGACCTGGCCCATCGCTATATGAGGCGTCCTTTAATCCACTGGGCGGCAAGTGAACATGGAGCTGCCGGCGGCGCTGCTGGGTGATCTTCTGAATGCGTCTCATAGGTGGCACACCTCGATTGGCGTCTTCTTCATAGAGCCAGAGGGCATGATCACTAGTAGGCGCTTGTTTCTGCGATTTCGGGTATGTTTTTATTCATAAAGATGAGTTGTTGCGTTAGTGTGTTGAGGAACTAGAAAATGATGCCGAGCAATCCAAAATATTTTTGGGAAAACCAATGAAGATTATAGCTGCAAGTGGTTCCGGGTACGAGCGGGATTTGGAAGTTGCCCTTGAGGGTGTGGTGATTTATTGTACAACAAAGATATTTAATAATTATGTGGAAGGTTCGTGCGCTGATAATGATTTGATAGGCGCAACAATAAAAGATGATTCGTTTTCTATGGAGTATTCTGTGCTGTGTCAAGGGTCGGATATTTTGTTTGAACAGCCTCTTCCTGGTTCGCCTAGCTCCGTTCTGGGTGGGGTATGTATAGAGAAAAGAGAAGAGGGCTCTTTTGTTGTTAGAAACAGTCTGTTAGGTGTTGTTCCTGTATCCTTTGATGATGCGGTGGACCTGTCAGTAGGGGATACTGTTTTTGTCCGCGGTGAATTACATGTTGATAGTGTGCTCGTAAATGCCCCCCCGATTAAGGTAGTTCCGTGGCACCAATGTTTTCGTCGACGCCCATGATCAGTTGCATTTCATCGATCTGGGGCGGGGCGGTATCGCGGATCGCTGGCTGGACATCGCGTTTGTTCATCGAAACCTGCGCGAAGATGTTTCGGACAATGCAGCAAACGACTTTCTCCGAGGGCTTGGCGAGCCTGATGAGTGTGCAAAACGTGAGTTTTTTGAGCAGTTGGATGAGTTGTTCTAGGGTTTAAACGAAGTCCTTGAAGCACCGAAATGGATAAAATCACCGTCATCAACGGCGCAAGTCCCTGATGTTCAAGCGATACGAACTCAGCGATTCATCTTGGGAAAGGCAGCTGTAAACGCATCCACCGTGGGAGGGAAGCTCCCACGGCTGGGAAAGAGGGCGTGTCAACCTGCTTACTTGCTTCGCCCCACCTTGTAGATGCCCAACGCACGTTCGGCCGAAGAGTTGCACAATTCTTCGTCCCCTGCTTTCTGTGCTTCTTTAGCCTTATCCAGCAAATCGCGGAATTCGCCAGCCTTGCCCCCGTCTAGGGCCTGACCATCACTTTTCGCGATGTCTTCCAGCTGCTTGATCTTGTCATCGCAGTCGGAGGCAAAGACACTGCTACCAAAGGTCAATGCGACGATTAACGCTGCCAAATACTTCATAACGGTTCTCCCGACAGGAATGAAACCAGCCATGACGACACGAGAACAGCACGCTCGCGTCAACGTGTTGAGGGTAGTTCACGCTCAAACCTTGAGTGGGGCGTGGGCGCAATCAGACAAACGCCTGGCCATGAAAACCGCGGGGCAGGCGTTGCAGCCCAGGCATGGCCGTCAGGCGTTCAACCCAGGCGGCGCGCCAGTCGTTGGCGGTGTGTTGCGCCTTGGCCTTACGCGCCGCACGGCGGGCAGCATTACGCTGCTCACGTCGCGCGTCCTTGTAGGCATCGGTGTTGCGACAACTGCGGCATTTGACGCGGTTGAGCTCGCGGGTCGAGATCAGATTGTTGCCATGGTGGCCGCAAGCCAGGTGGCCGGCGACTTTGTAGTGAGTGACCATTGGGATTGTCCTCTGCACAGTTCACACAGGTTGTGACTGCCAAACGGGCCGTACAGTTCAGGACGAAGTCTGGTGCTGCACGGCGAACTGTTTGCGAAACCATTCATCGAGCATGGCTTTTTCCGCGTACAGTCGATCGCTGCTGGTGCTTCGGCCTGGACGTTGCAGGTAGAACTTGTCCGTCACACGCGCGTCGGCCTGGCTAAGCGTCTGACCTTGTTGCGACAGCACGTAGTGCAGGTCGATACTGGGCCAAGTGATGTCGCGCATAAACCGGATCGAGTAGGCCTGGGCATGCCAGGGTTCGTAGCGGCCCGCCAGGTCAATATCCTGGATGTCGATACGCAAGGTCTGGCCCGGTGGCAGGTAGCGTTTGCCCAATGTCTGCAGGTAGCTGCGCAGTTCTTTCATCACATGCTCGTCAGCTCCGCGTTCGTAGCCGTTGCTGTCCAGGCTGGCGTCGCGAAAGTGTTCAGGTGTGTCGTAATTGACTTCGACCGAGGCGCCTGGCGGTGTTTGAGCCAGGCTGCTCGACGCCAGGAGGCTCAAGGCGACAAAGGTCAGGGCAGGGCGCATGATTCACCTCCAGGTCCACGGTCAGCACAACAGTTATTGTACGCCTGCTAGGGGCGGTGGGTGAGGGGAGCACAGTGTGAGTCGGATCGAGCGGTTTACCATCAATACGCGGGGGCGCGATTATGCCGTGGGCGATATCCACGGGCACTTTCAGCGCCTGCAGGCAGCGTTGCTGGCGATTGATTTCAATCCGGCGCTGGACCGGCTGTTCAGCGTCGGTGATCTTGTCGACCGTGGCCCGCAGTGCCTGCAAGCGCTGGACTGGCTGGACCAGCCCTGGTTCCATGCAGTTCAGGGCAACCACGAGGCACTGGCGGTGACCCATGTCAGCGGTGGCTGGCTGGATTACGCGCAGTACCGCGCGGCGGGCGGAGGCTGGTTCCTTGACCTGTCGGAACGTGAACAATCACGGTTTGCCGAGCGTTTTGCGCGTATGCCGTTGGCCTTGGAGATCGAGACAGCGGATGGCCCTGTCGGTGTGCTGCACGCCGATTGCCCTTGTGCCAGCTGGGCCGAGTGGTGCGCGCATCTGCAAGGTGAAGTGCCGCCCAAGCTTGAGGAATTCTGCCAATGGTCACGACGCCGCCTGCAGGTGGATGATCAGCGGCCGATCACTGGCCTTCGGGCATTGATCGTTGGCCACACGCCACTGCAGCAGGCGAAGGTGTTGGGCAACATCTGGCATATCGATACTGGCGGCTGGTCCCGTGGCCATTTCAGCCTGTTGGCACTGGATACCCTCAGCCTGGTTAACGCCACAGCACGTGAATGATCACCGCTAGCGCCAATACGATCAGCACGCTGCCCGATAGCCGCTCAAACCACGGCAAGCATCGCGAGAACTGTCGCCGGATACGCTAGCGTCTGATGCTCCCTGCCCATGAGGCGTCTCGAGGTAATCAAAGGAGAAGGCGCATGCAAGTGGATTGCGGCGTAGAAGTCAATTGTTGGCAGGTAAAACACAGTTTATCTGCTCAACTGTACCTTGACGCGTACGGGGACTGGCACTGAATCTACCGCTTCAAGCTGTAGGAGAGCCCTCATGGACCTGTCGTTACTCGCCCTGTTCGTACCCGCCTGCTTCGCCCTGAACATGGCGCCGGGCCCGAACAACCTGTTGTCGTTGAACAATGCCAGCCGCTACGGTCTGCGTATTGCCTGTGTTGCCGGTGTCGGCCGGTTGTTGGCGTTCGCTGGCATGATCGTCCTGGCGGCCATGGGCCTTGCCGTGGTGCTGCACACCAGCGAGTACCTGTTCCTGACCATCAAGGTGCTGGGCGCTGCTTATTTGTTCTACATCGCCTGGCAACTGTGGCGCGCGCCGGTGGCTAGCGCGAGCGTCAGTGTTGAGCGCCAGGCCGGCACCTTGCGCCTGGCACGTCAGGAGTTTCTGGTGGCGGCAGGCAATCCCAAGGCGATCCTTATCTTCACTGCGTTCCTGCCGCAGTTCGTCCAGGTCGCAAGCCCGATGCCGGTGTCCGAGCAGTTCGCTTGGCTCGGTGGCCTGTTTCTGCTGCTGGAGTGGGCGGCGATTGCCATCTATGCCTGGCTTGGTGCCTATCTGCAACGCTGGTTCAACCAGCCGGGGCCACGGCGTTTGTTCAACCGGGTCAGCGCCACTTTGCTCGGTTGCGCCGGGCTCGGTTTGTTGGCCGCGCGCCGGGCCTGAAGGTGCTTATAGAGAAAGGGTCTGAGCGCACCAGAGAGATGGCCTAGGCTTAGGGCTGGAACGGGCACACGGAACCGCGTCCCGCCACCTGCCAAGGAGATGTACCGATGCTCTCGACCCTGGAGTTGCGCAATATTATAGAAAGCAGTTTTTTACCCACTCGTTGCCAATGCACCCTGGCAGCAGATCGCTCGCTGACGGTCAAGGTGTTCGATCGCAGTTGCCAGCGGGTCGACCTGTTGGTGACTGGCATCAGTGCTGAGCAGTTGACCAGCAGCCGGGCGATCTCCAACCTGATTGTCGGTTTGCGCAATGACCTGGCCGACCAGCGTCAACGTCGTGCCGGTCAGCGCAGCGATAGCCTTTAATCACGGTAGAAGACTTGGACCAGGTGATAACCGAACTTGCTCTTGATCGGGCCATGCACCACCCGTAGCGGCTTTTTGAAAATCACCTGGTCGATGGCGCCTACCATCTGCCCTGGGCGGACCTCGCCCAAATCACCGCCGCGCTTGCCTGACGGGCAGGTCGAATACTTTTTGGCCAGCACATCGAACGCCTCGCCTTTGGCAATGCGTTGTTTGAGCTGTTCGGCTTCTTCGGCCGTCTTGACCAGAATGTGCCGGGCCTGTGCTTTCATGGTGAGGTACCTTCGTCACGCGCTAAAACCGCATATTATGCCTGATCACGCAGCTCCGGGCGGTCGCGAAATTGCTCAAGGGCCTCAGGGTTGGCCAGGGCGTCGGTGTTTTTCACCGGCTCCCCATGCACCACATTGCGAATCGCCAACTCCACGATCTTGCCGCTGATGGTGCGCGGGATGTCGCTAACGGCCGCAATCACCGCCGGCACATGGCGTGGCGTGGTGTTGCTGCGGATCACTTGGCGAATCTGCGCCTGCAATGTGTCATCCAGTTGCAGCCCTTCGCGCAGGCGCACGAACAGCACCACGCGTACATCGTTGTGCCAGCGCTGGCCGATGGCAACGCTCTCCAGCACATCGTCGATTTTCTCCACCTGGCGGTAGATCTCCGCCGTGCCGATGCGCACGCCGCCGGGATTGAGCACGGCATCCGAGCGGCCATGGATCAGCATGCCGCCTTCAGGTGTCTGCTCGGCGTAGTCGCCCTGTGCCCAGACGCCGGGGTACTGACTGAAATAAGCGGCGCGAAAGCGTTTGCCTTGGGCATCGTGCCAAAAACCCAGTGGCATGGCGGGAAAGTGCCGAGTGCAGACCAGCTCACCTTTCTCGCCGATCAGCGCCTGACCGTTCGCGTCCCAGACCTCCACGGCCATGCCCAGGCTCTTGCACTGGATCTGCCCGCGCCGCACCGGTAGCACAGGGTTGCCGATGACGAAGCACGAGCAGATATCGGTGCCGCCCGACATCGAGGCCAGGCACAGGTCCGCCTTGAATTCGCGGTACACATAGTCGTAGCTCTCAGGCGACAGCGGCGAGCCGGTGGACAGCAACAGCTTGAGCGAATCCAGGCGATGGCTCAGGCGTGGTTGGACATGAGCATGCTCCAGAGCCGCCAGGTACTTGGCGCTGGTGCCAAAGGCGCTGATCTGTTCGCTGTCGATCAGATCGATCAAGCGCTCAGGGCCGGGGTACAAGGGCGAACCGTCATACAGCACCAGCGTGCTGCCGACGGCCAGGCCACTGGCCAGCCAGTTCCACATCATCCAACCGCAGGTGGTGTAGTAGAACAACACGTCAGTGGGGCCTAGATCGTTGTGCAGGCCGTGTTCCTTGAGGTGCTGCAGCAGCACGCCGCCGGCACTGTGAACGATGCACTTGGGTACACCGGTGGTGCCGCTGGAGTAAAGAATGTACAGCGGGTGGTCAAACGGCAGCGGGGTGAACTGCGGTTCGCCACCGGCTTGGTAAAAGTCGTCCCACAGGCTGACGTGGGCATTGCTGTGGAACTCATCGCTACGGGTAGGCGTACGGGTGTAGGGCACCACCAGCAGCTGTTCAAGGCTCGGCAGTCGGGCCAATACCTCGTTGATCTTGTCGACCTGATCGATGGTGTTACCGGCGTACTGATAGCCTGCGCAAACCATCAGCAGCTTGGGCTCGATTTGGCCGAAGCGGTCGATGATGCCGTGGGTACCGAACTCAGGAGAGGAGCACGACCAGATGGCGCCAAGGCTGGTGCAGGCAAGCATGGCCACCAGGGTTTGCCAGGTATTGGGCATACAGGCAGCCACCCGATCGCCCACGCCAATGCCGACAGCCTGGAAACTGCGCTGCAGGCCGGCGACCTGTGCGGCCAGTTGAGCATGGCTGATGACCTGCCGTTCGCCGTCTTCCCGTACCGCGATCAGAGCCGGGTGTGAATCACGGCGACGCAATAGATGTTCGGCAAAGTTCAAGGTTGCGCCGCTGAACCAGCGGGCATCGGGCATTTGCGGCCCCTCGTCGAGCACCGCGGTGGCGGGCCGGTGCCAGAACACCGCAAAATAGTCAGCGAGGGTTTTCCAGAACGCGGCACGCTGGTCGATGCTCCAGCGGTGCAATGAGTCATAGTCGCTAAGTTGCAGATCGAACCGGCGATTGACCTCATGGCGAAAGGCATCCATACGACTGGCCTGAATGCGCGCCTTGCTTGGGCGCCAGAGCACTTCGTTCATGCCGCGTTCCTCTTTACGTCTTATTCCACTGTAGCGTGCTTCACGTCCTCTGAGGCCGACCAGATGCGATAGCGCACCTGGACGCCTTCAGGCACATAGACCACCACCGGCAGCTTGCTGTTATAGCGCAGCAAGAAGCCGTCGCCGACCACAGGGACGAAGGCTTCCTTCTTGGTGTTGTCCGGGCAGGCCATCAGCGTCGATGCCGGGCCCATGACCTTTTCCAGGCGATAGTAGCTGTAGCCCCAGCCTTGCAGGGTCTGCTCTTGCAGGCTGCCGCCCAGGTGCTGACGATTGCAGTCGACCTGCAGTGTTTTGCCAGCCAGGACTTCCAGCTTGAAGGCCGACTCGTCGGCTTGTTCCGGCAAATGGATAACCTGGCGGGTAAAGCCTTTTTCGGCCTCGGGGTAGGGCGCGACATCCTTGAGGCTGGCGGCCTGTACCGAAGTACCGACAGCCAGGGTCAGGGTGAGCAACGCAGTGAAAGGGATTGGGCGCATAAGGCCTCCTTGCAGGTAAAAAAGACGATGCCGCAGCCAGATTCCGGGCTGCCCGTCATTGGGCCAGCCAGCCGCCATCGATGTTCCAGGCCGCACCACGAACCTGACTGCCAGCCTCGCTACAAAGGAACAATACCAGCTCACCGAGGTGTTCGGGAGTGACGAAGGCCAATGAAGGTTGCTTCTCAGCGAGCAGGTCGTGCTGCGCTTGCTGGGCGTCAATACCGCTGGCAGCGCGATCATCGATCTGCTTTTGCACCAGCGGGGTCAGCACCCAACCCGGGCAAATGGCATTGCAGGTGATGTTGCTGGTGGCGGTTTCCAGGCCCACCACCTTGGTCAGCCCGACCACGCCATGCTTGGCGGCCACGTAAGCGGCCTTGCCAGTGGAACCGACCTGGCCATGCACCGAAGCGATGTTGATTATCCGGCCCCAATTGCGCTGACGCATGCCAGGCAGCGCCAGACGCGTGCCATGGAACACGGCAGAGAGGTTGATGGCGATGATTGAGTCCCAGCGCTCCACCGGGAAGTCTTCAACCGCGGCAACATGTTGGATGCCAGCGTTATTGACAAGGATGTCGACGCTGCCAAATTTGCGTTCGGCATAGGCGAACAGGTCTTCGAACTGCGATACATCGCTCAGGTCCGCCGGGTGATGGCCGACGTTGCCGCCGTGTCGGGCCACCTCGGCGATCGCCAGGTTGGCATCGCCGAAACCATTGAGAATCAGGTTGGCGCCTGCGCGCGCCAACACGTGGGCAATCCCCAGGCCGATGCCGCTGGTGGATCCGGTGACCACTGCTGTTTTGCCGTTGAGTTGCATGGGTTGCTCCTTAGACGATGCCGGTGGCGTAGAAGGTGGCGATGACCACAAACACTGCCAGGGTCTTGATCAGGGTAATACCGAAAATATCTTTATAGGCTTCACGGTGGGTCAGGCCAGTGACGGCCAACAGGGTGATCACCGCGCCGTTGTGCGGCAAGGTGTCCATGCCACCACTGGCCATGGCCGCGACCCGGTGCAGGACTTCAAGGGGAATGCTGGCAGCATTGGCGGCGGCGATGAAACTGTCGGACATCGCCGCCAGGGCGATACTCATGCCGCCAGAGGCAGAGCCGGTGATGCCGGCCAGCAAGGTCACGGTGATCGCTTCATTGACCAGCGGATTGGGGATGGCGCGCAAGGCATCGGCCAGCACCAGAAAGCCTGGCAACGAGGCGATCACCGCACCGAAGCCATACTCAGAGGCAGTATTCATCGCCGCCAGCAACGCGCCGCTGACCGCGCTTTTGCTGCCTTCGGCCAGGCGACTCTTGATCGCGCCAAAGCCGGCTATCAGCACCAGCAAGATACCCAACAGCAAGGCCGCCTCGACCGCCCAGATCGCCGTCAATTTAGCGATGTCGGTCTGTACTGGTGTACTCATGCCCGGCAGGCTGAGGCTGTGGGTCTTGCCGTACCAGGCTGGGATCCAGTGGGTGAACAGCAGGTTCATCACCCCCACCAGCAGCAGCGGCGAAAGCGCCAGCAAGGGGTTGGGCAATTTCAGGTCGGCGGCGGTTTCCGGCTCGTTGCGCAGGTCCGTACCATAGCCTTCGCCTGCCCGCTGGGCCTTGTTGCGCTGGCGTTGCAGGTACAGCATGCCGGTGCAGAACACGAACAGCGTACCAATCAAGCCCAGCCAGGGTGCAGCCCAGGCGGTGGTGTTGAAGAAGGTGCTGGGAATGATGTTCTGGATCTGTGGGGTCCCAGGCAAGGCATCCATGGTGAACGAGAACGCACCCAGCGCGATGGTCGCCGGGATCAGACGCTTGGGGATATTACTCTGGCGGAACATCTCGGCGGCAAACGGGTAGACCGCAAAGACCACCACGAACAGCGAAACCCCACCGTAGGTCAGCAAGGCGCAGACCAGCACGATCACCAGCATGGCCTGACGCGTACCGAGCAGACGGATAGCAGCCGCAACGATCGAGCGGGAGAAACCGGACAGCTCGATCAGTTTGCCGAACACGGCGCCGAGCAGAAACACTGGAAAGTACAGCTTGATAAAGCCGACCATCTTTTCCATGAACACGCCGGTGAAGGCCGGGGCCACGGCAGACGGGTCAGTCAGTAGCACCGCGCCGAGGGCGGCGATGGGGGCGAAGAGGATAACGCTATAACCACGGTAAGCAGCCAGCATCAGCAGCGCGAGGGCCGCCAGGGCGATGATCACACTCATCGAGTGTCTCCTTGGGTGCATCTTGTTTTTGTTGGTTGCCGGAGATAGCGGGAATCGTGCCAGGTTTATAACTAATTGAAATATAAAGAAAAAAATCTATTGGAAAAGAAAAATCACATTCAGTGTCTCTGTATCGAGACTGCCATTGTGGGAGCCGGTCTTGCCGACGATGGGCTGTACAGCAGCCCTAGGCCTGGCAGGACTTTGTCTTGCATCGCTGACAAGGCCGGCTCCCACAGAGGGCGCTGCTAGTCTCTATTTTGAGAGTCAAGTTTCGCTACTGAGACGTGATCCCCAAGGCGACCAATTTTTTGTACAACGTCGAGCGCCCCAAGCCCAGTTGCTGTGCGGCTTGCGGCACATTGCCGGCGCAGCGAGCGAGCGTCTCGCTTAACAGCTTGCGCTCAAATTCCGCACACGCCTGCTTATAACTCAGTTGCGGCGCCGGCACCTGCAGCGGTGTCAGCGTGCCCAATGCCGCGTGTAGGTCACGCGCCCCCAAACGCTGCTGATCGGCCAGCAACGTCGCCCGCTCCAGCACATTGCGCAGCTCGCGGATATTGCCCGGCCAGGCATGCCGGGTCAGTAGCGCCTGGGCTTCATCATCCAGCTCATGCTGGCTGCCCAGCTCTTCAAGAATGGCTTCGCTCAGCGCCGGCAGGTCCTCCAGGCGCTCACGCAAGGGGGGGACTAGAATCGGCAGTACGTTGAGGCGGTAGTACAGGTCGGCACGAAACTCGCCACGGGCCATGGCCGCCGTGAGGTCGGTGGACGTCGCGGCAATGATTCTGACGTCACTGCGCAGCATCTGGTTGGAGCCCACGGGCTCGTATTCCTTCTCCTGTAAAACCCGAAGCAATTTACTCTGCAGCGGCAGCGGCATGTCGCCGATTTCATCGAGAAATAGCGTGCCGCCCTCCGCCAGCTGCAGCTTACCCGCACGCCCCTTGCGGTCGGCGCCGGTGTAGGCTCCCGGTGCGGTGCCAAAGAACTCGGCCTCCAGCAGGGTTTCCGGGATGGCGGCGCTGTTGATACTGACGAACGCCTTGTGCGCCCGCGCTGAGGCAGCGTGAATCGCATGGGCCAGCAGTTCTTTGCCGGTGCCGGTTTCGCCGAGCAGCAACACCGCCGAATCACTACTGGCGCCACGCCGAGCACGGCGCTTGGCCTCAAGGCTGGCAGCACTGGTGCCGATGAATTGGGCAAAGCTGTACTTGGCCTGACGGGCGCGCAACTGCGAGCGGGTCGACGCCAGTTCCTGCTGCATACTGGCGTAGCGCTTGAGCAGCGGTGACAGGCTGCGCAGCTCATCAAACAGGGCAAAACCAATGGCGCCAATCAGTGCCCCGTCGCCGTCATGTACAGGTAAGCGCATGACCACCAGCGGCTCTTTGGGGGTGTCGAGCATGTCCAGCAGGATCGGCCGACCGTTGCTCACCACCTCGCGCATCAGGCTGCCGGGGATCACGCTCTCGCAGGGCTGGCCGATGACACTGGCGGCATCATCAAGGCCAAAGCGCCGGGCATAGCGCTGGTTCATCCAGACAATGCGTGCATCGCGGTCGACGATGAGGGTGCCTTCACTGGACTGCTCGATGATTTCGAACAGCGAGCGGATCGCCAACTGGCGCACCTGCTGATAATCCTTGAGGCTGTCACTGGCAGGCATGGGCCGCTCCCTGAAGGTCAAAGGCTGTGATTATGCCCGTGGATCGAAGGCTTCGCGCAAGGCATCGCCAATGAACACCAACAGTGAGAGGATCAAGGCCAGGGCAAAGAACGCGGTAAACCCTAACCACGGTGCCTGCAGGTTCTGCTTGCCCTGGTTGACCAACTCGCCCAACGACGCGCTGCCCGCAGGCATGCCGAAGCCGAGAAAGTCCAGGGCGGTGAGGGTGGTGATGGCACCCGTGAGAATGAACGGCAAGTACGTGAACGTGGCATTCATGGCGTTGGGCAAGATGTGCTGCAGGATTACCCCACTGTCTCTCAGGCCCAGCGCCCGGGCGGCCTGGACGTATTCCAGGTTGCGCCCGCGAAGGAACTCAGCGCGCACCACATCCACCAGGGCCAGCCAGGAAAACAGCGCCATGATTCCCAGCAGCCACCAAAAATTCGGCTCGACAAAACCACTGAGGATGATCAGCAGGTACAGCACCGGCAAGCCTGACCACACCTCCAGAACGCGCTGTCCGATCAAGTCGACCCAACCGCCGTAGTAGCCCTGCAAGGCACCAGCGGCAATGCCTATCACTGTGCTGATCAAGGTCAGCGCCAGGGCAAACAGAATCGATACCCGTGTGCCGTACAGCACCCGCGCCAGGACATCACGGGCCTGGTCGTCAGTCCCTAGCCAGTTCACCGCTGACGGTGGGCTAGGGGTGGGTTGCTGCAGGTCATAGTTGGGCGTGTCGGCGCTGAAGGGCACCGGGGCGAAAAACATCCAGCCGCCCTGATGTTTGATCAACTGCTGTACGTATTGGCTACGGTAGTCGGGCTGAAACGGCAGTTGCCCGCCGAATTCCTGCTCGGTATAGCGCTTGAAGGCGGGGAAATACAATTGCCCCTGATAGCCCATCAGCAGGGGTTTGTCGTTGGCGACCAGTTCTGCGCACAGGCTCAACACCAGCAGCACGCCAAACAGCCAGAGCGAAATCCAGCCTCGGCGATTGCGCCGAAAGTGCTGCAGGCGTCTGCGCGAGAGCGGCGATAGGCTGAACATCAATGCGCCCTCGTGGCAAAGTCGATGCGCGGATCGACCAGGGTGTAACACAGATCACCCACCAGGCGGATCAGCAGGCCAAACAGAGTAAAAATGAACAGCGAACCAAACACCACCGGATAGTCTCGTGACACAGCGGCCTCATAACTCATGCGTCCCAGACCGTCGAGGGAGAAGATCACTTCAATCAGCAGGGATCCGGCAAAAAACACGCTGATCAAGGCTTGGGGGATGCCAGCGACCACCAACAGGATCGCGTTACGGAACACATGGCCGTACAACACCCGACGTTCGCTCAATCCCTTGGCCCGGGCGGTAATGACGTACTGGCGGGTGATTTCATTGAGAAAAGCGTTCTTGGTCAGCAGGGTCAAGGTGGCAAAGCCGCCGATCACCAAGGCGCCGACGGGCAGCACCAGGTGCCAGAAGTAATCCGCCAATTTGCCCAGCACACTGAGCTGGTCAAAGTTCTCCGACACCAGGCCACGCACCGGAAACCAGTTCAACGACGTGCCCCCAGCGAATAAAACGATCAGCAACAAGGCAAACAGGAACGAGGGTAAGGCGTAACCGATGACGATCAGGCTGCTGCTCCAGGCGTCAAACGCTGAGCCGTGGCGGACGGCCTTGCGGATGCCCAGCGGGATTGATACCAGGTAAGTGATCAAGGTGGCCCAAAAGCCCAGCGATAGCGTCACCGGCATTTTCTCCAGGATCAGGTCGGTGACTTTGGCGCCGCGAAAGAAGCTGTTGCCAAAATCCAGACGAGCGTATTGCCCAAGCATCAGCCACAGGCGTTCAGGGGCCGATTTGTCGAAGCCGTACTGACGTTTGATGTCTTCAATCAGTTTCGGGTCCAGACCGCGACTGGCGCGAGAGCTGGTGTGCACGGTTTCCACGCTGGCCCCCGGCGCCCCAGCGCCGATGCCCTGCAGACGGGCGATGGCCTGTTCCACCGGGCCGCCAGGCGCGGCCTGGACGATGATGAAATTGACCAGCAAGATGATCAGCAGGGTCGGAATGATCAGCAGCAGTCGACGCAGAATGTAGGCGGTCATGGCTGCTCCTTGAGGCGCTCAGCCATCTGCGCATTGGTCAGCGCCGTGGGGCTGACTTCCCACCAGCTGTCCAGGCCTTCGTCGTTGCTCGCTTGCACCTGGGGCAGGCCAAAACGGTTCCACCACACCGTGGAAGATCCCGGTGGGTAGTAGTTGGGGATCCAGTAATAGTTCCACTGCAGTACCCGGTCCAGGGCATGGGCATGGCGCAACATGTCGGCCTGGGTGCTGGCCTTGACCAGGCCATCGATCAGCCGGTCTACGGCCGGATCCTGCAGGGCCATGTAGTTGTTCGACCCCGGGTCATTGGCGGCCACCGAACCGAAGTAGTTGTACAGCTCCAGGCCGGGTGAGGGCGAAACCGGGTAGCCGGTCACGATCATGTCGTAGTCGCGGGCCATGAGGCGGTTGACGTATTGCGAGGCGTCGATGCGGCGGATCTCGAGGGTGATGCCGATCTGCGCCAGGTTGCGTTTCCAGGGCAACAGCAGGCGCTCGAAGCCGGCCTGGCCGTTGAGGAAGGTAAAGCGCAGGGGCTCGCCCTGGCCATTGACCAGTTGATCTCCGGCAGGTTTCCAGCCGGCCGCCTGCAGCAGCGCCAGGGCCTGCAATTGCTTGTCGCGAATCAGCCCTGAGCCATCGGTGCGCGGCGCTTCGAAGACCTGGTTGAACACCTCATCCGGTACGTGGCCGCGCAGGGGGGCAAGCAGGGCCAGCTCGCCAGCGTCGGGCAGGGCTCGGGCGGCGAGGGCGCTGTTGGAAAAGAAACTCTGCTGGCGGATGTACAGGTTGCGCATCATCTGCCGGTTGCTCCACTCGAAATCCCAGAGCATGGCCAGCGCTTGGCGCACGCGGCGGTCCTTGAACACGGGCCGCTGCAAATTGAAGACGAACCCTTGGGCGCTTTGCGGGGCGTCCTTGCCCAGATGAGCCCGTTGTAGGCGACCGTCTTCCAGCGCCGGGCTGTTGTAGCCGATCGAGTAGCCGGTGGCAGAGAACTCGCGGTTGTAGTCAAAGCCCCCACCGCGTAGCACCTGGCGCGCGACGTCGGTATCACCGAAGTACTCGATGCGCAGGTGGTCGAAATTGTAGCGTCCGCGGTTGACCGGCAGGTCCCGTCCCCACCAGTTCGGGTCGCGCTCAAAGGTGATGCTGCGACCATTATCGATACGTCCGATACGGTACGGCCCGCTACCCAGCGGTGCTTCGAAGCCACCGCCGTTGGCAAAGTCACGGTCTTTCCACCAGTGCTCGGGCAACACCGGCAGAGTGGCCAGGTCCAGTGGCAGGGTGCGGTTGAGGTTGTTCTTGAAGTGAAAGCGAATTTGCCGGGGGGCCTCGATCTCGACTCGTTCGACATCGGCAAACTGGGTGCGGTACTTAAGGTTGCCCTCGCGCATCAGCAGCTCGAAGGTGTAGCGCACATCTTCGGCACGAATGGGGTGGCCATCGGCAAAACGTGCGCGGGGGTCGAGGTGAAAACGCAGCCAACGTCCTTGAGGATCGCGTTCAAGCTGGCGAGCGACAAGTCCATAAACGGTATAGGGCTCGTCCTGGGAACGTACGGCCAGCGGGGCATACAACCAGCCATCGACCTCCGCCACACCGATGCCCTTGTCGATATAGGGCAATACATGGTCGAACTGGCCTATCTCGAGGGCCGAGCGGCGCAGGCTGCCGCCTTTGGGGGCGTTGGGGTTGGCGTATTCGAAGTGCTGGAACGTAGCGGGGTAGCGCGGGGCTTCGCCATAGACGGTGAGGGCGTGTCCGGGTGCGGCGCGCAGGCCCGGACACGTGAGCAGCAAGCAGACCAACAGCAGGCCAGGTGATAACACCCAGCGAGTCAGCGCTGCATGCCGCATCGGCAGGACTCAGTCCTGGCGGCTGGTCACTTCCAGCAGGTGGTAGCCGAACTGGGTCTTGACCGGGCCTTGCACCACGTTCAGTGGTGCGCTGAACACCACGGTGTCGAACTCCTTGACCATCTGACCCGGACCGAACGAACCCAGGTCGCCACCTTGACGGCTGGATGGGCAGGTGGAGTTGGCTTTGGCAACTTCAGCGAAATCGGCGCCGCCTTCGATCTGTGCTTTGAGTTCGTTGCACTTGTCTTCGCTGCTGACAAGGATGTGGCGAGCAGTGGCTTTTGCCATGGGGAAGTCTCCTGATGAATGAACGGCAAGCCTAGCGCAATTGTCGGCGCAATGCTTCTGCTTCCTGGGTATGAGCGGCCAAAAAGCAGGTTTGTCACCTGACATTTTTGCCAGTTGTGGCCTGAGCGCGATTCGCCCTTGAATGAGCCTCCAGGCTAATCCCGTAGGCGAGCTGTCATGATTGCACTCAAGCGAACAAGCCCTTTTTGGATGTCATTGCTATTGCTCCTGGCAATCAGTGCCCAGGCCAGGGACATGTCCAGCCTGCGCACCCAGCTGCGTCAGACCGGCGAGCAAACGGCGCAAGTGCTCAACTTCCGCCTGACCAGGACGGTGGCCGAGTGCCCGGGTGCCAAGCCACAGTTTTACTGCAGCGGTGTGCTGGTGCGCTCGGTGGCGGCAGGTAATCCGGCGACCTTCTGGAAACTCAGCGCCGAGGCGCAGCAGGTGGGGGCGGAGAGGTTCTTGTGGTTACGTGATGACGCCCCTGAGGTGGCGCCGCAGGACAAGGTGGGTTACGTATTCCTGGATGGCTTCAGTGCTACTGGCCAAGGCAAACCTTACAGCGCCAAACACACTGAAGGTGGCCAGGAGGTGGCGATTGACAACTGGAACGATCAAGCGCCCGCCGGGGTAGCCATCGAGGCGGTGTATTACAACTATGCCGACCCCACGGCACTGCTTCGGGCGCACAACGCACAACGGGCGTTCTTCGACGTCACCGGGGAGTGGTTACCGGTACTGCGCTATGCCAGAAGCGAAGACGGTCAAGTGCGCTTCGGTTTCAACTCGATGGAGCAGCTGTATTACGGCTACACCGTAGCGGCGCGGCTCAATGCGCGTTTTGCTGATACGTCGGCAAGTTGCACCGATGGCAGTCCTGCTTACTTTTGCAACGGTGTGCTGGTGCGCTCAACGGGTGTTGGCGATTTCCATGCCTGGAATCCTAGCGATGATTCCATTAGGGGCAATGGTGTGTCTTTCAACTTCTTTCGCGCTGATCAGGGTAACACCAGGACCTACACGCCACAGGGCTATGTCCTGCATGAAATCGCTGCACCTGTGTCTTACCCATTATCCGTGCGCTGTTTGTACCCTTTTGATGCCAAAACCAGCAACCGTGCCGATAAATGTGACTTCCAGCCACCGTGCGCTCCGACCATTGTCACGGCCGAGCAATGGTTGGCGCGCTATGCGGGGAGTATCAATACGAGTTGTTACATGGAGGGGAACATTGGAGGGGTGAAGCTTTCCAGCGATATTCGCCAGTCTGGAGAAGTGGATCTTGCGCAGTGGAACGAGTGGATCATCGCTACCTGGCCCCAGGACATCGGCGGCCAATTGCCTATACAAGCGTTTTTTCATAGCGACAAGGTTGCGCTCCCAGGTAACGGGCCAGTCGGTGCTCGTTATTACCAGCGAGAATACCTGCAGATTGACCGACGTTACCTGCCCATTGTTGCACTGCATCCGCTCGCCACAGACGGACAGGTTTTCACCTACTCGCCGCAGGATCAGGATGTTGACTAGCCCCGAGGCATGCGCGCTGGGCTCTTCCCAGTCCCCCATGGACATGCGGATTGCTGTTATTGGGCGGGCTCTATGGTGGTTGATTAATGGCTGTCACCTGACATTTTTGCCAGTTGTGGCCTGGCCTCAATCCGCTTTTGAATGAGCCTCCAGGCTATCTCCCGGTAGGTTGTCATGATGACTGTCAAGCGTTCGATCTTTTTTTGCATATCGTTGTTACTGCTCCTGACAACCAGTGTTCAGGCTAGGGACACGTCCAGCCTGCGCATCCCGCTGCGTCAGACCGGTGAGCAAACGGCGCAAGTGCTCAACTTCCGCCTGACCAGGACGGTGGCCGAGTGCCCAGGTGCCAAGCCACAGTTTTACTGCAGCGGTGTGCTGGTGCGCTCGGTGGCGGCAGGTAATCCGGCGACCTTCTGGAAACTCAGCGCCGAGGCGCAGCAGGTGGGGGCGGAGAGGTTCTTGTGGTTACGTGATGACGCCCCTGAGGTGGCGCCGCAGGGCAAGGTGGGTTACGTATTCCTGGATGGCTTCAGTGCTACTGGCCAAGGCAAACCTTACAGCGCCAAACACACTGAAGGTGGCCAGGAGGTGGCGATTGACAACTGGAACGATCAAGCGCCCGCCGGGGTAGCCATCGAGGCGGTGTATTACAACTATGCCGACCCCACGGCACTGCTTCGGGCGCACAACGCACAACGGGCGTTCTTCGACGTCACCGGGGAGTGGTTACCGGTACTGCGCTATGCCAGAAGCGAAGACGGTCAAGCACGCTTCGGTTTCAACTCGATGGAGCAGCTTTATTACGGTTACACCGTAGCGGCGCGGTTCAACGCACGTTTTGCCGATGCCTCGTCAAGCTGCGCCGATGATAGCCCGCCTTACTACTGCAGCGGAGTGCTGGCACGTACCACCGACGTGGGTAACTTTCATGCCTGGGACCCTAGCCCGAGTTCTGTCAGGGGCAATGGTGTGTCCTTCTCCTGGTTTCGTGCTGATCAGCACGTACGTAGGACCTACAAAGCGCAGGGTTTTGTCGTTGCCCCAATGTCTGCGCCTGTTGCCCATCCGCTGACCTTGCGCTGTCTGTACCCCTTCGATGCTGGCACCGGAGGAGCCGCCGACATGTGTAACATTCGGGGTTCATGTACGCCTGGTAAGGACACGTTTGACACGTGGTTCGCCGCTTACAGTCAAACGCCTACACGGGGTTGTGCTATCGAGCCGAATGTAACGGGTGTACAGCTCAATACCGAAATACGCAACGACAACCGGTTCAATGACGGGCTTGGCTGGAACGAGTGGATGATCGCCGCCTGGCCACAGAACATCGGCGGGCAACTGCCGCTTGAGTCGTTCTTCCACACCTCAACTTCCAATCAAGGCGGCAACGGGGTGGCTGGTGCACAAAACTTCCAGCGTGATTACCTGTCCACGGACAAACGCTACCTGCCCGTTCTGGAACTTGTACCCCTTGCGGACGGGGGGAAGATCTTCACCTACTCCCCGCAGGATCAGAGCGTTGACTGAGCGTGCGGCGTTGAACAAGAGCTGAGTCTCACGGGCCAGGTTCTCTCCTGACCCTTTGAGGGGCATCGATTCTAGCGGCGCGCCAATGTTTCGCCAGCCTGGCGCAACAGGCGTTGCGTCGATTCCCAGCCCAGGCAGCCGTCAGTGATCGACACGCCGTAGCGCAGCGGCGCCTTACCCAGTGTCTGGCAGCCATCGAACAGATGCCCTTCGAGCATCATGCCAACAATCGAACGGTCGCCTGCCAGGCGCTGGCGCAATACGTCTTCGAACACTGCAGGCTGGCGCAGCGGATCCTTGGCGCTGTTGGCGTGGCTGCAATCGACCATGATCCGCGCTGCCAATCCAGCCTTGGCCAACCCTTGGCGTGCGTGGGCAATGCTGGCCTGATCGTAGTTCGGTCCCTGATGGCCGCCGCGCAGAACCAGGTGAGTATCCGGGTTGCCCAGGGTCTCGATAATCGCCGGGTAGCCTTGGCTGTCCATGCCGAAGTGCCGGTGAGCATGGGCGGCGCTGCGCATGGCGTCGCAGGCAATCGCGACACCACCGTCGGTGCCATTCTTGAAGCCCACGGGCAGCCCCAGGCCGCTAACCATCTCACGGTGAATCTGCGACTCGGTGGTGCGCGCACCAATCGCTGCCCAGCTCAGCAAGTCGTCGAAGTAGCCAGCCGCCATCGGCTGCAGCAATTCGGTGGCAATCGGCAGGCCGCGCTCGAGCATGCCTAGCATCAAGCCGCGGGACAGGGCGATACCGGCGTGCATGTCGTCACTGCCGTCCAGGTGTGGATCGTAGGTCAGGCCTTTCCAGCCCACCGTCGTGCGGGGCTTTTCGACGTAGGCGCGCATCACCAGCAACAGTTGATCGCTGACGTGCTCGCTGAGGGCGGCGAGTCGATCAGCGTATTCCAGGGCGGAGCGTGGGTCGTGGATTGAGCAGGGACCGACGATCACCAGCAGGCGTGGATCACGGCCTTCAAGAATGGCGCGTACCGCCTGGCGGTGCTGTTCAACCTGGTGGGTGAGGGCATTGGACAGCGGCAGCTGCTGCTTGAGCGCGTGCGGGCTGGGGAGACGTTGGCTGACGGCGCTGTTGGCCGCTTGAGACTGTCTCAGGGGCAGAGCGAGCGAAGACGATTGCATGGCGATTTTTCCCTGGGCGGACGGCGGGTTCTGTCCCGCGCGGTCGGCCCTATCGAGGTGTTCGACAAAGAGCCGGATTGGCATTCGGTGTGGTGATGCCACCTGTGATGGACCGGTCGGAGGCGGCAGGCTGGCCCGAACGGGATTGGCTAAATCGCCAGGCGGTAAAGCTTGGGTAACGGTAATAAGTGGCGTAGTTCATGGGGTAAATCCTCGTTATCTGTTCGGTTGTCGTGGGGCCTGAAAAACAAAACCCCCGGTCGGGGAGCCGACCGGGGGTTGAGTATTCTCGTGTTCGGCGGCCCCTTGAAAGTGGGCGCCGGTGTAGGTATCAGCGGCGCCTGTGGCTAAACCAATACCCAAAATAAAACGCAGCAGGAGCAACAGTCGCGCACTCGGCCACAGCCAGCAGGGGGCGCGATGGGCGACCTGCGGGGTGAGCGTGAGTGTGGGTGGATGGCGACATGGGACTCTCCAGTTGATGAGGTCGAGCTTACTTCAGGCATTGCTGTGGTTTCAACGGTTAATTTGCATCTGCACGATTTGTGCTGACTATCGTCGCCTCGGGGCGCTGACGTCGACCTAGTATTTTTGTCAGTTGTGGGCTCTCTTCGCCAGGCATATCGTCTTTTGGCCTTCTCGGCATAACGGCAAAAGGAGATAGCCATGACCAATATCGAAGCCTTTAATAGCATTGACGTTGTCGACGATCCCTCGGATGGCACACAAAACTTGCGACAACTGCTGACTACTTTCAATGCGCACCATTCCGGGCAAGCAGCATCAGGTATTCATAAACCTTACATATACAAAGCCCAAAGCCCAGTTGCAAATGCTGACTTTGGCATTAGCGATGAACTGGTTGGTGAGCACAGTGACGGGTTAATAGTCGTCATCCAGCCTTATCCGAACATGCAGAGCGGGGATACGATCAAACTTTATTGGGCCGATAAGGTCGTGGCCTTCAAGAAGGTACTGCCCGGCCAGGTGGGCGCTCTGATTACACTCAATGTGCCCAGTGATAAAATCCCGCAAGGCCACCATTCGATGTTTATCGACGTGGGCGGCAAGCGTTCAGCCAGCGTAACGACAGAAGTGGTTTACGGTCAGCCAGGGCTCGGTGCGAACGGGGAGGTGGTCGAGCTGCCTGCCCCCAACGTTGCAGTTCCCACTACAGGCGTGATCGAGCAGGCACATGCCAAAAGTAAGATAAAGGTGACCATTGCCCCGTATTCAGGGATGAAAGCCCATGATCGGATCTATTTGTTTTGGGGCGAAGAACTGGCGACCGAGCATGTGGTAACCAGCGGACAAATTGGCAAGCCAATTGTCTTGGAAGTGGATGAAGCGGCGATACGCCGTGCAGGCGACAGCGACCGTGTGCCCGTTTACTACTACATCGAAGATGAGGTAGGCAACGAGTCTGAGTGGTCGGCTGATACCTGGGTCAACGTCAACTTGTCGGGCAAACCCACTCAACCGAATCATGACCAAAATCCGGGTGCCCCGATTATTCTTGATCCGAACGGCGCCGGTGCCTCCGTGTCTGAGGTCGACCTGAGTGGTATCGCCGACCAGGACCTGGAAATCAAAGTGCCTGGTCCCTTTCAAGTCGGTGACAGCATTACCCTGTACTGGGTAGGTACCACCGGCGAAGACTTTGCCAGCGCTTTGACCCTTGGACCGGTTGTCGTCACCGACGCAGCCCAGGCGTTGACATTCAAGATTCCCAATGACCACCTGATTAAGTTGGGCAATGGCAGTGGTAAAGCGTTTTACATCCGCAAGCGCAACAACGTCGAAGTGGTCTCCAAGGTAGCCTACGTCAATTTCAAAGGGCAGATCATCCGTCTACCAGAGCCACTGGTGGATGAGGCCGATGAGGAGGCTTGGGTCGACGCGGATCTGGCAAACGTTCATGTCATCATTCCCAGTACGGCCAACTTGCAGCACGAAGATGAAGTCACCGTCGTTTGGCGCGGTACTCAGGCCGATGGCAGTGTGGTGGAATTGGAAGGCAAGATGTTCCGGGTCAGTAAAAGCCGTGCTGGCAAGCAACTGGCCTTGCGGCAGGTGGGTAAAAACTTCCTCAAACCGTTTGACGGAGGGTGGGCTGAGGTCGCTTATAGGATTAAGCGAGGACAGGTTACGGTGCAGTCTGCCTGGGCATTCATCGATATTGGCTATACGGTAGAAACGCTCGCGGCGCCTAGCACAGACCCTAAACTTCCCGAAAACACGCTCAACCCGGCACTCGATACCTATAAGTTTGGTTTGGACGTGACGATCCCAGATTTGGGCAGCCTGCCGACGCCGTGCACCGTGTACTTGCATTGGAGCACGTCGGAAGGTTTTTACTACGAGGATGAGCAGGCGCTCGAAGCCGGAGACAAAGTCAGTGGCTTCCAGGTCCCGAAGGAGGAGCTGCAGATTGAGGGCAAAGAGGTGGTAGAAGTGACGCTCTACTACAGTGTTGTCTGGGACGATAGGCCGAGTCAGGCGTCCAGGGATCTGGTGTTCAAGATTGCTGCGCCAGGAATGCGTGAGCCTGAAATGTGGATTGATCAAAGCACGATGGTTATTGAGAATGAGCCGTTTCCTGGTTCCGTCTATGTGGGTGGAAAATGGACTAGTGGCGATCTCAAAGTGTCGCCGAGCTACCAGCTAAAAGTCAGATTGCCTAAAGGTGGTCAACCGCCATTCACATTTGCCTCAAGCAATCGAAGTGTTCTAACTGTGGATAATCAAGGGAAGTTGACAGTCTTAAGGAAGAATGGTGTTTCAGCAATTACAGTGACTGATGCGCGCAATCAAAGCACTTCTTATAATGTAACTGTAAAAGGTTGCTTTGCCTTCTGCACTTATATTGGTGTTCATAGGTTTGATCAGTTAACTAATATAAGAAATTTCTTTATTGCTCAAAAAACCATGGGGGCACCTATTTCACAAACAATGTGGGCTAGGATTTGTCAGAAGTATGGCCCTATGCCAAGTGTTCATATTGCCGGAAAATGGACGTCACTTGGGCAGCGTAACTCGAATAACGAGGTGGCCTGTTGCGATGGCGGTACTGATGCCTACCAGTGGGCAGGAAATAAGCAAGTTTTCTCCGCCGCTATGTGTGCATATATCTACCCGTAACGGAGTACGCCTTATGCCGCTGCGAATTGGCCCAGTGCCAATTCGCAGCGGTAGCGCGCACCCACAGGCAAGTGCACTACAGCGCGTAATGCTTGAGCTCCCTGGCGATCAGCATCCGTTGGATCTCGCTTGAGCCCTCATAGATCTGAGTAATCCGCGCATCACGGTAGTAACGTTCCACCGGATAGTCTTCCAGGTAACCATACCCACCATGTACCTGAATCGCTTTGGAGCAGACGCGCTCGGCCATTTCCGAGGCAAACAGCTTGGCTTGGGACGCTTCGCTCAGGCAGGGTTTGCCCGCGCTGCGCAGGCGCGCGGCATGCAAGATCAGCAGGCGAGCAGCATTGATCTGCACCTGCATGTCGGCCAGCAGGTTGGCGATGCTCTGATGTTCGTTGATCGGCTTGCCAAACTGGATACGCTCACGGGAATAGGCCAGGGCGGCCTCAAACGCGGCGCGGGCAATGCCCAAGGCCTGAGCAGCAATGCCGATGCGACCGCCTTCGAGGTTGGACAGGGCAATGGCCAGACCCTTGCCACGTTCACCGAGCATATTGCTGGCGGGAATGCGGCAGTTGTTCAGCGTGACGGCACAGGTGTCGGAGGCACGGATGCCCATTTTGTGTTCGCTGCGATCAACCACAAAACCTTCGTTTTCGGTAGGCACCAGGAACGCTGAGATGCCTTTCTTGCCCAGCTCCGGATCAGTCACCGCAAAGACGATGGCCAAGCCGGCACGCCGGGCATTGCTGACAAATTGCTTAGCGCCGTTGATGACCCAGTGATCGCCCTGCAATTGGGCGCGGGTACGTAAGTTGTGCGCTTCGGAGCCCGCTTGTGGCTCGGTCAGGCAGAAGCAGCCAATCACTTCGCCGGTGGCCAGGCGCTGCAGCCAGGTGTGTTGCTGTTCAGCACTGCCATAGGCGAGCAGGGGGCCACAGCCTACCGAGTTGTGGATGCTCATCAACGCTCCCGTGGCGCCATCACCGGCGGCGATTTCCTCCACGGCCAGGGCATAGGCGACGTAGTCGGTGTAGCTACCACCCCATTGTTCGGGCACGACCATGCCGAGCAGGCCCAGCTCGCCCATTTTCTTCACGACGGCATCATCGATCCACGCGGCTTTTTCCCAGGCCTGGGCATGCGGCGCGATCTCGCCACGGGCAAAGTCGCGGGCCATGTCGCGGATCATGATCTGTTCTTCTGTCAGTTCCAGGTCTTGCATCTGCGTACTCCAGGCCTCATAGGCCTTCGAAGAATTGATCCACGCGTGAACGGCTCAGGCCGGCGAGGGTCGCGGGGTTCCAGCGTGGCTGCTTGTCCTTGTCGATGATCAGCGCGCGCACGCCTTCGATCAGGTCACCGTGCTCGAACCATTGCCGGTCCAGGTGCAGTTCCATCTTGAAGCAGTCTTCCAGGCTCAAGTGTCGGCCACGACGGAGCATCTCCAGGGTCACGGCCATTGCCAAGGGCGAGCGGGTTTCCATCAGCTCGGCGGCTTTCACTGCCCATTCATGGCTGTCGGCGACGGTCACCGCGCGCAGTTGTTCCACGATACTGCTGACCTCAGGCAGGGCAAAGAAGTGATCGATGGCCGGGCGCAGTTTGGCCAGGGGCGCGTCGTCCAGTACTTGGGTGCCCAGTTTGGCCAGTACGCCTTGCAGGTCCTTGAGCGGGTGTGCACCGAATGTCAGGCTATCGAGGCGCTCGTCGAGCAGGGCCAGTTTGCTGCTGTCCAGGTACCAGTCGGCCAGGCCGCAGTACAGCGCATCAGCGGCCTGAACCTGTACGCCAGTCACGCCCAGATAGGTGCCCAGCTCGCCAGGCACGCGAGAGAGGAAATAGCTGCCGCCGACATCCGGGAAGTAACCGATGCCCACTTCCGGCATGGCCAGGCGGCTGCGCTCGGTGACCACCCGCAGCTCCGCACCCTGGGCCAGGCCCATGCCGCCACCCAGGGTAAAGCCGTCCATCAGCGCCAGAATCGGCTTGCGGTAATGGTGGATGCACAAGTCGAGGGCGTACTCCTCGACGAAGAAATCGCGGTGCAGGCTGTCACCGGCTTTGTAGCTGTCGTAAAGCGAACGGATGTCGCCGCCGGCACAGAAGCCTTTCGGGCCTTCGCCGCGCAGCACCACGGCATGTACTTGATCATCAACCGCCCAGGCGTTGAGCTGCTGCTGAAGGCTGCGAACCATGTCCAGGGTCAGGGCGTTGAGGCCAGCTGGGCGGTTGAGGGTCAAGTGACCGATATGGTTGCGAACCTGGGCCAGAATCGGCGCCGCAGTCGGCGTTTGAACGTGCGCGGTCATCGCTGTCTCCCTGCTTTGTTATTGATTTTCCAGGTGAATTGTCACGATCTGGATAGACGCTCGAAGATCAACGGATCCTATCAGTGCAAATTTGCTCAATACAATCGACAAAACTGCAGGCTGAATCTGCATTTTTGCATGCGTGGATGCGCCTACCGTGGCAGGCGTCCGCTGACAAAATGCGCGACATCGTTGTAACCGTGGGTGGAGGCGTGCCCCGCTGTTACCAGTGAGTCGATGAAGGCTTCATCGTCAGCGCTGATCTTTACCTGCAGTGCGCCACTGTAGGTATCCCACTGGGCCTCGGTGCGCGGTCCGACGATGGCAGAGCTGACCAGCTGATTGTTGAGTACCCAGGCAATGGCGAACTCAACCATGCCCACGCCCTTGTCCTGGGTGTACGCGTGGATCTTTTGGGCAATGGCCAGCGACTCGGGGCGCCACTCGGTTTCCAGGATGCGCTTGTCCTGGCGCCCAGCGCGGCTGCCGGCATCCGGTGTCGCATTGGGCGCGTACTTGCCGCTGAGCACACCGCGGGCCAACGGGCTGAAGGGCACGATGCCCAAGCCGTGATGGGCGGCGGCATGAAACTGTTCGGGCTCGGCCTGGCGGTTGACGATGTTGTACAGCGGCTGGCTGACCACAGGTTTTGGCACACCCATGCGTTCGGCCAGGTTGCAGATCTCGGCGATGCGCCAGCCCCGGAAGTTGGACACGCCCCAATGACGAATCTTGCCCTGGCGCAGCAGGTCGCCCATCGCGGCAACAGTGACCTCCAGTGGTGTGCTGTGGTCTTCGCGGTGCAGGTAATAGATGTCCAGGTAATCGCTGCCCAGGCGCGTCAGGCTGGCGTCGATGGCGTTGAAGATGTGCTTGCGGCTCAAACCGCTGCGGTTCGGAACGCCATCGGCCGGGCCAAAGCCGACCTTGCTGGCCAGGATCCAGTCATGGCGATTGCGGGCAATGGCTTCACCTACGATCTCTTCACTGCGTCCGGCGTTGTACACGTCAGCAGTGTCGATGAAGTTGATGCCCTGGTCCCAGGCTTTGTCGATAATGCGCAGTGAGTCTTCGGCGCTGGTTGCCTCGCCGAACATCATGCTGCCCAGGGTCAGGGCGGACACTTGCAGGCCGCTGCGGCCCAGTGGACGGTAGATCATGATCAGGATTCCATGGCGGTTTGGATCCGATCTGTTTTACACAGTTACAGCAGTGATTGAAAGCATCGTGAGAGCGTCTTGCCCGGCCTATCGTAGCCGCTGTCGCCAGGCTGCGATCGGCTGCGAAGCAGTCGTCATGCAGTCTACCCGATGGGCCCGCATGGCGGCCGTTTCACGCCCGATCGCAGCCTGGCGGCAGCGGCTACGAATCGAGACGCAATTAGTTCACTTGCTCACCCACCAACGCGCCGGACCGCACCCGCGATACCCGCAAAGCCACCAGGCTGCCGACCACAATCAACGCCGCCAGCGAATACAGCGCCGCATCGGTTGACCCGGTCTGGTCCTTGATGAAACCCACCAGGTAGGGGCTGAGAAAGCCGGCCATCTGCCCGACCGAGTTGATGATCGCCAGGCCCGCGACGGCCGTACCGGCGCTGAGCAGGGCGGTGGGCATCGGCCAGAACATCGGCAGGCCGGTGAGGGCGCCCATGGTGGCGATGCTCAGACCAATAATGGCAATGACCGGGTTGTGGGCGAAGTTGACTGCAATCAACAGGCCTACTGCACCCATCAGCATCGGCACCACAAGGTGCCAGCGCCGTTCGTTGCGCAGGTCCGCCGAGCGGCCTACCAGCAACATGAACACACCTGCGAGCAAATAAGGGATCGCGCTCAGCCAGCCAATCAGCAACGCATCACTGAAGCCCAGGCTTTTGATAATCGACGGTAACCAGAAGTTGATCGCGTAAACACCACTCTGGATACAGAAGTAGACAAAGCCAAAGGTCCAGATCATTGGATTGGTGAATACCGACAGCAGGCTGTCACTGGCCGTGACCGGCTTGTTGGCTGCATCGACCGCCAGGTCATGCTTGATCATCTCACGCTCGGCGGGGCTCAGCCATTTGGCTGTGGCATAGCCGTCACTGAGCAGGAAAATGGCGAGGAAACCGAGTAATACAGTCGGCAGGCCCTGAATCAGGAACATCCACTGCCAGCCGGCCAAGCCATGCTGGCCTGCCGCAAAGTGGTTGAGGATCCATCCGGAGAACGGTCCGCCCAGTAGACCCGATACCGGAATAGCCGACATGAACAAGGCCATGATCCGTCCACGCCGGGTCGCCGGGAACCAGCGCGAGAGGTACAACACGATACCGGGAAAGAAGCCTGCTTCAGCCGCACCGGTGAACAGGCGCAGCACATAGAACTCCATCGGCGTGGTGACAAACAGCAGGCACGTCGACAACGCGCCCCAGGCAATCATCATCAGCGCGATCCAGCGACGCGGGCCGAAGCGGTTGAGGGCCAGGTTACTGGGCAGGCCACACAGCACATAGCCAATGAAGAAGATCCCGGCACCGAGGCCGTAGATGGTTTCGCTGAATTTCAGTGCGTCGAGCATCTGCAACTTGGCAAAGCCAACGTTGACCCGGTCCAGGTAGTTGAACAGGTAGCAGATGAAAATGAAGGGAATCAGCCGCAGGGTGATGCGCCGATACAGCGCGTTGCGGGTGTCGTCTTGGCCTTGGTCAGGGGCAGGGCTGTATGACATGATTTGCTCTCTGTTGTTATGTTTATCGCCGCCGCCTGCGTTGAGGTGGCTCGCGATGAGTCTCGGTGAGCGGACCGTGGCTGTCTTTGTGCTTATGCACAGCATTTTCGGTGGCTTGCTGTGCCCCGGACCAATCATTGCGACAACAAGGATCCTCCTATGTTCGAACTGGACCATGACCTGGCGCAAGATATCGTCGATCGCGCGATGGCCATTTTGCCCTGCAACGTCAACGTCATGGACAGCCAGGGGCTGATCCTTGGTAGCGGTGAACCGGAGCGCATCAATACTCGTCACGAAGGCGCCCAGTTGGTGTTAGCCAATGGCCGGATCGTCGAATTGGATGTTGATGCAGCCAAGTGCCTGAAAGGGGTACAGCCGGGCGTCAACTTGCCGCTGATGCTCGACGGACGCTTGATCGGCGTACTGGGCCTGACGGGCGAGCCACAACAGTTGCGCACCTACGCCGAGCTGGTGCGCATGACCGCCGAAATGCTCCTGGCCCAGCGCCATCTACAGGTCGAGCAGCAATGGCGACGGCAGCGCTGCGATGACCTGTTGGCCTTATTGCTCGGCGGTTCAGGGGATTCGCCGCGCTTGGTTGATGAAGCCCGGCAGTTGGGGCTCAAACCCCAGTTGCCGCGGGTGCCTTGCCTGTTTGAACTGGATGCCGGATCTACCGCCGAGACCTTGGCCAGTTGGCTGATGAGCCGTTATCCGGACAGTTGGTGTGTCAGCCCCGCGCGTCAATCGCTGCTCTGGTGTCGCCCGGCCAGCGTTACTCTGGATGAGCCGCGCCTGCTGGAGAAGCTCCAGCGCCATGCCTGGCAGGTGCAACGCTTGGCCAGCGGCTCGCCCGCACAGAGCCTTGAACAGTTGCGCCGTGGCTATCGCCGGGTGCGTGATTTGCTCGCCTACGGACGTGAAGTGCTGCCAGCCGAACAGATCCTTACCTTGAGCCGCTACCGCCTGCCGGCGCTGCTCTGGCGTCACCGCAACGATGACGCCCTGGACGAGTTGCTCGAACCGTTGCAGCGCATTCGCGGCAAAGACAATAGCGGTCAGCTGTTGGCTACCTTGCGCGCCTGGTGTGCCCACGATGGCCAGAGCCAGGCCTGCGCCGACGCGCTGGGCATCCACCGCAACAGTCTGCGTTACCGCCTGGAGCGCATTGCCGAACTCAGTGAAGTCGATCCCTTGCGCCTGGACGGCATACTGAGCCTGTATCTGGGTTTGCAATTGCTGCCTGCCGACGCCTGATTGGGCAAACTGACCAAAGCCTGTGTGCAGCCTTTGTGCATCCGACACAAGCGCGCAGGCGGCCTAGCTGTCAGCATGCAACGATCTGCAGCAGGAGAATTCGCATGAAAATCGTCATCGCCCCCGACTCGTTCAAGGACAGCCTCAGCGCCGCAGGCGTGGCCGATGCCATTGGCCTGGGGCTCGCTGATGTCTGGCCCGCCGCGCAACTGCTCAAGTGCCCGATGGCGGATGGTGGCGAAGGCACCATGGAGGCGATCATCGCCGCCTGTAACGGCGAGCTGCGTTATCAGCAAGTACAAGGCCCGTTAGGCGAGCCTGTGCAAGCCGGTTGGGGCTGGCTGGCCGACAATCACACGGCAATTATCGAGATGGCCCAGGCCAGCGGCCTACAGTTGCTCAGCCTCAGCCAGCGTGATGCCTGTCGCAGCAGTACCTATGGCACCGGTCAGTTGATCAGTGCCGCCCTCGATGCCGGGGCGCGGCGAATCATCCTGGCCATCGGTGGCAGCGCCACCAACGATGGCGGCAGTGGCATGCTGCGCGCGTTGGGGCTGCGCTTGTTCGATGCACTTGATCAGCCACTGGCCGAGGGTGGTTTGGCATTGGCCCAGTTGATGCGCCTGGATGCCAGTGAGCTTGATCCGCGCTTGCTCCAGGTGCAATTGGAAGTGGCTGCCGACGTCGACAATCCGCTGTGCGGCTGCAACGGTGCCTCGGCTATCTTTGGCCCTCAAAAGGGTGCCAGCCCTGAGCAGGTGCAGTGGCTGGACCACGCCTTGGGGCATTTTGCTGACCATTGCGCGCACTTGCTGGGTGAGGACGTGCGCGACTTTCCAGGCTGCGGCGCGGCCGGCGGCATGGGCTTTGCGGCCAAGGCCTTCATGCACGCGGCTTTTCGGCCGGGTATCGACGTGGTGGCGGAACTGGCCGGGCTCGACGCAGCGGTGCAGGGTGCTGACCTGGTCATTACCGGCGAAGGTCGCTTCGATGCGCAAACCTTGCGCGGCAAGACCCCGTTTGGCGTCGCTCGCATCGCCAAGCGTCATGGTGTGCCAGTGGTGGTGATTGCCGGGACACTGGGGGAGGGCTATGAGCAGCTGTACCATCATGGTATCGATGCCGCATTTGCGCTGACAAGTGGGCCGATGAGCCTTGAGTACGCCTGCGCCCATGCTGCGGTACTGCTGCAGGCGCGGGCTGGCGACATCGCTCGACTTTGGGATTGTGCCAGCAAATCAGCTCATTGAGCGGTGTGGGTGAGCTGCGTCGGTGCGCTACTGAGCACCGCCTGCGCATCACCGCGAAACCCACACCAGATGCCGATCCGCAGCACGCCGCGATTATTTCATCGTAATGAATGCTTTCTACGCATCATTTTTCGTATTCAGATACCATGTAAATACATAGTACGTACCACATTACGAAAAGATAGGGGTAAGCATGGCTCGCGGCGGCATCAACAAGGCGGTAGTGCAGAAGGCGCGTCAGGCGCTACTGGCCCGCGGCCTCAATCCGAGCATCGATGCAGTACGTATCGAACTGGGCAATACCGGTTCAAAAACCACTATTCATCGCTACCTGAAAGAGCTGAACAGTCAGCTCCCGGCACAGCGGGCCAGTGCGCCCACTCTCAGCGATGCGCTGACAACGCTGGTTGAGCAGTTGGCTGAGCAAATACGCGAAGAAGGGGAGGCACGCATCGAGCAGGCGCGTAGCGCTTTTGAGGCGGAGCGACAAACGCTGGCGCACAACGCCAGCCCTGAACAACGTGAGCAAGAGCAGCGCCGTCATGAAGGACAAGCGCAGCTACTGCAGGTCGAGTTACGTCAGTTGCAGCAAACCTTGATCGTTAAACAGGACGAGCTGACGCGCTTGAACCGTGACAACGAAGGCTTGTTGGTGCAGGTCCGCACGCTGAAGGATGCCCAGCGCACATTCAAAACTCAGGGTGAGCGCCGCCAGGCACAGATCCAAGGGCTGGAGGTGAATCTGGCGCAGCTGGAAGGTTCGCGCACTGAGCTGGAGAAACAGAACCAGAACCTGGCGCTGAGCCTGGCTGAGCGGGTGACCGAATTACGTCAGCAATTGCAACTGATCGGCAAGCTTGAGGCGCAACTGAACCAGGCAGAAAAGACCATTGAGCGGTTGCGCCTGCTTGAGGGTTAATGGATCCAGTGTCTCAACGCTATCCTTCCGTTGCAGGGCGATAATCGAACAGAAATGTGTTCACGCTAACATTTATCTAACATACTGATAAATAAGATAATTACTTATAACCCATAAGAATGATTAACGGTTTCTGCCTTTCGCCACTCATGACCGGCTAGAGATACCCGGTTGTCTATGGATCCATTATCTGATTGATTAGCGCCTGACGACGGCGGGAGCCCTCCTGCCCGTAGGCGATAACAATTACAAAAAGGGTTCAGTCATGAATGGCTTATCAAGGGTGCGGAACTCCCGGGGTTCCCGCCGCTTTCTTTGCGCGTGCACGTACATCTGCGTCCTCTCGCCTCTGGTCGCCACCGACCCACAGGTGACCCATGACTATTGATCTCAAGCAGCGTGTCGATAACGACCCGATGGGTAGGTTCCAGTGCCTGGCCATCGGCATTTGTATTGTGCTGAATATGATCGACGGCTTTGACGTGTTGGTGATGGCATTCACTGCCGCCTCGGTTTCAGCAGAGTGGAGCCTGGGAGGGGCGCAGGTCGGCCTGTTGCTCAGTGCTGGCTTGTTCGGCATGGCTGCCGGTTCGCTGTTTATCGCCCCCTGGGCCGACCGCTTTGGCCGTCGCCCGTTGATCCTGTTTTGCCTTGCCCTGTCGGGCGTCGGTATGTTGCTTTCGGCGTTGAGCCAGAGCCCGCTGCAACTGGCGCTGTTGCGCGGCCTGACCGGGTTGGGCATCGGCGGCATTCTTGCCAGCAGTAATGTCATCGCCAGTGAATATGCCAGCAAGCGTTGGCGTGGGCTGGCGGTCAGCCTGCAGTCCACCGGTTATGCCCTGGGCGCGACCCTCGGCGGCCTGCTGGCGGTGTGGCTGTTGAGTCATTGGGGCTGGCGTTCGGTGTTCCTGTTTGGCGGCATTGTCACTTTGCTGGTGATCCCTCTGGTGTTGCTGTGGTTGCCAGAATCGCTGGACTTTTTGTTGGCGCGGCGCCCGGCCAATGCGCTGGCGCGGGTCAATCACCTGGCCGTGCGGCTCGGGCAGCCGCTGCTGGCACAGCTGCCGCCGCTACAGGTCAAGGAGGCGGGTGCCGCGACCGGGTTCAGGCGGTTGCTGACACCTGCCATGCGCCGCACTACGTTGCTGATCTGGTTGCTGTTTTTCCTGGTGATGTTTGGCTTCTATTTCATCATGAGCTGGACCCCGAAGTTGCTCGTGGCCGCCGGCTTGTCGGCCCAGCAGGGCATCACTGGTGGGGTGCTGCTGAGCGTCGGCGGCATTCTTGGCGCGGCATTGATCGGCGGCTTGTCCTCGCGCTGGCCGCTTACCCGGGTGTTGTCATTGTTCATGCTGATCACCGCTGCGCTGCTGGTGCTGTTTGTCGGCAGCGGGTCATCGATCCTGGCGGCGCTGGGGCTCGGCTTGCTGATCGGGTTGTTCTCGAACGGTTGCGTGGCCGGGCTCTATGCGTTGTCACCGGTGGTCTATGACGCTTCGGTACGCGCCACCGGGGTTGGTTGGGGCATCGGCATTGGTCGGATCGGCGCAATCCTGTCGCCGACGGTGGCCGGTGTGTTGCTCGATGACGGCTGGCAACCGCTGCATTTGTATGGGGTGTTTGCCGCGGTCTTTGTCATAGCCGCGGGCTGCCTGCTGTTGCTCAAGCCCGCGCAAACACCGGTGCAGCCAATGATGGCCGGGGCTTAGGCCTGGCCGTCGATGATCGCCTCAGCGACCGTGGTGCAGAACCACTGCAGGGCGGCGGCGTTGTCACTGTTGGGGTGCCAGTTCAGCGAGACGTTGAACTCGGCCACCTGAAAGGGCAACTCCAGCATTTTCAACCCGCCTTCCTGAACGAACAGCCGGGCGATCTGCGCAGGCAGGACAGCGAGCAAGTCGGTACCGGGAATGATCTTCGGCAGCACCGAAAAATGTGGGACCTGCAAGCTGATCCGCCGCTGCACCTGCATGCTGTTCAACACATCTTCGACGCTGCCGTGACCGGTGGTGCGGGTGACGGTGATATGACGCTCAGCAACGAACTGTTCAAGGCTCAGCTCGCGCTCGATGCGTGGGTGGTCGGCGCTCAACAGGCAGACATAGCGCTCGCGCATCAGTACCTGACTACGGGTGCCAGGCACCGGCGGGCGGCAGATGGCGGCGTCAATCTTGCCGCAAGCCAGCCACTCACCGACCTGGTCTACCTGCAACGGCAGCACCTCGACTTCGGCGTGCGGCGCTTCGCGGTTCAGGCGCGCGAGGATGAGCGGCAAGAAACCCATTTCACCCAGGTCCGAGAGGGCAATGCGAAACCTGCGCTCGGTGGTACCCGGGTCGAAAACGCGGGTGCTCTGCACCGCACTTTCGATGCGGGTCAGCGAGTCGCGCAGTGTGGTGTACAGCTGGTCGGCGACAAAGGTGGGTTGGATACCGTCGCGGGTGCGACTGAACAGAGGGTCGCCAAACAGCTCACGCAGCCGCGCCAGGCCGTAGCTGACCGAGGGTTGGGTGACGAACAGGCGCTCGGCAGCCAGGGTCACGCTGCGGGCTTCGTAGAGGGTGACGAAGGTGCGGATCAGGTTCAGGTCGATATGGCTCATGGGGCCTCGAAGTGCACACAGTGATATAGATCAGTTTTATTTTTTATAGAGATAGTATCAATTTGATCAATTTAGCGGTGACTGCAAAAGTAACCCAAATTCTAAAAACGAGCTGCAAGGGTCTTTATGAAAACGGTTCACCGCGCCTCCTATGACATTCTCCGCCAGCACGGCCTGACCACGATTTTCGGCAACCCAGGCTCCAACGAGCTGCCGTTTCTCAAGGGCTTTCCAGACGATTTTCGCTACATCCTCGGCCTGCACGAAGGCGCGGTGGTAGGCATGGCCGATGGCTATGCCCTGGCCACGGGCCAGCCGACTTTCGTCAACTTGCATGCCGCCGCCGGCACCGGCAATGGCATGGGCGCACTGACCAATGCCTGGTACTCCCACAGCCCGCTGGTGATTACTGCCGGCCAGCAAGTACGCTCAATGATCGGCGTGGAGGCGATGCTGGCCAACGTCGATGCCGCGCAACTGCCCAAGCCGTTGGTGAAGTGGAGCCACGAGCCGGCCTCGGCGCAGGATGTGCCACGCACACTGAGCCAGGCGATTCACATGGCCAGCCTGCCGCCCAGAGGGCCTGTGTATGTGTCGATTCCGTATGACGACTGGGCCTGTGAGGCGCCGGCCGGGGTCGAGCACCTGGCCCGGCGTCAGGTGGCCAGTGCTGGCTTACCTTCGGTCGCGCAACTGGAACAGCTCTGCGCGCATCTGGCAGCGGCGCGTAATCCGGTGTTGGTGCTGGGGCCGGACGTTGATGGCAGCGCGGCCAACCACCTTGCGGTGCAACTTGCCGAGAAGCTGCGCATGCCGGCCTGGGTGGCGCCTTCGGCATCGCGTTGTCCGTTTCCGACACGTCACGCCTGTTTTCGCGGGGTGCTGCCCGCCGCGATTGCGGGTATCAGCCGCTGCCTGGCCGATCATGACCTGATCCTGGTAGTGGGGGCGCCGGTGTTTCGCTATCACCAGTACGCGCCGGGCGACTATTTGCCTGCCAATTGCCAGTTGCTGCACATCACCTGCGATGCAGGGGAGGCTGCACGTGCGCCGATGGGCGATGCCCTGGTCGGCGATATTGCCCAGACCCTCGCGGCGCTGGTCGACAGTGTGCCGTACGTCGATCGGGCCATGCCAACGGCCTTGCCCAACGCCCAGCCGGTGGCCGAGGAGGGCGGCTTGTTGCGCCCGGAAACGGTGTTTGATCTGATCAACGCGCTGGCCCCCAAGGATGCCATCTACGTCAAGGAATCCACCTCCACCGTCGGCGCGTTCTGGCAGCGCGTGGAAATGCGCGAACCGGGTAGCTACTTCTTTCCGGCTGCCGGCGGTCTCGGCTTCGGCTTGCCGGCGGCAGTCGGCGTGCAACTGGCGACAAGCGCGCGACGTGTCATCGGCATCATCGGCGACGGTTCGGCGAACTACGGCATCACCGCCTTGTGGACAGCCGCGCAGTACAACATTCCGGTGGTGTTCATCATTCTCAAGAACGGTACCTATGGTGCCCTGCGCTGGTTTGCCGATGTGCTCAACGTCAGCGATGCGCCAGGGCTGGACGTGCCAGGCCTGGATTTTTGCGCCATCGCCCAGGGTTACGGCGTCCACGCGGTGCATGCGGCGACCGGGGCAGAATTTGCCCGTGCGTTCAGTGAGGCGTTGGCGGGTAATCGGCCCGTGCTGATTGAGGTGCCAACACACACCATCGAGCCCTAAGCCGCAATGGCGGCGCAAGCCCGCGCCAACACAACAATAAAAAATAGAGGTGGCTATGAACACGACTTCCGTCAGTGAAGTGATCGACGCTGCACCCTTCAATCGCACCCATCTGCTGATTCTGCTGTGGGGCTGTTTCATCATGCTGTTCGATGGCTATGACATGGTGATCTACGGCTCGGTGGTGCCGCGCCTGATGCAGGAGTGGCAACTGAGTGCGCTGGAAGCCGGCACGTTGGGTAGCTGCGCGCTGTTCGGCATGCTCTTTGGCGGCACCTTGCTTGCGCCACTGGCGGATCGCTTCGGTCGACGCAAGCTGATTATTGTCACCACGCTGATGGCCAGCCTGGCGGCCTTCATGACCGGGCACGCGAGCACACCGATAGAGCTTGGTGCCTGCCGGTTGGTGACCGGGTTGGCCCTTGGCGCGCTGGTGCCCAGTGCCGTCAACCTGATCAGCGAATTCGCCCCCCAGGGTCGACGCAGCACCATGATTACTGTGATGTCCAGCTTCTACTCGGTGGGGGCGGTGCTCTCGGCCTTGCTGGCGATTGCGGTGATCCCCCAGTGGGGCTGGCAGGCGGTGTTCTACGTCGCGGTGCTGCCGGTGCTGGCGGTGCCGTTCATGCTTCGCTACCTGCCTGAGTCTGCAGCGTTTCTGGAACTGAAGGGGCGCCGCGCCGAGCTGGATCAACTGCTGGTTAAGGTCGATCCGGGCTTTCGTCCAGGCACGGCTTTGAGTCTGCCCCGCAGCGACAAACAGGTTCAGGCCGCTCGTTTACCTCAGTTGTTCAGCAAGGGCCGAGCCTTGGCAACCGTGCTGTTGTGGGTGGCCTTTGCCATGTGCATGCTGATGAGTTACGGGCTCAACACCTGGCTGCCCAAACTGATGGCTCACGGCGGTTACGCGCTGGGCTCAAGCCTTGCATTTCTGGTGACGCTGAACATTGGCGCCACGGTGGGGGCGCTGTTCGGCGGCTGGCTCGCCGACCGTCTTGGCGTGCAACGCACCCTGGCGCTGTTCTTTGTGCTAGCGGCGTTGTCGCTGGCGGCCTTGGGGTTCAAGCCAGGCCCTGTGCTGCTCAACCTGCTGCTGTTGATCGCCGGTGCCACCACCATTGGCACGCTGGCGGTCATTCATGCCTATGCCTCGATAGCCTATCCCGCGCACATCCGTTCCACCGGGCTCGGCTGGGCGGCGGGTGTCGGCCGCCTGGGGGCGATTGCCGGTCCCATGCTCGGTGGCAGCCTGCTGTCCCTGGAGCTGCCTTTCCAGCAGAACTTCCTTGCCTTCGCTCTACCGGGAGTGATTGGCGCGCTGGCCATTGTCTGTATTCAGGTGCGTGCGCCACAGCAGGCTTGCGAGCCTGAAGCCGCCAGTAAACCCACTGTTTGAAATGACCCTGTCCAAGGAGTGTTCCATGTTCGATACCTGCCCGCGTTACAGTGAGCTTCACCTGCAGCCGATTGCTGGCCAATGGCGTGCCGGCACGGCCGGTAAAACCCTGCGAGTGAGCAACCCGTTCAATCATGCGCTGCTGCTGGAGATACCTCAGGCAAGCCGTGTTGACTTAGACGCCGCCTACCGTGAAGCGGCTCGAGCCCAACCGCAATGGGCCGCGCTTGGCCCCTCGGCGCGCGCGGCCGTGTTGCATCAGGTGGTGGCGGTGTTCGACCGGCGCCGCGAGGAAATCATCGACTGGATCATTCGCGAGTCCGGCAGCACCCGGCTCAAGGCACAGCTGGAGTGGGGCGCGGCGCGGGCGATTGCGCTGGAGTCGGCTTCCTTCCCCTCGCGAGTGCACGGGCGCATTGTCGAATCCAATGTGCCGGGTAAGGAAAGCCGCGTGTATCGCAGTGCATTGGGCGTAGTCGGGGTCATCAGTCCGTGGAACTTCCCTCTGCACCTGACCCAACGCTCGATTGCCCCGGCCTTGGCGCTGGGCAATGCCGTAGTGGTCAAGCCTGCCAGCGACACGCCGGTATGCGGTGGGCTGCTGTTGGCGCGAATTTTCGAAGAGGCCGGACTACCAGCAGGCGTGCTCAGTGTGGTGGTCGGTGCGGGCAGCGAGATCGGCGATGCCTTTGTCGAACATGAAACGCCGTCGCTGATCACTTTTACCGGGTCGACCCCGGTGGGGCGTGGTATCGGCCGTATCGCCAGTGGCGGTGAGCACCTCAAACACGTGGCCCTGGAATTGGGTGGCAACAGCCCCTTCGTGGTGCTGGATGATGCCGACCTTGAGCAGGCGGTGAATGCTGCGGTGTTCGGCAAGTTTCTGCACCAGGGGCAGATCTGCATGGCGGTGAACCGGATCATTGTCGATAACCGTCTTTACGACGCTTTTGCCGAACGCTTTGTCGAGCGGGTCAAGGGCCTGGCGGTGGGTGATCCGGATGTGCAGGAAACGGTGATCGGCCCGGTGATCAATGCGCGTCAGCTGCAGGGTTTGCAGGAGAAAATCGCCCTGGCCCGTCGCGAAGGAGCCGAGCCGCTGTACGAGGGTGGAGTGGACGGCAATCTGTTGGCGCCGCATGTGTATGGTGAGGTCACCCTCGACATGGACCTGGCCCGCAACGAGATCTTCGGGCCGCTGGTGGGGCTGATCCGTGCGCGCGACGAAGCCCATGCCCTGGAGCTGGCCAATGCCAGCGAGTTCGGGCTCTCCAGTGCGGTGTTCAGCAGCAACCTGGAGCGTGCGGTGCGCTTTGCCCGCCAGGTGCGAGCGGGTATGACGCATATCAACGACATTCCGGTCAACGATGAGGCCAATGCGCCGTTTGGCGGAGAGAAAAATTCCGGACTCGGGCGTTTCAATGGCGATTGGGCGATTGATGAGTTCACCCGTGATCACTGGATCAGCGTGCAGCATTCACCGCGTCAGTATCCCTTCTGATGCGCTGAGTCACTGAGTGTCGCCCGGCCTTGCCGGGCATTTACGCAGCGGTTGATGGACGGGCCCTGAGCGGCCTGTCGGGGAGCGGCTGCGCCCATGAAAAGCGGAGAACAATAATAATGATCCACACTCCTTGCACCCTGGCGCGATCCGTCGCCACCGCGACCTTGGCTTTGGGTTTGAGCCTGCCCGCCTGGGCAGCAGACGGCGGTTTTTTCGAGGATGCCAAGACTGACCTGTTGCTGCGCAATTACTATTTCAACCGGGATTTTCGCGACCCGGGTGCGGCCAAGAGCAAGGTCGAAGAGTGGGCCCAGGGCTTCACGCTCAAGTTCAGCTCGGGTTATACCCCGGGCCTCGTCGGTTTCGGCCTGGATGCTATTGCCATGTTTGGCGTGAAGCTGGACAGCAGCCGTGACGTCAGCGGCTCCGAACTGTTGCCGGTGCACGACGACGGGCGTGCGGCAGACAATTTCGGGCGCGCTGGCCTGGCGGCCAAGATGCGCATTTCGGCCACTGAGCTCAAGGTGGGTGAGCTGTTGCCGGACATTCCACTGCTGCGTTATGACGATGGTCGCTTGCTGCCGCAGACGTTTCGCGGCGGCATGCTCGACTCGCGGGAAATCGAAGACCTGAGCCTGCAAGCCGGTCAGTACCGAGAGGTAAGCCTGCGCAACTCCTCCGACATGCAGGACCTTTCGGCCTGGGCAGCGCCGGGGGTGGCGTCTGACGGATTCAACTACGCTGGTGCCGAGTACCGCTTCAACCAGCAGCGCACGTTGATTGGTGCGTGGCATTCGCAGCTTGAAGATATTTATCAGCAAAGCTACTTCAACGTGCTGCACAAACAGCCCGTGGGCGACTGGGTACTGGGCGCCAACCTCGGTTACTTCATCGACAAGGAAGACGGCCAAGCGCGCATCGGAGACATCCAGAGCCGCACCGGTTATGCCTTGCTGTCGGCAGCGACCGGCGGCCACACGCTGTACCTGGGGTTGCAGAAAGTCAGTGGTGACAGCCAGTGGATGTCGGTGTATGGCAGCAGTGGCCGGACCTTGGGCAACGACATGTTCAACGGTAACTTCAGTAACGCCGATGAGCGTTCCTGGCAGGTGCGTTACGACTACAACTTTGCCGCCATGGGCGTACCGGGGTTATTGGCGATGGTGCGCTATGGCCACGGTGAAAATGCCACCACCAAGGCGGGCAGCAATGGCAAGGAATGGGAGCGCGATACCGAACTCGGTTACACCCTTCAGAGTGGCACGTTCAAGAGCCTTAGCATCCGGGTGAACAACGCCACCAACCGGCGCAGTTTCAACAGCGATTTTGATCAGACGCGGTTGATTGTAAGTTATCCGCTGTCGTTCTAAGCCCCGTAGCCGCTGCCGAGGCACGAGGCTGCGATCGACTGCAAAGCAGTCGCAAGGTGGTCACCGCGTTGCACCTGACACATCGCGGTGCTCAGGTTCTGCGGCCGTTTCACGCCCGATCGCAGCCTTGCGGCAGCGGCTACGGAGGCCTGTTCTGGCACGAGGCAGTGATCGACTGCAGCGCAGTCGCAAGAAGGTCACCTCATTGCACCTACCACATCGCGGTGGCCAGGTTTTGCGGCCGTTTCACAGCAGTGGATACGGGGCCTGTGCCGTAGCCGCTGCCGAGGCACGAGGCTGCGATCGACTGCAAAGCAGTCGCAAGGTGGTCACCGCGTTGCACCTGACACATCGCGGTGCTCAGGTTCTGCGGCCGTTTCACGCCCGATCGCAGCCTTGCGGCAGCGGCTACGGAGGCCTGTTCTGGCACGAGGCAGTGATCGACTGCAGCGCAGTCGCAAGAAGGTCACCTCATTGCACCTAACACATCGCGGTGGCCAGGTTTTGCGGCCGTTTCACAGCAGTGGATACGGGGCCTGTACCGTAGCCGCTGCCGAGGCACGAGGCTGCGATCGACTGCAACGCAGTCGCAACTCTGACACCGCGATGAGCCTGATGGCAGCGGCTACGAGGGCTGCCAGTGTGTCAGCCGCTATTGCTTGCGGTAGTATGACAGTCCATGTTTTCTGGAAGTTGCCTGGATGAGTAAGCCCGGTCAATTGGTACTGGTCGCGTTGCGCAAGATGATCGCTTCAGGCGAACTCGCCGCCGGTGCGCGGCTGATGGAAATCCCTACCGCCGAATTATTCGGCGTCTCGCGCATGCCCGTGCGCATGGCGTTTCGCACCCTGGAGCAGGAAGGGTTGCTGGTGCGTTTTGGCGGACGGGGCTTTCAGGTGCGCTCGGTCAGCGCCGATGACATCGCAGGGGCCGTGGAGGTGCGCGGCGTACTCGAAGGCCTGGCCGCCCGCCAGACCGCTGAGCGGGGCTTGTCGCCAGAAGCACGGGAAACCCTCCAGCGCTGCCTGCACGAAGGCGATCAATTGTTCGACAAAGGCTTTGTCACCGAGGAAGACCTTGAGGCCTATCACGACCTCAACATGCGCTTTCACCAGGTGATTGTCGAAGGCAGCCACAACCCGGCGATTGCGGATGCACTGGCGCGTAACGACCATCTACCTTTCGCCTCAGTGACCGCACTGGCAGTGGATCGCCATGACCTGGCGCGTGAGTACCGGCGCTTCAATTACGCGCACATGCAGCACCATTCGGTGTTCGACGCATTGGTCAACGGGCAGGGCGCCCGCGCCGAAGCCATCATGCGCGAACATGCCAATGCCACCTTGCGTTACGCCGAAACCTTCGGCGCGGCAATTACCGACGAGCGCATGAAGGTCATTCTGCCCTCGTCGTGACGCAGTTCAGATATCCAGGACCAGCAACGGCGTTTTCGAGCGGGAGCAGCAGGGGGTGAACTGATCGTTGCGCGCTTGTTCCTCTTCGGTGAGAAACAGGTCGCGGTGCTCCGGCACCCCGTCCAGCACGCGGGTCAGGCAGGTGCCGCAGATGCCTTGCTCGCACGACATCGCGATCTCGATGCCGTGACGCTCCAGCACTTGCACCACGCTTTGCTCGGCAGGTACTTCGAAGACCTGCCCGGTGCTACCGATCTGAACTGAAAAGCTGCCGTCGTTGCCGGTGTCGACCGGTGCGGCGGCGAAATACTCACGGTGCAGGCGGTCTTCCTGCCAGCCCTGCGCCCTGGCGCTGTCGAGCACGTGCTGCATGAAACCACCGGGTCCGCAGACATATAAGTGGACATCAGCCTGCGGGTTGGCCAGCACCTGGGCAGCGTTCAGCGCGGTCTGAGGTTGTTCATCGAAATGCAGGAACAGTCGGTCGGCAAAGGGCGCGGTTCGAATGCGCTCGACAAAGGCGGCGCGGTCGCTGGAACGGGCACAGTAGTGCAGCTCGAAATCCGCCCCCGTGTGAGCCAGATGCTCGGCCATGCACAGGATCGGGGTGATGCCGATGCCGCCAGCAAACAGTAGGCTGCGACGGGCACCGTGTGCCAGCGGGAACAGGTTGCGCGGCTCACTGATACGCAGCTGGGCACCGTTGTGGACCTGTTCGTGCAGGCTGCGCGAGCCGCCGCGTGAGGCCGAGTCCTTGAGCACGCCAATCAGGTAACGATGGCGTTCCTCGGGGTGGTTGCACAGCGAATATTGGCGGATCAGGCCATCGGGCAACTGCACATCGATGTGCGCGCCGGCGCTAAACGCCGGCAAAGGGCTGCCATCGACCGCGGCCAGTTCATAGCTGCAGATGTCTTGCGCTTCATTGTTACGCGATACCACCACAACATCGATCATGTTCAGTCCTCGGAAGGTGGGTGGATTAAGCCGGGGTGACGGTGGTGGCAATCAACTGCGCCTCGGGGGCGCGCTCCTTGGCGATCAAGCGCTCGAGAATCTTGCGTGATTGGACGCCACCTGCATCGATATTGAGCTTGAGCAGATTGCGCTGCGGATGGGCCAGCAAGTTCTGTTGCTGGCGTTCGAGCATCTCCAGGTCTTCGCTGAAGATCTTGCCCTGGCCCTCGCGGATACTCTCGGTCAGCGCCTGGTCTTGTGCGGCGAAGTTGCGCGCCATGCCCCAGAAGTACCAGATCGAGGTGTCGGTTTCCGGGGTGATGAAGTCGACCACAATGCTCGACGCCTTATGCTGCGGCGCGGCGTGATAGCCGCCTTTGCCGGCATGGGCCACGCCGACTTCGATCAGTACGTGGCTGGGCGGGGTGAAACGGCAGATCTGCCAGCGGTCCACCGGCACATCGTCGGCCAGGCCGTTACCGCGCAGGGCCATGCGCCAGAACGGTGGGGCCATGATGTTTTCCATGTGCCGGGCAGTCACCACTTCATCACCGTGGACAGTGGTTACCGGCGGGGCTTCGTCGATTTCTTTCTGGCCGATGCTGGAGGCATGCACGTAGGTTTCGTGGGTCAGGTCCATCAGATTGTCGATCATCAGGCGGTAGTCACAGCCGATGTGAAACAGCCCGCCGCCATAGGCCCAGTCTTCGTTGACGGCCCACTCCAGGTGCGGAATCAGGTTGGGATCAGCCTGCGCCTGATCGCCAGGCCAGACCCAGACAAAGCCATAGCGTTCGACCACCGCGTAGGGCTTGATGCACGGAAACCCTCTGACGCGTTGCCCAGGCATCTCTACCGTCTTGCCGTCGCCGCCCATCACCAGGCCGTGATAGCCACACACCAGGTTGCCATTTTCGACATAGCCCAGCGACAGCGGCGCGCCGCGGTGCGGGCAAAAATCTTCCACCGCAGCGACGCGACCCTCCTGGGCGCGGTAGAGCGCGATCTTCTCCCCGCAGATTTGTCGGCCCAAGGGCTTATCGCTGAGTTCGTCAGCAGTGCAGGCAACATACCAGGTGTTTTTGGGGTACATGAAGGCTCTCCGGCTAGCGATTGTTGTTATTTAATGGATCCATTAAATGTGCGGAAAGAAGTGCTCGTCAATAATGTCAGTGATTTAAAGGCGTAATGATGGGCGATTATCGAACAGGTCGTTAAGGTTGATTTTTAGTGGATCCATTGCTTGGCGTTAGGCCACACCGCCGGGGCCATCCCATTGCCTTGAAGTCCAGGCGCATGGCGCACCGATCAGGCAAGCCGTGGGACGCCTCGGTAGCGAGCTGGCGCTGTAAGAATTCACTGAGCTGTGGCCGGTCGAGTTGCTTGAACCCGAGCCGTGCATAGAACGGCGCATTCCAGGGCACTGAGGTGAAGGTGGTCAGGCTCAGCCCGGCATAACCCTGTTCGCGGGCCCAGGCGGCAGCCTCGCCGATCAAGCGCCGCCCCAGGCCCTGGCCCTGCGCTGACTGCTGCACGGACAACTCAACAATGTGCCAATGCGCGCCACAGTCCTGGCCACAGAGAAACCCGAGGGGGCGGTCCTGGGCATCCACCGCCAGCCATTCGCGCTGCTGAAGAATGAACGACAGGTGTTCTTCAACGCTGAGGGTCGGGCTACTGGCGATAAACGCCAAGTCGGGTTGGCTGACAAACGCTTGTGCGGCAGAACGTTCGACATCAGGAAGCAGCGGTGCATCTTCCGGGCGTGCAAGACGAATCGTGATTGACATGGTGGCAGGTGTTGGGTGAGTGAATAGGGCAGTTTGGGTGATGCTCTGGTGATTCGCAATCGGCTCGGACAGATGCTCAAACGCCGGCATCGATGGGCTGGCAAAGTCTGTGCAGGCGCCTAGCTGGCGGGTTGCGCACCCTCGAAGCTTTTTACTTTCTAGCAACGACAAAAATCATAATTTCGCCTTTGTCAGCCTTTGCACAGAATGCGGCCTACACCCACCCACGGCCATCCGCGTGGGAAACCTCAGTAGGGCGCAGCGATGACAAACAATAAAACAGCAATAGACACGCTTGTAGTGGGCGCCGGGCAAGCCGGTGTGGCCATGAGCGAACACTTGAGCCGACTCGGCGTGCCGCACCTGGTGGTAGAGCGCAACCGTATCGCCGAAGCCTGGCGCACCGGTCGTTGGGATTCGCTGGTTGCCAATGGCCCGGCCTGGCACGACCGTTTCCCCGGCCTTGAATTCGATGGCCTGGACCCGGATGCCTTCGCCGCCAAAGACCAGGTGGCCGACTACTTCGAAGCCTATGCAAAAAAATTCAATGCACCGGTGCGTACCGGCGTCGAGGTGACCCAGGTTCAGCGCAACGTCGGTCGTCCAGGCTTCACCATCGAAACCTCTGACGGTGTGATCGAAGCCAACAACGTGGTGGTCGCCACCGGTCCGTTCCAGCGCCCGCTGATTCCGACCATTGCACCGGTTGGCGGCGCAGTGAAGCAGATGCACTCTGCCGAATACCGCAACCCGCAGCAACTGGCCGAAGGCGCTGTGCTGGTGGTCGGCGCGGGTTCCTCCGGGGTGCAGATCGCTGACGAGTTGCAGCGCGCCGGTAAGCAGGTCTACCTGTCGGTGGGCGCTCACGACCGTCCGCCACGGGCGTACCGCAATCGCGACTTTTGCTGGTGGTTGGGTGTGCTCGGCCTGTGGGACGCCGAGGGTGTGCAGCCAGGCAAGGAGCACGTGACCATCGCTGTCAGCGGTGCGCGCGGTGGCCATACCGTGGATTTCCGCCGTTTGGCGCAGCAAGGCATGACCCTCGTTGGCCTGACCAAAGCCTTCAAAGACGGCGTGGTGAGCTTCGAGGCGAACCTGGCCGAGAACATTGCGCGGGGTGATGAAAACTACCTGGCGCTGCTCGACGCTGCCGACGCGTACATTGCCCGCAATGGCCTGGACCTGCCCGCAGAGCCGGAAGCGCGGATCATGCTCCCCGACCCGGACTGCATCACTCAGCCAATCCTGGAACTGGACCTGGCCAAAGCCGGCGTCACCACGATCATCTGGGCGACTGGCTATTCGGTGGACTACGGCTGGCTGCAGGTCGACGCTTTCAAGGCCGACGGCAAACCACAGCACCAGCGCGGCGTCTCCAGTGAGCCGGGTATCTACTTCGTCGGCCTGCCATGGCTGGCCCGTCGCGGCTCGGCCTTTATCTGGGGAGTGTGGCACGACGCCCGGCATATCGCCGAGCACATCATCAAGCAGCGCGCCTATTTCGATTACCGGGATGCCTCGCAGCGCCAAGCCGTCGCCCCCGGGACCACCCCTCAATCAGCCAGCCTTATGGAAGTCCGTTGATGCCTACTCATACCCGCATCCGCATGTTCAACACCAAAGACACCTACCCCAACCAGACCCTGGATAACGACCTGTGCCAGGCGGTCCGTGCCGGCAACACCGTGTATGTGCGTGGCCAGGTCGGCACTGACTTCAACGGTCAGTTGGTAGGTCTGGGTGATCCACGGGCACAGGCCGAGCAGGCCATGCGCAACGTCAAGCAACTGCTGGAAGAGGCCGGCAGCGACCTCAGCCACATCGTCAAGACCACTACCTACCTGACCGACCCTCGCTACCGCGAACCGGTGTACCAGGAGGTCGGCAAGTGGCTCAAGGGCGTGTTCCCGATTTCTACCGGCCTGGTTGTCAGTGCCTTGGGCCAGCCGCAGTGGCTGATGGAAATCGACGTGATTGCGGTCATCCCCGAATAAGGAGCGTGCCATGACTTTCTCCATCGTCGGTCGCTGTGCCGAAACCGGCCAACTGGGTATTGCCATCAGTTCTTCGAGCATCGCCGTAGGTGCTCGTTGCCCCTGGCTGCGCTCGGGTGTCGGCGCGGTGTCGAGCCAGAACATCACCTTGCCAGCCCTCGGGCCGCAGGTGCTCGATGCGCTGGGTGAAGGGCTAACGCCTAGTCAGGCGCTGGACCATGCATTGACCCGCAATGGCTACAGCCAGTACCGCCAGGTAGCGGTCGTCGATGCACAGGGGCGCACTGCGGTATTCAGTGGCAACCACACCCTGGGCACACACAACGCCTTGGCAGGCGAGCAGTGTGTCGCGGCGGGTAACCTGCTGGCCAACAGCAACGTGATCGAGCGCATGGTCGACGCGTTTGAGCGCAGCGAAGGGTGCCTGGCGGCGCGTTTGCTCAGCGCACTGCAAGCGGGTCAGGCGGCAGGCGGGGAGGCAGGGGCTGTGCATTCGGCAGCGCTGTCGGTGGTGGGTGAGCTGGTCTGGCCAATCGTCGATCTGCGTGTGGACTGGGCGGAACAAAACCCCATCGGTGAGCTGCAAACTCTCTGGAACGCCTATGAGCCGCAACTGCAGGATTACCTGACCCGTGCCCTGAACCCGACCCTGGCCCCAAGCTATGGAGTGCCGGGCGATGAGTGAGCTGCGCAGTCGCGCCTTGCTGGCCAAGCTGATTGGCTTTGCCACGGTCAGTCGCGACTCGAACCTGGCATTGATCGAGTTCGTGCGGGATTACCTGCACGGCCTTGGCGTGCACTGCGAGCTGATTTACAACGCCGAGCGCAGCAAGGCCAACTTGCTGGCCAGCATTGGCCCGGCGGTGGCCGGCGGTGTGGTGCTGTCGGGGCACACCGACGTGGTGCCGGTGGACGGTCAAGCCTGGACGGTCGAACCGTTCGCCCTCAGCGAGCACGACGGCAAACTCTACGGTCGTGGTGCGGCTGATATGAAAGGCTACCTGGCGTCGGTGCTGGCCGCCGTGCCGGTGTTTGTCGCCAGCCCCCTGCGCCGACCGGTGCACCTGGCCTTTTCGTATGACGAGGAGGTCGGTTGCCTGGGCGTACGCAGCCTGCTTGACGTGTTGCCACAGCGCATCCAGCAACCGGCGCTGTGCCTGATCGGCGAACCGACAGAACTCAAGCCGGTGCTCGGCCACAAAGGCAAGCTGGCCATGCGTTGCCATGTGCACGGTGCGCCTTGTCATTCGGCCTACGCACCCTATGGGGTCAACGCTATCGAACAGGCCGCGCGGCTGATTGGCCGCCTCGGCGAGATTGGTCAGCGTCTGGCCGCGCCAGAGCACCACGATGCGCGTTTTGATCCCGCGTATTCAACGGTGCAGGTCGGTGTGATCCAGGGCGGCACCGCATTGAACATTGTCCCGGCCGACTGCCGCTTCGACTTTGAAGTCCGTGCCTTGCCGACCTTTGAACCACAGGCCGTGCTCGACGAACTGCACACCTACGCCGAGCAGACGTTGCTACCGGCCATGCAGGCCGTCAAGGCGGATACCGCCATCCGCTTTGAGCCGATTTCCGCCTACCCAGGCCTGGCCACCGCACCTGAAAGCGCGGCGGCGCAGCTCATCGCACAACTGTGCGGCAGCGATGAGTTCAGCACGGTGGCCTTTGGTACTGAAGGCGGCTTGTTCGACCAGGCCGGGATCCCGGCGGTGGTCTGCGGCCCCGGCAGCATGGAGCAAGGGCATAAGCCCGACGAATTCGTCAGCGTCGCGCAAATGGCCGCCTGTGACCACTTGATGGACCGCCTCGCGGCTTACCTCTGTACCCCTTGATGCTCCAAGACCCGATAACAATAAGGAGTCTGCAGTGACCGATTTAAACCACTGGACAACCCTGGCAAAGCAACAGCGACTGATCGACACCGCGTTGATTGAGGGTAAGCCCTGCCAGGCACAAAACGATGCGCGTATTGAAGTAATCAACCCGGCCAACAACAGCGTGCTGGCCCGGGTGGTTGCCTGTGGCCAGGCCGAAGTCGACCTGGCCGTCAGCAGTGCCCGTCGTGCATTCGAACACGGTCCTTGGGCCAAAATGGCCCCGAGCGAGCGCAAGGTGGTGCTGCTGCGCCTGTCGCAACTGATGCTGGAACACCGTGATGAACTGGCGCTGCTCGATTCGCTGAGCATGGGCAAACCGGTGATGGATGCCTGGAACATCGATGTGCCCGGCGCCGCGCATGTGTTTGCCTGGTACGGCGAAAGCCTCGACAAGCTGTATGACCAGGTGGCACCGACGGCCAGCAATGTTCTGGCAACCATCACCCGTGTGCCTTTGGGGGTGATTGGCGCCGTGGTGCCGTGGAACTTCCCACTGGACATGGCCGCCTGGAAACTGGCCCCGGCCCTGGCGGCTGGCAACAGCGTGGTACTCAAACCGGCGGAGCAATCGCCGTTCTCAGCACTGCGGTTGGCCGAACTTGCCTTGCAAGCCGGTGTTCCAGCGGGCGTGCTCAACGTCGTCCCAGGCCTGGGTGAGGAGGCGGGTCGTGCGCTGGGTCTGCATAACGATGTTGATGCGCTGGTGTTCACCGGCTCCACCGAAGTGGGCAAGTACTTTATGCAATACGCAGCGCAGTCGAACCTCAAGCAGGTCTGGCTGGAGTGTGGCGGCAAGAGCCCGAACCTGGTGTTCGCCGATTGCCAGGACCTTGACCTTGCGGCCGAAAAGGCGGCCTTTGGCATCTTCTTTAACCAGGGTGAAGTCTGTTCGGCCAACTCGCGGTTGCTGGTGCAGCGTTCGATTGCCGATGCGTTCGTTGAGCGCCTGGTCGAAAAAGCCCGCCAGTGGCAACCCGGCAATCCGCTGAACCCCACCAGCCGTGCTGGCGCCATTGTTGATGCGCGCCAGACCCAACGGATCGTGCAGTACATCGAACAAGCCCAGGGCGAGGGCGCACAACTGGTCCGTGGCGGCCGTCAGTTGAGCTTCGACGGTTCGGACAATTTCATCGAGCCGACGATCTTCACCGGTGTCACCGCCGACATGACCCTGGCCCGCGAAGAAGTCTTCGGCCCGGTGCTGGCGGTTAGCGTCTTCGATGACGAAGACCAGGCGATTGCCTTGGCCAACGATCACATCTATGGCCTGGCGGCATCCGTGTGGACTGACGATTTGAACCGTGCCCACCGCGTGGCTCGACGTCTGAACGCCGGGACCGTGTCGGTCAACACCGTCGATGCCCTGGATGTCACGGTGCCCTTTGGTGGCGGCAAACAATCGGGTTTTGGCCGCGACTTGTCGCTGCATTCGTTCGATAAGTACACGCAACTCAAGACCACCTGGATTCAGTTGCGCGGCTGAGGGAATGGCCATTGTAGGAGCCGGCCTTGTCGGCGATGGGCTGCACAGCAGCCCCACTCTGTTATCGAAAAATACAAAAACAAAACGGAGCAACCAATGAGCAGCAATGCAAGCGTGTCCACCGGTGCCCTGGCGCCACCTGCAAGTAGCAAAAAACTCGGTCTGACCGCGTTGTTGGCGGTGGCCATCGGCCTGGTCGTGTCCCAGGGCGTGATGGTGCTGATGCTGCAAGGCGTCGGCATCGCCGGTCCAGGCTTTATCGTACCCTTGGCCCTGGCCTGGTTGTTGGCGTTGAGTTATGCCTGCTCGTTCTCCGAACTGGCCTTGATGATCCCTCGCGCGGGCAGCCTGAGCAGCTACACGGAGGTGGCCATCGGGCAATTCCCGGCGATTCTGGCGACCTTTTCCGGCTACGTGGTGGTGGCGATGTTTGCCCTGTCGGCGGAGCTGCTGTTGATGGAGTTCATCATCGACAAGGTCTACCCGCACTCCATGCCGCCGTTGACCGTGGCACTGGGCGTGCTGGCGTTGTTCACCGTGCTCAACCTGTTCAACATCGATATCTTTGCCCGCCTGCAGACCGTGTTGGCCGTAGTCATGGTAGTGGTCTTGCTGGTGATGGGTCTGAGCGCGATGAACAGCGATATCGCCTCGCCCAACCCGGGCTTGTTCGACATCGGTAGCTGGAACCCACTGGGCCTGGGTGTGATTGCCCTGACAGCTATGGCGGTATGGGGCTTCGTCGGTGCGGAGTTCGTCTGCCCGCTGGTGGAGGAAACCCGCCGTCCGCAGCGCAATATCCCGGGTTCGATGATGATCGGCCTGACCGTGATCTTCGTGATCATCGCCCTGTATTGCCTGGGCGCCTTGCTCACCGTGCCGCAGGCAGAGCTGGCCAGCAATGGTTTGCCGCATTACCTGTTCGCTACCACCGTGTTCGGCGAAGCAGGTCAGGTGTTCCTGGTGACCGCAGCGATCACTGCCACTTGCAGTACCCTCAACAGCTCTCTGGCGGCGATCCCGCGCATGCTGCTGGGCATGGCCCGCAACGGCCAGGCGTTTGGCATGCTCAAACGTCAGGGCAAGCGTACCGGCGCACCGTGGGTGGCGGTGCTGTTCGTCTCGGCAATCACCGGGCTGCCGCTGTTGCTGATGCACGACCATCCCGATGCAATCAACCAACTGCTGCTGGCCGCCGCCCTGGCCTGGCTGTTGGCCTACATCATCACTCACATCAACGTAATTGCCCTGCGTCGCCGTTACCCGCAGGCCGCCCGGCCGTTCCGCACGCCGTTTTACCCACTGCCGCAGCTGTTCGGCATCGCCGGCATGCTCTTTGCGATCTGGCATGTCTCGCCTAGCCCGGAGATGACCTTCGCAATCTTCGCCTATGCCGGCCTGGTCCTGCTGGTGGTGTCGATCATCGCGGTGCTGTGGATCAAGTGCGTCATGCGCAAACCGTTGTTCAAGCCTGAACCTCTGGCGTCCGTACTGGGCACCTCGACCGATAAAAAACCGCAAGGAGACTCGCAATGACCGCTCAAGTGAAACCCGATCGCAGCACCGGTGATTACCAAGCCCTGGATGCCGCGCACCACATTCATGCGTTTCTCGACCAGAAAGCCCTGAACGAGGAAGGCCCACGGGTGATCGTGCGCGGTGAAGGCCTGGCGCTTTGGGACAACGACGGCAAACGCTACCTGGACGGTATGTCGGGCCTGTGGTGCACCAACCTCGGCTATGGGCGCAAGGACCTGGCCGCTGCCGCCAGCAAACAGCTTGAACAGTTGCCGTACTACAACATGTTTTTCCACACCACCCACCCGGCGGTAGTGGAACTGTCGGAGCTGTTGTTCAGCCTGCTGCCAAGCCACTACAGCCATGCGATCTACACCAACTCAGGCTCCGAGGCCAACGAGGTGCTAATCCGTACCGTGCGCCGTTACTGGCAGATCCTCGGCAAGCCGCAGAAGAAGATCATGATCGGCCGCTGGAACGGTTACCACGGCTCGACCCTGGGAGCCACAGCCCTGGGCGGGATGAAGTTCATGCATGACATGGGCGGGGTGATCCCGGATGTCGCCCACATCGACGAGCCGTACTGGTTCGCTCACGAAGGTGATCTGAGCCCGGCCGAATTCGGCCTGCGTGCAGCGCGCCAGCTGGAAGAAAAGATCCTCGAACTGGGCGCCGAGAACGTCGCTGCCTTCGTCGCCGAACCGTTCCAGGGCGCGGGCGGCATGATCTTCCCGCCAGAAAGCTACTGGCCGGAAATTCAGCGCATCTGCCGTCAGTACGACGTGCTGCTGTGTGCCGATGAAGTGATTGGAGGCTTTGGTCGTACCGGCGAGTGGTTTGCCCATGAGCATTTCGGTTTTGAACCCGACACCCTGTCGATCGCTAAGGGCCTGACCAGCGGTTACATCCCCATGGGCGGCCTGATTCTGTCCAAGCGCATGGCCCAGGCGTTGGTGGAGCAGGGCGGGGTGTTCGCCCACGGCCTGACCTATTCCGGTCACCCGGTGGCGGCGGCGGTGGCGATTGCCAACCTCAAGGCCCTGCGCGACGAAGGCATCGTCACCCAGGTTAAGCAGGAAACCGGGCCGTACCTGCAGCGCTGCCTGCGGGAGGTGTTCGGCAATCACCCGTTGATTGGCGAAGTACAGGGCACTGGCCTGGTTGCGGCACTGCAATTTGCCGAAGACAAGGCCAGCCGCAAACGCTTTGCCAATGAAAACGACATGGCCTGGCGCTGCCGCACCATCGGTTTTGAAGAAGGCCTGATCATCCGCTCGACCTTGGGCCGGATGATCATGGCCCCGGCTCTGGTCGCCGGCAAAGCCGAGCTCGATGAGCTGGTGGACAAGACCCGTATCGCCGTCGACCGCACTGCGCGCGAATACGGCCTGTTGTAAGCCCCGCATGCCGGCTCGCATGGGCGAGCCGGCTCATTAGAGGAACAGATCATGTCCAGATCCTTGCGTTGCAGTGTTCCCTTTGCTCTGGCGTTGTTGTGCGGTGCAGTCCAGGCCGCGCCACAGAACCTTACTGTCATCTCCTTTGGCGGTGCCACCAAACAGGCCCAGGACAAGGCCTATTTCCAACCCTTCAACGCCAGCGGCGCAGGACGCGTCGTGGCGGGTGAATACAACGGTGAGCTGTCGAAGATCAAAGCCATGGTCGATGTTGGCCATACCAGCTGGGATGTGGTTGAAGTCGAAAGCCCGGAGTTGTTGCGCGGCTGTGACGAAGGCCTGTTCGAGCGCCTGGACCTCGCGCGTTTCGGTGATGCGGCACAGTTTGTCCCAGGCACCCTGAGTGAGTGTGGGGTGGCGACCTATGTCTGGTCGATGGTCATGGCTTACGATCACGACAAGCTGGCCAAGGCCCCGACTTCGTGGGCCGACTTCTGGAATGTCAGCGAGTATCCCGGCAAGCGCGGCTTGCGCAAGGGCGCCAAGTACACCCTGGAAATCGCCTTGCTTGCCGATGGCGTCAAACCTGATCAGCTGTACCAGGTGCTGGCGACGCCGCAAGGGGTGAGCCGAGCGTTTGCCAAGCTCGATCAGATCAAGGGCAATATCCAGTGGTGGGAGGCCGGAGCACAACCAGCGCAATGGCTGATCGCCGGTGATGTGGTGATGAGTGCGGCCTACAACGGGCGCATTGCTTCGGCGCAGAAAGAGGGCATGAAGCTGGGCATTGTCTGGCCGCAAAGCCTGTACGATCCAGAGTACTGGGCAATCGTCAAAGGTACGCCGAACAAGGCGTTGGCCGAGGACTTCATTGCCTTTGCCAGTCAGCCGCAGGCGCAGAAGGTGTTCTCCGAGGAGATTCCTTATGGGCCGGTGCATCGCGACGCGTTGACGTTATTGCCTGAAGCTGTTCAGCAGCAACTGCCGACTGCCCAGGCCAACCTTGCCCAAGCGCAAGCAGTGGATGCCGCGTTCTGGGTCGATCACGGGGAAGAGCTGGAGCAGCGTTTCAACGCCTGGGCGGCGCGCTGAGGCTCTGTAGCCGCTGCCCAGGCACGAGGCTGCGATCGACTGCAGAGCCGTCGCAACTCGTTCCCGCGTTGTGCCTGTCGGAACGTTGTCGCCAGGTTTTGCGGCCGTTTCACGCCCGATCGCAGCCTCACGGCAGCGGCTACAAGGGGAACAAGCAAGGCAGAGCAGCTGTGGTAACCGTCATTTCAACCATGCCGCAAACTGCTCCTTGCAGTAATCGACAAACAACTGCGCAGGCTTGGTCAGCTGCGCACGTTTCAACCAGCCGGCCACCAGCCCTGAGCCGGTCACCTCTTCCGCTAACTCGACACACACCAACGCCTGCCCGTCATAGGTGCTGGTGGTTTGTGGCCGGGTGACCAGCACCGCAAAGCCAAACCCTTGGCCGACCATCCCACGCACCATCTCGATCGAAGGCGAGCTGAAAACAATGTTCGGGCTCAACCCCAGTTCCTCGAAGATACTCACGAAGTATGTCCGGCTGGGCTGCACATCGAGCAGAATCATTGGCTCCAATGCCAGGTCACGCAACGACACCTGCGCCTGCTCGGCAAAACGATGCCCAGCCGGCAACAGCGCGTAAGGCCGTTGCGGCGCCATCAAGGCTTCGGTCTCGATGGTGCTGTCCAGGTCATGATCGTAGAAGATCGCCAGATCGAAACGCCCCCCGGTCAGGCCCTGCACCAGCTCTTGCTGCTCGCCGTCCTGCAAGCGAATCTCGACCCCGGGGAAGCGTTCGTGAAAGCCTTTGATCAGGCGCGGCAGGTAGAGCGGGGCAACAGTCTCGAAGCAGCCGATATCAATCTGCCCGCAGACCACGTCATTGTCGGCCAGGGCGTTCTGTTCGAACTCACGGGCCATGCGCAGCAGTTCCTGGGCTTTGCGATAGAACCGCGCACCACCGGGGGTCAGCGACACGCCCTGGGCGTGATGACGGATGAACAGCTGCACGCCGAAGCTGTCTTCCAGGCCTTTGATTGCCGTTGAAATCGACGGTTGCGCGATGTACAGCTTGCGCGACGCTTCGGCGACGCTGCCGCACTCGACGGTGGTGACGAAATACTTCAACTGACGCAAGGTATAGGACGCCACAGTGCACCTCTGGCTGATTATTTTGCTACACGATACCCCTTCGCGTGCTGGGCGCTGCAGCGGATTTTGCTGGGCATTGAGCATATTTACGCTACCCAGCCGTTGATCGCCTCGACGGCACCGGGGGCAGGGGGCCTGGCTCGAACCTATACGGTGCGGCTTTCTTCGTGCCGGCTTTGAGAGGTTATTGCCATGAGCCACCCACGTCCTGATGATGATCCGCTGTGGAAGGATCCGCTGAACAACCCGCAACGTGAACATGACCCGGTCACCGACCCCAACGTGGACGGTGACCCACAACGCCGGGAGCACCCCCAGGACATCGAGCGTCTGCCCGATGCCCCGGACCAGGACCAGCGCTTGCCGGAACCCGATCAACCCACGCCGTTGTCGGACGAGCGCCGTTAGTCAGCCGTCAGCGCCTGCACTTGCCAGCGCACGGCGCTGACGCCTTTTTCCAGGCTGACCCGACTGACCAGGCGTTCCAGTTGGGTTGGCGCCTCGGGGCTGCCCAGCAGTTCGGCACGCACTTCAAGCTTGGCCGGGTTGGCCAGGTCTTCACTGTGCAGCGACTGCAGGCGCAGGCCGCCATTGCTGAAACCGTGGAGCATCAGGCTGCGTACCTGGATCTCGTCTTCGGCACGGCAGATGATGCGCACCTCAAAACGCTGTTCAGCCTCATTGGCGGGCAGCACCTGCTGTTGATTCAGGCGCTGAGCAATATCGCGCAGCAGAATGTTGGCGCACAACACCACACAGCTGCCCAGCGCCGCCTCCAACAGCAGGCCCAGGCTGCACAGCACACCGATAGCAGCGGTGCACCAGAGCGTGGCCGCGGTGTTCAGACCGCGCACGTTCAAACCATCACGCATGATCACGCCACCGCCAAGAAAACCAATGCCCGACACCACATACGCGGCAATGCGCGACGCATCGGTAGCGACCATGCCCGGCACCGCCTGGGTCATCAACACGAACAGGCAGGCGCCGGTGCTGACCAGGGCATTGGTGCGCAGGCCGGTCAGGCGCTGGCGCAGTTGGCGTTCGGCGCCGATCAAGGCACCCAGTACAAGCGCGACGCTGACGCGCAGGAGAAAGACTTTCCAATCCATGACAAACCTCAAATCCACGGCGTACGCCGCTACGGCATCGAACCTTTTCGATGCAAGGATGAACACATGGATTGCGCAGGGTCACAAGCCAAGGCCACGGATGTTCGTGCTGGGCTTGCTGGGAGGGGAAATGATGCGAGGCACCACTGACCGCCAGAGACGGCGAGGCAGTGGCAGAAAGAGTCTGCTGAACTAGCGCGCCGTATGAACCTGTCGCAATCGACTAGGGCAACTGTCCAATGCAGGACTCCTGTATAGGCATGCAAAAATGCGGGCGAGAAACTAACGTTCAATGGCACCAAGGTCAAGGTTGTTTTGATGACAATTGCTTCAGAAAGCATCTGGATCGCCACTGTTCCGGATTTGCAACGCTGTAGTGTGTGAACGCCGCTTCCGTTGGCCCGCCGCTGTGGCTAAGGTGAATAGCAGCACGGTGCGACGAGGGAGCGGTATGCAGCCACTGATCAACTATTTCAAGATGGTTCTGCACCCGGGGCCGGACACGTTTCGCTTCGCCCTGCGCACTATCGTGGCCTGTTTGCTGACCCTGTACCTGGCCTTCATCTTTGACCTCGACCAGCCCAAATGGTCGATCATGGCCGTGTTTATCGTCAGCCAGCCTTTGGGCGGCATGACCTTGCAGCGCAGCTTTGCCCAGGTGGTGGGCACCACGATAGGCGCCGCCGTAGCCGTGCTGATCATGGCGCTGTTCCCCCAGGCGCCTTTGCCATTCATGGTTACCCTGGCGCTGTGGCTAGCCCTGTGTACCGCCGGGGGTACCTTGTTGCGCTACACCAGTTCTCACGCCTTTGTGCTCAGTGGCTTCACCGCCGTGGTGGTGGCCATGCTGGCGATTCCGGAGCAGGACAATACCCTGATGCTGGCCATCACCCGGGTTACTGAAACCCTGCTGGCGGTGGCCTGTGTGAGCGTAGTGAGTTTGCTCAGTGCCAGGCCGCAGGCGGTGACTCGTGGTTACTTTGCCAAGGTCGACAATTTGATCAAACTGATGGCCAGCCATGCTGCGGCGGCCATCCGTGGCGAGGAAACGGCGGCCGCCTTCAGCCAGCGACAAATGCAGATCCTTGGCGAAATCAGCGCTTTGGAGAGCTTTCGCCGCCACCTGTATTTCGATGCGCCACACCTGCGCGGCGCCAACGGCCTGGTGCAGTTGCTGGGCAATCAGCTGGTGTTGCTCACCTCCAGGCTTACTGTGCTGCGCAACCAGAAGCTGATGATTGCCGAGCGTTGGCAGGGGGCCTATCCGGATTTCATCAACCGCCTGCTCACTGACGAACTGGCGTTCCTCGACCAGTTGGCGCAACAGGGCAGGGCCATGCCAGCCAGTGCTCGCGAGCACTTCAGTGCCTTGCAGCGGCGCTTCGACCAGGCAGCGCTGCAGGCCGAACAACTAAAGAATGACATGCCGGCCACCCTGCGTTCGCTGGCCTGGGCTCTGCGCTGGGAGCAGGCGCGGATGCTGGAACAACTGAGCGAAATGCTCGAACTCAGCGATGCGATCCAGGAAGGCCGGTCCGGGGATTGCTTGTACCGCCAGGCCCGGACCAATCCTTTGCACCTGGACTTTCGCCTGGCTGCGATGAACGCCAGCCGTGCCTTCATCGCCTTGCTCTGCGCGGGCTTGATCTGGATCGAGACCGCCTGGGACGGCGCCCGTGCCGGGGTCATCATTGTTGGCATCCTGTGTTCACTGATGGCCACCTTTCCGCGACCACTCATGGCTGCGCAAAACTACGTGCGCGGCTTGGGCTTGGCCCTGGTGGTGTCGGCCTTGTATCAGTTCTGGCTGATCCCTCAGGTGGTCGATGTCGAAATGCTATTCCTGCTACTACTGCCGTTGCTGTACGTGGTCGCAGTCGGGCTGTCGACGCCTATGACGGCGGGTATCGGTATGGGCCTGGGGTTGTCCAGCTTTCTGCTGTTTGGCCCGCAGAACATCGGCGCCTGGCAGAACACTGCGATCCAGTGGTTCGAATTTGCCGGCGCTTATGTATGCGGTGGGGTGTTGTCGCTGCTGGTGTATGCCTGGGTGTTCCCATTCAACCCGCAGCTACGCATCGAGCGTCTGTTTCGCGAGACCCGTGAACAAGTCTACGCGCTGCTTAAGGGGCCTACCTCCGATGAGCGCCAGTTCGCATTCGAAAGTCGCATGGTCGATCGTTTGACCTTGATCCTCGGCCTGTTGCCAGCCACTCAGGATGCTCGTTCCAAGGCGCTGTTCGAGGTCAACCTGGCCTGCATGGCATTGGGTGTGGCCTTGCGACAACTGCAGGAGCAGAGCCGCGACAACCCGTTGATCGCAGCACAGACCCGCGCGCAGCTGGAGCAGGTGTTGCGCGATACTGGCCGCTATATCGCCGGACGCACGCGGGTACAACTGGCGGCTTTGCTTGACACCTTGCAGGCCCTGGGTGAAGCGCTCGACGCCTTGCACAGCGAGCAGTTCAACGCCCCCGCCGAGGATTTGCGTTCGCTGTTTCGTATCCGTGTTGCGCTGCTGGTGATCGCCGGCTTCTTGCGCCATTACAGCAGTTACCTTGATCCCGCAACTGAAGGAGCGCCAGCCCTTGCCCATTGATTTCGAGGTGGGCGGTGTCTACTTGCCGCCGATTGCCCAGGCCCTGTTGCTGGCCATGCCGTTGTTGTTTGCGCTGTTGTGGCTGCTGCAGCGCCTGGGGGTGATGCAGCGGGTGTGGCATCCGGCGCTGTTCGAAGGAGCGCTGTACACCTGCATTTGTGCCTTGATCATCCTGTTCATGGGGAGCTGAAACCGTGAAAAAAGTTGTCGCCCAGGCCTCGACCCTGGCAATTGTGCTGCTGGCGCTGCTCCTTGGCTGGTATGCCTGGGAGCATTACACACGTGATCCCTGGACCCGCGACGCACGGGTGCGCGCTGACGTAGTAACACTCTCGGCGGATGTCTCCGGGCGCATCATCGCCTTGCATGTGGACGATAACCAGCATGTGAACAAGGGCGACCTGCTGCTGGAAATCGACCCGGCGCGCTATGCCCTGGCGGTGGAGTACGCGCGTCGGGCGGTGGAAGTGTCCAAGGCCAGTGAGGGCCAGGCGCGGGCGCAGATCGTTTCCAGCCAGGCCTTACTCAAGCAACGTCAGAGTGAGGAACAGCGGCGACGCACGCTCAAGCAGGGCTTCGCGATTTCCGGTGAAGAGTGGGAAAAGTCCAGTACCGATGTCGCTGTCGCCCAAGCCGAGCTGATGCGTGGCCAGTCGGATCTGAGCCTGGCATTGGCCAATATCGAGCTGGCGCAAGCTGCGTTGACCCAGGCTCAATTGGACCTTGAACACACGCGCATCTATGCGCCGGTCAGTGGCTATGTGACCAATCTATTGACCCGCCAGGGCGACTACGCCAACAGCGGGATCGGCTTGCTGGCACTGGTTGACAGCGCCTCGTTCCATGTCAGTGGCTACTTTGAAGAAACCAAGCTGCCACGGATTCATCCCGGCAGCCGTGTGGATATCGCCTTGATGAGTGGCGAACGTTTCGAGGGTACGGTGCAGAGCATTGCCTACGCCATTACCGATCGCGAAAATGCGCTGGGCAACCGCCTACTGGCCAACGTCAACCCCAGCTACACCTGGGTCAAACTGGCCCAGCGCATTCCGGTACGTATCCAGATCGACCCCAACTATGCCGGCAAAGACCAGCTGCGTGCCGGCACTACCGCCACTGTTACGGTGCGTGATTGAGGCCGTCAGGTTAGCGTTGCCGGCGTGCTCAGTCGTGCACGATCATTACTTTGGCATGCTGCTCCGGGCGGGCCAACTGAGTAAAGGCATCGGCAACGCCGTCCAGGCCGACCGTGCCAGTGATCATCGCGGCAGCATCGAGGCTGCCATCCGCCAGGGCGTGCAGGGTGTCCACGAACTCTTCAGCCGTATAGCCAAAGGTAAAGTGCACATTGAGCTCCTTGGGCAAGGCCATCAGCGGTTCTATCTGGTCGCTCTGCATGCACATGCCGACTACGATCAGGCGCGAGCGCGGCGGTGCGTGCTGAATCATCTGCTGGATCATGCCTGGTACGCCGACGCATTCGAATACCACACAGGGGCGTGGTTGCGGGCCCAGCCCCAGCAGCGCCAGAGGGCTGCGCATGTCGTAGTCGCTCGGGGCGGCGACCTCAAGCCACGACGTGTAGGGCGAGTTTACGCCCGGATCGACCACCTGGTCGGCACCGAACTTTTCTGCCAGGGCGCGCCGCGCCGGGGAAAAGTCCGCGGCAATCACCGGGCCCACGCCTCTGGCCTTGAGCGCAGCAATCACGGCCAGGCCAATTGGCCCGCAGCCGATCACCAACGGCACTTCCTCACCGCTCAGTTGCGCGCGATTGACCGCATGTACGGCCACGGTCAAGGGCTCGGTCAACGCCGCGATAGGCGCTGGCAAGTCCCCTGGCACCGCTACCAGCATCGGTTCGGCAAGTACCATTTGCTCGCCATAGCCACCGGGATAGGGGGTGGAGAAGCCGATATGCTCGAAACGTGTCGGGCTGATCACAAATGGCAAGGCGCAGACCCGTGTGCCAACCTTTAGCTTCTTATCGCAATCGGGGCCGTGATCGAGAATCTCGGCGCAGTACTCGTGGCCCATTACCAAGCCCTGGCTGGGGTCAAAGGCCACCGGGATGTTGGCATTGCGAAAACCGCTGAGCACGTTTTCACAGTGGTGGTACATGTGCAGGTCAGAACCGCAGATGCCACAGGCCAGAGTTTTCACCAGTACCTGGCCGTGGGCCGGTTGAGGTGCCGTGAGCTGTTCAACGACCAGCGTTTGGTTACGCATTACGACTGCTTTCATGGGGCAGGCTCCTAAGAGGCAGGTTCAGCTCAGTTGTCCGGTTTCGCTCAGCCAGGCTTTGGACCGGCGCAGGCCTTCCTCCAGGGCGACCTTGGGCTGGTAGCCGAGCAGGCGTCTGGCCTTGTCGATGGAGATCCCACCACTGCGGGAAAACATGTACATCACGTCCGGGGTGACTTCGTCGTGGCGACCGAGCCACTGATTGATGCGCCATAACAGCCCGGTGATCGCCACGGCGGCCTTCAGCGGCAAGCTGCGCGGGCTTCCGGAACGCCCGGCCCAGTGCCAGTGGTTGGAGAAAAACTGCTGGCAGCTGACGGCTTCGTGGGCACTGATGTGAAAAATTTGCCCCAAAGCCTGAGGCAGGCCAGCAGCTAGCATCAAACCATCGAGCAGGTCATCGATGTACACAGGCGTGAACATGCCGCGGCCACCGTCGGGAAGGATCAGCATGCCCGACTTGGCCATTTTCAGCGGTTCGCTGAGCCAGGCCCGGGAGCCGGGCCCATAGACATCGCCGGGGCGAACGATAGTGCAGTCGATCTCGCCAGCACTATGGGCGGCCAATACCACATGCTCGCTGGCGCCCTTGGCGACGCCATAACGGTACTCATTGCCGATCACCACGTCGCATTGCTCATCGGCCTGATCGGGATACTGCCAACCCAGCGCGGCGATGGATGACAGCTGGACAAAACGCGTGGCTCCGCCGGCAATGGCCACGTCCAGGCAATTACGCACACCACGTACCGACACCTGGCGATAACGTTGCCAGGATGCGGCAAGCGAGACGATCGCTGCGGTGTTGATGAACAGTTCGCAACCTTTGGCATGGTCACGCCAACCTTGCGGGTTGCACAGATCGCCGGCCACCACGTTGTGCGCCGGGTCGGCGTTAAGATCCATGCCGCGTACGTCACAGCCAAGGGCTTGGTAACGCTTGCGCAGGGCCTGGCCGATAAAGCCACTGGCACCGGTGATGAACACGGAGCGGGGGATAGGGGGCACCTGCCCCTCAGCACCGTTGGGGAGATTGGCTGGGTTCATCGATGAATTCCACAAAACGCGCGAGTAAGTCCCAGCCGCAGCGCAACCGCGGCGGGGCGTTCATGAGCTAAGGGTCAGGCGGTGGTATAGCGCGCCTGCGCCGGGCGGATATAGCGCGCCGGTTGCATGCCGCGTTCGCGCACCAGCCGGTCAATCAGTTGCATGATGTCGCTGGCGTCCATCAGACCGACGTAGTTGCCGTCCTGGTCGAAGTTGATGTTGGCGCCGTGCACCACCATGAAGGTGTCGGTCAGTTCGGTATTGTCTGCCGGGGTCGAAAAGGTATGCACCGACCCCCCGGGCTCGAACAGGTAGCAGCCAGCGGTTTGAGGCTGGTCTGGGTATTCAAGGTAATTCCAGCGCCCGGACATCGTGTACAGGTGCACGGCACCTGTGTGGTAGTGGCAGGGCAGGGTAACGCCTGGGTGGAAGATAACCCGCAGCACCCAGGTGCCGACGCTGGGATCGAGGAACAACGGTTGCACGTCGACGCCGGGGAAGTACGGGGCCAGGGCATCTTTGAAAATCGGCAGGCGGTTGGTGTCCAGCGACAGCAAATGGTCGTGTTCGTAGACGGGGGTTGGCATTGTCATTGTTGTTATCCTCAGCGGCTGTTGTAGATCAATCAAAAAGCGCCACTGATGGTAGGCGTGCCAGGCGCGGCGTGGCTTTGTAAATCATGCTAATGATCATCCATTTCGCGCCACGCCCAAGATGGCTTGGCATTTGACTTGAGCCGTGCTTGTCTCGACTATGTGAGCCTTGCATTTCAGTACTTCCAATAACTTTAAAGCGCCTGAACATGTCTCATCTGACCCGTGCTTCAGCACTCGCCGGCTTCGCCGAATTTGCCTGCAGCCAGCAGCTTGACCCCGAGGCCTTGCTCAACCATGTGGGCCTGTTGAGCGATGTCCAGGACAACCCCAACAACCTGATCAGCTACGACAAGTTCGTGCACCTGCTCGAGCATGCCGCCAAGGTTGCCAACAATCCCCTGTTCGGTTTGCAGTACGGCTTGTTTCAGGGTGTCGACATCTTTGGCACGCTGCGTTATCTGATCCGCAATGCGCGGAGCGTGGAGCAGGCGCTGCACGACCTCAGCCACTACTTCCATATGCACAACAACAGCACCGAAGTGCTGTTGCAGCATAGAGACGGCCAGACGGTGCTCAGTTATGTGTCGAGTATCGCTAGCCACCGCGGGCAATTGCAGATCGACGAGTTGGCCATGGGCGTCGGCCAGCAATTGATGCAGGGTCTGCTGGGCAGCCACTGGCAACCGCAGGCGTTACTGATCAAACATGCCCCGTTGGCACCCAGTAACCAATACCGTCAACTGCTGGGTATTTCCCCGCAGTTCAACGCGCCAGACAATGCCTGGGTGTTCAGTGACAGCTTGCTGGCCATGCCAGTGCCCAACGCCGATCACGCGCTGCATGAGTTCATGCGCCAGCGCCTGGCACAGTTGAGTAACCGCAGTGAGGGGGGATTCGCCGGTCAGGTGCAACGTCTGCTACGCAGCTTCCTCCCGGATGGACGGGTCACGCTCGACTACATTGCCGAAGTCATGCACCTGAGCCCGAGAACTTTGCAGCGGCATTTGGCCAACGAAGGCACTTCGTTCCAGAAACTGCTCGACCAGACCCGCCAGCACATGGTCCGCCACTACCTGTCGGAGCCCGACATGAGTGTCTGCCAGCTATCAGAATTGCTCGGGTATGCGGACCAGAGCGCCTTTGCCCGGGCATTCCAGCGTTGGTACGGCATGAGCCTGACGCAATGGGCCAGGCAGCAAGAAGCGGGCAGTGCCGACTGATACCGGTCGGCGGATATTTTCTGTGCTGTCCTGAAAAGATAAGCCAGTGGCACAAAATGACAAGACATCTGCCCGGCAAACAGTGAAAGTAGGTGACCAACAACAAAAAACTTCACCATCCCGGCCACCGCCAGGATGCAGGAGCTTCGTTATGCATCACTATCTGCTGTCCCTGCTTGTCATCGGCTTTGTCGGCATCGCGACCGCCTTGCCACCATCACCTCCCGCCCAGTCACACACCTACAGCGTCAGTCACTATCTGCCCAAAGTCACCGAAAGCGAGACGTTCAATCGTTTTTAAGCTCAATCAGGGTGTGCCCAACGGCGCCGTGGTGGTAGGCTTTTCGCCCTTGATGCCACCTCTACACCGCGCACGCAGGTCAGCCGTTTTCGATGATCCTCAACCTCGCTGTATTTTTCTGCACCCTGACAGCCATGGAAGGCATCGGCTACCTGGCGCATCGTTACATCATGCATGGCTGGGGCTGGTTCCTGCACCGTTCGCACCATGAACCGCATTTAGGCGCGCTGGAAACCAACGATATTTACCTACTGGCGTTGGCATTGATTGCCTTTGCTCTGGTGGCGCTTGGCCGTGCCGGGCATGCGCCGTTGCAGTGGGTTGGTGCCGGAGTGGCGGCTTTTGGGGTGATCTATGTGATTGTCCACGACGGCATCGTGCACCGGCATTGGCCGTTCAAGCCGCAGCCGCGCAACCGTTACCTCAAGCGCTTGTACAAAGCGCATTTGCTCCACCATGCCTTGAAGGGCCGGGAAAACAGCGTGTCGTTTGGCTTTTTGTATGCGCCGCCGCTGCATCGGCTCAAGCGTCAGCTGCGTGCACGACGCACTGGGAGCGCCCCCAATAACGGCAACGTGTCGTAGCCGCTGCCGAGGCACGAGGCTGCGATCGACCGCAGAGCAGTCGCAACGGGGCACCGTCTTGGGCCTGACGAATCCGGTGGCAGGTTTTACGAGCGTTTCACGCCCGATCGCAGCCTCACGGCAGCGGCTACAAGGGGCCAATCAAGACAGTTGTCCGCAATTTCGTACAAGATTGAGCGACGCGTTAGGCGTAGGCTGGAGGTGTTCTCTACAGGGAGTAAGCGCATGAGCCTGCATATCGAAACCCCACTGCTGGCATCCCGCCCGCTGAGCCTGGCCAGTGGCCTGGACATCTGGCTGAAACTCGACGCCTTGCAGCCTTCCGGCTCGTTCAAGTTGCGCGGTATTGGCGCGGCCTGTGAGGCCTATGCCAAACAGGGCAAGCGCCGTTTTGTCTCCTCCTCAGGCGGCAACGCGGGCATTGCCGTGGCCTACGCCGGGCGCTGCCTGGGCCTGGCCGTCACTGTGGTGGTGCCGGAAACCACCACCGAGCGCGCCAAACAGCTGATCCGCCAGGAGCAGGCCGATGTCATCGTTCACGGCAAGGCCTGGCATGAAGCCAACGCCCTGGCGCTGTCGCTGCTGGGCGATGACGATGCCTATATCCATCCCTTTGATGACCCGCTGCTCTGGCAAGGCCACGCGACCATGATCGATGAAGTGGCGGCCAGCAACTTCACGCCTGATGCGGTAGTGGTCGCGGTTGGCGGCGGCGGTCTGCTTTCTGGTGTGTGCGAAGGCCTGGCGCGCAACGGTTGGGATCAGGTACCGGTGTTTGCCGTGGAAACCCAAGGTGCTGCCTCCCTGGCCGCGGCCATGGCGCAAAAACAATGGATCGCTCTGGACAGCGTCAACACCGTGGCCACTTCGCTGGCGGCCAAACAGGTCTGCCAGCGTGCCTTTGCGTGGAGCCAGGAGCGACCGGTGTACAGTCATGTCGTCAGTGACCAAGACGCATTGGACGCTTGCGAGCGCTTCCTTTCTGATCAACGCATTCTGGTTGAACCGGCCTGTGGCGCTGCACTGGCCCTGGCGTATGCCCCAACCGAGGCGCTCAAACGCTATGACAAGGTCTTGGTGATTGTCTGCGGTGGCGTCACCGCAACCATCGATCAGATCCGCCAGTGGCGGGCGGCCTGCTAGTTGGATAGCGTCGTTCATCAGGCGCCGGGGCATCCAGGCGTACGCCTGATCGATGCCCGTTACCAGCAATTTGCCTTTCCTCGGCATTTTCACCTGGAATATCACATTGGCCTGATCGTCACTGGTCAGCAGCGTTATGCCGCTGGAGGCGAACGCCAGTTGGCCGGGGCAGGGGACATTCTGCTGATGGCACCGGAGCATGTGCATGACGGTGCCAGCGCTGATGACCAAGGGTATGCCATCCGCATCCTGACCCTGGATCCCACCTGGCTGACCGAAGTCAGCCGCGACCTGAGCGACGGTCGCCAGGGCTTGCCGACCCTCAGCGCCAAGCAACTGCGCAATCCGCAGTTGCAACAGTTGCTCTATGGCTTGCATCATCAGCAGGATGCGCTGGCCTTTGAGAGCCAGCTATGGGAAACCTTGGCGCTGCTGCTCGGCATGGGCTCCAGCCTCAACGTCAGCGAACCTGGCAACGGTTTCGATCCCCAGCGTTGGCGATTGTTACGCGACTGGCTGGAATCACGCCTCGACCAGCCGCCGAGCCTGGAAGAAATGGCGGCGTTCGTCGACTTGAGCCCTTGGCAACTGTTACGGCGTTTTCGCAACCATTGCGGCTTGCCACCGCAGCAATGGCTGACTCAACTGCGCTTGGAGCGCGCGCTGCCACGGGTATTGGCGGGGCAGCCGTTGAGTGCGATCGCCCTGGACCTGGGCTTTTACGACCAGGCGCATTTCAGCCGTTTGTTTCGCCGCACTTACGGCGCGCCGCCGCGTGGGCTCAAGGTGGTGAAACGGTAATCACAGTGGAGCCTGAGAACGGCCCTGGGGCAACTGTTCCGTTTGTGCTCAAGGTCGAGGTGATATCGAGCCTGGTGCTCAGGCCATCTGAAACCGCCACATTGATACCCGCCGTGGCGTCTTTACCGTTGACGGTTACTTTCGAGTACAGGCTGTCGTCGCTTCTGAGTCGCACGCCTGAAGCATTTGTTCTGGATGCCGAGACAGTAACGCTGGCCGGCCCTCGGCACTGCAAACTGAGCTGGGTCGAGGCCTTTACGCCGTCCAGCGCATTGTCAGGCAGATTTTTATGGTTGATCGTGGGATCGCCCTTGATCTCGCACTGCAGCACCGGCTTAACAACACGGGAGCATGGCCCGAACAGACCTATGAATCCACCAAGGTCGGGCCCGATTCTCGAGGAGCTGAAACTGATGCAGAGTTCATCGTTGACGTCTTCAAGTGGGACCAGAATCGATGCACTCAGCGGTATCCGAAAACCTTTACTCTGCAGATCCAACAGCAGATGGTCCATCGACGAGCTGCCACGGCGAACGGGCAGATCGTACGAGTTGTACCACCCTACTGCATCGTAGTATCCCGGACGTTTGCTCGCGACAAGCCCAACTCTACAAACGGTTAGACGCGGATCGTCCGTTTGGCACGGGTTAGGCCGACCTGCCTCGCCCGACATCCAGTCGTTCACTACGAAGTAATAACGTACCCCACCTGGCTCATAACGACTTTCAGTTGTAGTAATGGTAATGGCTTGTACCTGCATCACCGCACCGCATAGCAGCACCGATGCCAGGGCGCTGCGCAGCGCAGTTGCGTAAGGCTTTTTCAAGGTGATCACTCGTAACTCAAGGCAAAAGTCAGGGACCCTTTAAAGTCGCCTAACCCAAGGGTTCGATTGGCCAGCACCTCGGGCTCCCCTTGCAGGTAAGCCTTGAAGCTGACCACGTTGTCGCCACTGGAGAGTTCTCCCATGCGGTGGGTCTTGTTCAAGGGCATGGCAGTGCCGGCCGTGGTCTCCAGCCCCACCATCAGGCCTTGGACAGTGGCGCTCTCAAGTACCAGCAGGCCCGGTGGCTCGATGCTTTCGTTGCCATCGGCGCTGAGGGTGATGCTGACCATGCGCTTGCCAACGTCCAGATCGCAGTTTGTCAGGCGCAGGTCGATGGGGCGTCCCAGCGTTCTGCCGTTGAGGTAAAGGTCCTTGTTGATCACGGTCTTGAAGTTCAGGTTGAACAGTTCGTCTTCCGCTACCAGTACACAAGGTTCATTCACCAGGGTGCCGGAGAAGTACAAGTTGTCTTCTGCCTGCACCGCAGGCAACCAGAGGCTGGCGGTAACCCAGGCACTCAGGGTCATGGTCCACTTGCCCATAGATCCTCCTAATAAAGCTCGGCCATCAATAGCGCCGAAGCGGTAAAGTCGGTGCTGGGCAACTCCGCGCCGGTAAACTTGACCGGTACAGCTTCCAGCACGGGCGGTGTCGATGCGTAAACATCGACTTCCCGGGGTTCATTAGGAATCAGTGCGGTACCACCCAGCAGTACCCTGATACCCAGGTCGTTCACCGAGGTCTTGAGCGCGGCAGGGTCGAAGTGGACGTCATCCCCCTTGAGGGTCAGGCGCATGTGCCAGGTGATGCCGGCGCCGGCCGCCCCCGGGCATTCGATCTGATAGGGAATCGCCTGGCGGTAGCGTTCACCATCGATGCGGTTGACCGCGATATTGCGCTCGAAGCGCACCTCGATACGCCCGCCCTTGTCGCTGACGGTGCAGCCGGGCGGCGCCAGCAGGTTGCCGGTAAACTTCATGTTTTCCGCGCCAACGTACGGCAGGGGCAAGGTCGTAAGCGACAGGATGAGCAAAAAGCGCCATAGGGTGTTCATCGATAATCCACCACCAGGGTTGCACCGGCATTTAAGCCGCCGGCTTGGACCACACTGTTTTCTCGTTTGACCAGGACGGCTTGCAGCACTGGCTTTTTGCGGGTGTCGAAGTCAGCCCAGGTATTAAGCGCAAGCGGTACGCCGTCTTTTTTTAGGGCAATGCCGAGGTTGTCATAACCCCGCACCAACAGCAGCGCGGGATCGAAAGCGGGGTCACCGCGTACCTGCATGCGCAGTTCATTGGTCGCCGAGCGGCTGCAGTCGAGCGCGTACTCCAGGGTGATGGTCTTGTAATTGCCATCGATACCGGCGGTCTGCACATCGCCAAAGGGGCCAGTAATGGGCGCGTTTTTATTGATCACGCAAGGAATCGCCGCATAGACGACCCCCTCGATCGTCACCACCTGCTGCTCGTCAGCGTGGGTAATGGATGCACAGCCAAGCAGCATGGCCAGCAGTGCGGGACGTGCGGTAGTCATTGCAGGGGCCTCAGTCATACGCCAGGTTCACATTCAGGCTGGCGCGGAAGGCGCCCGGGCGCAAAGGGGCCGCTGTGCGCTCAGGGCGAATGTAATAGGTCAGCTGGTTATCGCCTGGCGAGACGAACCACGCCGGCGCGGTTCGGCCCAGGCGCACGTCGCGGCCCTGGACATCGAGCAAGCGCAGGCCGAAGCCCTCGGCCCCGGCCACCTTGATCAGTTCGGGGCTGTCGGCATCGGCCACGGCATTGAAGGTCAGTGCCAGGACCGGTTCGATGGCGCTCCAGATCAGGGTTCCATGCTGACTGTCCCGTCGACCGCCGTCACTGCGCACACAACCGTGCAGCTTGAGGTGCAGGGCCACAGGGGTACCCTGATCGCCCACGCGCAACAATCGGGCGGTGCTCAGGTCGCCCAGTGCCAGGGTCTGATAGGTGGAGCGCGGGTCCAGATAGCAGGCGCTTTCAAGCAAGGTCCCGGTCACTTGAACCTCGGCCGTCTGCGCAAGGGTGCCAGCGGCATGAGACAAGGTTGAAACACTTGCGCTGTAGAGCAAGGCTGCCAGGCAGCTACGGGTTCCAGGCATCATGGTGTGCACTCACTTGAATACGACAGGGCTCGGGAGTCAGCGTTTGTTGTCGACGGGACTGGCGGTACAGGTGCTGGCCACACAGCTGAACTGCAATTGCGGGCGGCCGCCGTAGTCATTGACGTAGGTCAGTACTGGCTTTTCGCCCAGCGTCTTGCTGCTCAAACCCAGGTCCTGCTGGGCCTTGGGGGCGATCATCAAGGGTTTGAAACCGGTCACGGTGTCGGCCTTGGGGTCGCGCGTTGCATCGATTACGGTGATGTAGAAGGGTGTCGGGTTATTGACCAGATAGCGGTCGTTCTGGCGGGTCAGGGTCAGTTTTTCCTGCCAGGGGGCTTCATTCACCCCACGCTTTGGAGCAATTGCCGCTGGCCGATAGAACAGTTTGACCCGCGTCTGCAGGGCAATCTGCAAGGTGTTGGGTTTATCGCTACGTGGCGGAATTTCGCGCAGGTTGAAATAGAACAGCGACTCGCGATCCTGGGGGAGCTGGCTCAGTTCAGGTAGGCCTTGAATCTTCACCTGACTGTTGGCACCGGCTTCCAGGCGCTGGATCGGCGGCACCACCACCAGGGGGCCGGTGATTTTCTCGGCCTGCTCGTTCTCGACCCAGGCCTGGGCCAGGTAGGGCAGTTGGCCGTTCTGGTTGCTGATGCTGAGGCTGACCGATTTTTCGGTGCCGGTAAAAATCACCCGAGTGCGGTCCAGCGACACGGCAGCCAGGCTGGTTTGTGCGGTGCACGCACCGAAAACGGCGAGCAGCGACAGGGTGTTGCGTTTGAAGCGGGTTTTCATAGAGGTACCTGTTGCAAAAAAATTAAGCGGCGGCGTTGTCCGCCTCGCTGACGGGCTGACACAGCAGCTCCAGTTGTCGTGCAGGCGATTGGACCTGGTCGGGTAGGGTGAAATGGCAGCGCGCGGCGCCATCCCAATGCACCGACATGGTTTCGCCCGGCTTCATGCCGCTCAGATAAGTCGATCCTTCTTCGCCGACAATGCCGGTTTCCTGGCCGCGGCTGTTCTGTGCGGTCGCGCCAAAGGGCGGAGCGATGCGATTGGCCATGCGAATGATGACCATGGCCTTGTGGCCTGCGATCACATCGAAACGGCGGTAGCCAATCGCGCCCTCGGTCAAGGTGGCCTGGGTAATTGACTGGGTGGCTTCGACATCGTCGGCCAGGTCGTCCAGCACGATGTTGGCTTGGTTGCGGTAGTAGCTGTTAACGTCGGTAATCACCGCCTTGCCGAAGCGGTTGGTACGGCTGACCCCGCCGTTACCGCGCACTGGGACGCCCGCCACACCCTGGGTATCGACCAGCAACCGGGTGCCACCCATCACGCTGCTACGGTGCAGCGCCGCGCCCTGGCCGGTCAGCGTGGCGCCGCCTTGCAGGGACAGGCCGGCCGAGGTGTATTCACCGGCCTGATAGCTGGCGCTGGCCACTACCTGGGCCTGGTCACCGTCATGAGACAGGAAACCACTGGCGGTTGGCCCGCTTGAGGCCTTGCCGGCGCTGAGCATGTAACGGCTACGCTCATCGAGACTGTCGTAGTAACTCAGGCTGTGGGCGCTTTCACCGCGGTTGACCGATGAGCTGTAGCTGAACGAACCGGTGCTGTCCCAAGGAATACTGACCGACAGGTAGGCGCCGTCATCGGAGGTACCGTTGGACTTGTTCTGGTACGCAGTCAGCGACAGGCTAAGGTTCTTCAAGCCGCCCACATTGAAATAGCGCGACAGTGACAGGCTGTAGCGATCGCTCGCTTGGCTGTTCCAGTAGGTCTGGTGGTTGTAGTTGAGGTACACGCTGAGCGAGGAATCACGAAACTGTTTGCTTACCGTTGTCGTGTACAGCTCCTTGCTCTGGTTCAGCGGCTGGCCGCCACGCCGGGTTTCGATGAATTCGTTCATGCTCATGTAGTTCTCCTCGGAGAACCGGTAACCGGCGAAGGTAACTTGGCTGTCATACTCGTCAAAGCGCTTGGAATAGCTGGCACGGTAGGACTTGCCGCTGAGCGTATCGTGTTCCGGGAGCGTCGCCCGCGACTGGGTGACATCGAATGACAGTGCACCGAAGGCCATCAGGTCGCGGCCCACGCCCACGGCCAGCGAGCTGTAGTCCTTGGCGCCGAGGCTGCCGCCATACAGCGACCAGCCATTGCTTACACCCCAGGAAAACTCACCGGTGGCGAAGGCCGGGCCATCCATCTGATGTTCCCAGTCGGAGGGTTTGCCGGCGGCCAGCTTGTAGCGCACTGTGCCTGGGCGGGTGAGGTAGGGGATGCTAGCGGTGTCCATCTGGAATTCCTGGACGCTGCCGTCTTGTTCTTCGACGCGCACATCAAGCTGACCAGAGACCGCATCGTTGAGGTCCTGGATACGAAAAGCGCCCGGCGGCACCTGGGTGTCGTAGAGCACCCGGCCTTGCTGGCGAATCACCACGCGTGCGTTGGTGCGGGCCACACCGCTGACTTCAGGGGCGTATCCCCTGAGGTTGGGGGGCAGCATATTATCGTCGCTGCTCAGGTTGCCGCCGGTGTAGCGGAAACTGCCGAACAGGTTCGAGTCCAGGTAGTCTTCGCCAAGAATCAGGCTCGAACGCAGTGACGGCACAGCGCGCAGCGCATAAAAGCGGCTCCAGGAAAACTGGTCTTGAGACGGCTGGCCAGCACTGTGTTGCATCTGGCTTTGCCAGTCGCCGCGCAAACGCCAGGCGCCCAGGTTGACACCTGCAGTACCGTTACCACTGAGGCTGTCGCTGCGACCTTCGCCGCGCTTGCGATCGGTGGTCTGGGCGTTGAAGTTGTAATCGAACAGCACGCCGGAAATCCCTTCGTCCCAGCGCGAGGGTGGGTCCCAGTTGGCCGCGGTGTATTCCAGCTGATCCTGGGGGATGCTCAGGTACAGCCCCGAAGTGCCCAGGTCGCCGCGTGCCTGCATGCCAGGCACACTACTGAAGTCCAGGCAGGCGCCGTCGTGCCACCAGGTCAGGGCTTTGACAACCTGTTCCTTTAAACCCAATTCGCTGACCAGCGCCGGCGAAAGACAGGCAACACTGCTTTTCGGATCGTCCTGGGCAGGGAAATAAGCAATGGGGAACTCGCTCAACGTATCGCGGTTCACTTGTACCAGCAGGGTATATTGGCCGGGCATAATGAAGTTGGCCGAAGCAAACACCCCAAGATCAAGGTTCTCGCGATCCTTGACGTCGAGTACATCGGTGTTGAATTGGAATTCTTCGGCCGCATTTGCCCACGCCGCCACGCAGTACAATGCAGTGGTAGCCAGTACCTTACGATGATCCACGTGACTAAATCCTTGAGCGCTACTGCACAATCAGTATCGGCAGTTCAGAAGTGCTGAATACTCAGCTTGATCGTGGCGTGATAATCGCCCGCTTCCAGTGCATGCCCGCTACCGACGAGGGTCAGCGAGTAATTAAGCATCAGCATGTCCGCAGACGGTGTGCTGTGTTCCAGTAACATGCCAGGTGAAATCAACTTCCCTTGTTCATCTTTTATCTGTAATGCAATGCCTCGGGCGGCGCCCTGAACACCGAAGTGTTTGCCTTCACGTTCGCTTTCGAACGTCAGCCGGAAGCGTTGTGAAGGATCACCATCGGCGCTTGAATTCGAAGCAATGCAATCGCTGATGTAAATGTTCAAGGTTTGTTGATCAGAGGTGGCGCCGCGCACTAGTCCGCCAAGTGCAGTAGGTTTGAAAGCGACGGCCTGATTGGCATTGCCTACACGGATGCTGCACGCGCTGTCGACAATGCTCCCGACCAGTTGCACGCGCCCCTTTTGCGCACCGCCAGGTAATGGTTCAGTGGCGCGAGCGGGCTCGCCAAGCCCGAACAGCGCCAGCGGTATCAGCAGCACTGTGGTTGAGCGAATCATCTAAACCTCCACAAGCACCCCGGAGCACGCACTGGGTACGTGCTCCGGGTCACCTCAGTAACGATGCGTGTTACTGATAGTCGAGGGTGAAGTTGGCGAAGGTTTCGTAGGTGCCCGGAACGATAGCCGCTGGTATGGCTGTGCCACCACCTTGTGGCTCAACCATGTCGCCCTGCAGGTAAGCGTTGAACTGCAGGTAGGTGTCGCCATCGGAAAGCGGCTGTGCAGGCGATTCGGAGCCGAGCTTGATCAGTGCGCCGGTGTGGTCGGCAATCGCCAGGCTAGCGCCCTGGGCGGAGCCGCGGATGGCCAACAGGTCAGCGTTGCCCGCTGGCGAACCGGTGAACTTGGCGGTGGCGGATTTCATCGTGCCAAGCTCACAGCCGATCAGGTCGATCTTGAATGGAGTCAGGTGGGATTTGCCGCCGTTCTTCAGGGCAACGTTGGAGATCTGGTCCATCTCGACGGTCTGGTAGGCCGACTTTTGAGAAATAGAGCAAGGCGCGTCGATAATCGAACCTTCGAAGGTGATTCTTCCGTGACCTTTATCGGTTGCGAAACTTGCCGCAGACGTCGCAGCAAGGGTAACTGCCATGATTGCGCTGGCCAAGGTACTAACTTTCATTTCACACTCCTAAGTTTAAATTGATGTCCTTGAAGGGGACTCAATGGAACACTCTCGAAGCCCCGGTATCTGTGTACCGTTGAGCTGGAGTAAGTCTAGGAGTGAAGATGGTAGAAGTGAGTAGGACGTTGCCGACGCGACCCTAGGAAATTTCCTACAGGCCTTCAGCGCTGACTATTAAGGCGTCAGTGCATTGCGCTTGGCGAACTCGGCAAGATCTACGAGCGAAGCAGCACCCAGTTTTTGCAACAGACGGGTTTTGTAGGTGCTGACCGTTTTGTTACTGAGAAAGAGCTTTTCACCGATCTCCTTGTTGGAGTATCCCTGGGCCAGGTACTGCAGTACGGTAACTTCCCGATCGGTCAAGGACTGTATCTGTTCAAGTTCAGTGAGCTGATCTGTCGAATTGACACTGTCATAGGTCAATGAAGGGAAAAAGTTATAACCCGACTCCACCGCTTTGATCGCGGTAATCAGGCTGCCGAGGTCTTCTTCTTTATTAATGAAGCCGCGAGCACCGAGCTGGATGCAGCGCCGGCAAACGGCGTCGGCGGTTTGCGATGTCAGCACCAGTATTTCACTGCGCACATTAAGCGCCTTGATACGGCTGATAACTGTGAGGCCATCGAGTTTGGGAATGCCAATATCCAGAATGACCACTTGCGGGGTCAACTCCCGAACTAGTTGAACGGCATCCAGGCCATTGTCGGCTTCGCCCACTACACGCATATCGTGCTTTTCCAGCAGGACCCTGACGGCCAGTCGAATCACCGGATGATCGTCGACGATCAATACGCTATGCATAGTTTCAATTAACCTTGTTTCTGGCTTGTCTTGGGCTGGGTTACATCAGCCGTGAAAGATTAACACCATTGGCGGGATTGGGCAGAATCCTGACCTCAGGTAACAAAGCTTAGGAAATTTCTGAGGACGCATGGGAAAAGTCGCATGGTGCCAACCGCCCCCCTGTCCACACACTGAGCACCCCTTTGTGTGTAGAACAAAAAATGCAAAACTTGACTGTGCTGGTGTTGGAGGATGAGCCCTTTCAGCGACTGGTTACCGTGACAGCGTTAGAAAAACTGCTGCCGGGCCCGATTTTGCAAGCAGCCAATGGTGACGAAGCCATCGCGATCCTGGACGGCTGCGCCCAGGTCGACATTGTCCTGTGTGATCTGAAAATGCCCGGCATGGATGGCTTGGCATTTCTGCGCCACGTCAGCAGCCTGGGCAAAGTGCGTGCAGTGGTACTGTGCAGCGAGCTGGACCCGATCTTGCGTCAGGCGACTATTGCGATGATCCATTGCCTTGGGCTGACATTCCTCGGTGACCTGGGCAAGCCCTTCAATCTGGAGGGTTTCAAACGCTTGGCCTCGCATTATCAAGCCCATAACCAGTCTGCGCCACGCATGCTCGAGTCTGCCGAGCTGCCCTCCCTGCAGGATGTAGAACGGGGCCTGGACAATGGCGAGTTCGAGGCCTACTTCCAGCCTAAAGTCACCCTTCAAGGGCAACGGCTGGTAGGCGCTGAAGTGTTGGCGCGCTGGACGCACCCACAGTGGGGCGTGTTGACGCCAGCGCATTTCTTGCCGGTCATGGAGCAGAACCACCTGATCGACCGGTTGTTCTACCAGATGTTGACCCAGGGCCTGACCCTGCACCAACGATTGGCGTCTCAAGGCCGAGCCATCAACCTGGCGTTCAACCTGCACCCCGCACAATTGGCCTGTAGCGTTTTGACTGAGCGTATCCCGGCCTTGCTCAAGCGTTTTCAGGTTCCAGCGACACAGATCATGTTCGAGATCACCGAGTCCGGGTTGATCAGTGCCCCGGCCAGCAGCCTGGAGAATCTGGTGCGCTTGCGCATCATGGGCTGCGGCTTGGCCATGGACGACTTCGGGGCAGGGTATTCGTCACTGGATCGGCTCAGCGAATTGCCGTTCAGTCAGATAAAGCTCGATCGCGCCTTCGTACACAAACTGCAGACTCAACCCAGAAGTGCCGCGATCATCAGTTGCGCGGTGGCCCTGGCCCAGGCGCTGGGCTTCTCACTGGTCATTGAAGGGGTGGAAAATGCTGAACAACAAGCACGCCTGATCGAACTCGGTGGCACCTATGCCCAGGGCTATCTGTTTGCGCGTCCTATGCCGCAGAACCATTTTGTCGATTACTGCACGGAGCAGGCGGGGCGCAGTTGATCGAATTAAATGGGCCGCTTTGAGCTATCATTCGCACAGCCATGACCGCTGTCCAACAGCGCATTCTATTCGCAAATGAATACCTCTCACATGGCTGACTCAGTCTTCAGGCACCTTCGGTTTCCCTCACACATGTATCTACGTCCTATTTGGCTTTCCATTTGCCTGATCGCGTTCAGTGCCTCATTGCACGCCGCGCCGTTGCCGCTGCCACTGCAAGTGCTGTCCAGTCAGTTGCATATCGACCGTCATGACATCGCGATTTCCACTGACGACTGGCACTGGTTGCGGCACAAGGGTGAAATCAGGCTCGGCATATCGCCCAGTGAGTCCGCGCCGTTCGCGGTCAATGCCGAAGACAACCAGTACGAAGGCATCAGTGCCGATGCAACCGCGCTGGTGTCGCAGTTGCTAGGCGTACAGGTCAAGATCGTCCCTTTTGCCAGCGATGCGCAGGCGCTGCAGGCCTTGCAGGCGGGCAGTATCGATATGATCAGTAGCCATGGCAGTCACCAGCCACGGGAAAACCTGATCCTCAGTACACCCTATGCCCGAGATCGGCTCGCGCTGTTCAAGCGCAGCGCCGAACCCCGGCATTCGCCCATCGACCTGGCGGGGCTGCGCGTGGCAACCACGGCCGCGCACAGCGAGGATTTACGCAAGCGCTTTCCCCGTGCCGACTTTCGGGTCTATGCCGATCACGACAAGGCCATCGCTGCGGCATCGTTCGGCCAGGCCGATGTGTACCTGGACGACCTGTACAGCGCCTACTACCGGATCAACCGCTCATTCTATGGTTTTGTCCGCTTCGAGCGTTTTACCGACCTGTCAGTGGGCGGCTACAGCTATGCCTTGCGCGCAGACAGCACCCGACTGCAGCACTTACTCAATGTGGCCATCGGCGCCATCGGTGAAGTGCAGTTGCGTAACCTGGCCAAACGCTGGGTCGGCAACAGTTTCATCCCCAGCGAAGAGCCTCTTAACCTGACCAATGAGCAATTGCGCTGGATCGAACGCCACCCGGTGGCACGCCTGGTGATCAATGATGACCTGGCACCCGGTGCCTATTTTGACTCCAGCGGGGTATTTTCCGGTGGCATAGCAGATCTTCTCGAAGTGGTGACCCTGAGCACCGGGCTGCACTTTCAAGTGACGTCGCGCAGTGGCGGTTTTCCGCAAATGATTGATGCCGTGCAAAAAGGTGATGCGGACCTGGCAATCATGACGGCCAGCCCTGAACGTGAAACCAAGCTGCGCTTTAGCCGACCTATAATTTCCGGGCCTTTTGTGTTGCTCAGCACTGTCGAGCAACAAGGCAAACTGGACAGTTTGGCCAACAAACGCGTCTCTATTGCGACCGGGCACGTGGCCATTCGACAGCTACGCAAACGCTACCCTGATGCGCAACTGGTCGAGGCGGGCGGATCGCTCGACAGCATGAACCTGCTGTATGAAGGCAAGGCCGATGCCGCCGTCGTCGCGCTACCCGCAGCGCGTTACTACATCGAGCGCCTGTTCCGTGACAAACTGGCGATCAATTACGTGCTCGACGTAGGGCCCGCTAAGGTCAACTTTGCCATGCGCCGCAGCGATGCCGAACTGCAGTCAATTATCGACAAAGTCCTGCAGAGCATTGCGCCGGATGAACTCAACGCGATTTCCAACCGCTGGCGTTCACCGCCCGGGATGAGCGGCCAGACCTGGCGTAATTACGAGCGCGTCATCAGTGAAGTCATTGCCGCCGCTGGCGTATTGCTGTTGCTCTCGCTGGTGTGGGTAGTCTATTTGCGCCGCCAGATAAAAGCCCGCCTCAAGGCTGAGCAGATGCTCAATGACCAGTTGCAGTTCGTTCAAACCCTGACCGATTGCATGCCGCCGCCCCTGTATGTGCGGGATATCAACGGCCGGATGCTGTCGTGCAACCGCAGCTACCTCAAAGCGGTTGGCCTGAGCGCCGAGCAGGTATTGAACAAGACGGTGCATGAACTGCCGATGGAGCATTTCGAAAGCATCCCAGACTTTCACCAGCATTACCTGCAAGCCATACGCGACGGCCAGACAATCGAGTCGGTACATCAAATTCAGGCCAACGGCAGGGACCTGTGGATCGAACACTGGGTACAACCCTTTCAAGACTCACGTGGGGTGACCAAGGGCGTGATCTGCGGCTGGCTGGATATCACCGAGCATCGCCATTTGGTGCAGCAGTTGAAGGAAGCCAAGAACCAGGCGGTGGACGCCAGCCGGGCGAAAACCAGCTTTTTGGCGACCATGAGCCACGAGATTCGCACACCGATGAATGCGGTCATTGGCATTCTGGAACTGGCTCTTAAACGTGCTGACAGTGTTCCCATTGACCGGGCCAGTATCGAGATCGCCTACACCTCGGCAAAAAGCCTGCTGGAGCTGATTGGCGACATCCTCGACATCGCGCGCATTGAGTCCGGACGCCTGAGCTTGTCACCCAACCGCGCCAACTTGCGTGAACTGGTCGAATCGGTGGCGCGTGTATTCGAAGGGCTGGCCCGACAGAAGCGTCTGAAGCTGATCTTGGAAATCGATTCAAGCATCAATTGTGATGTATTGGTCGATGCCCTGCGCTTCAAGCAGATCCTCTCCAACCTGGTGAGCAATGCGATCAAATTTACCGAGGAGGGTGCGGTCAAGATCAGCATTGCTGGCGTGTTGATCGACGCCAACCTGATCAACGTTCGGCTTAGCGTTGAGGACAGTGGCGTTGGCATCAGCCCGGCTGACCAGCAGCGCCTGTTCCGTCCCTTTGTTCAGGTTCAGCGTAATGTGCAGCCCAACGAAGGCACCGGTCTGGGCTTGGTGATCTGTCGCTCGCTGTGCGAAATGATGGGGGGCCAGGTGAGCATGACCAGTGCGCTGGGCCGTGGCACGCGGGTGGATGTCGAACTGCGTCTTCAGGTGCTCGAATGCATCAGCGTCGGCTTCACACCGGCACTGATAAAAACGGGGCAGCGTTATCGCTTACAGGTGCTGGTGGTCGATGATCACCGGGTCAATCGCCAGGTGCTTCATCAACAGCTGATTTTCCTCGGTCATGATGTCAGGGAGGCAGAGGATGGCAAGGAAGCCTTTGCACGCTGGCAAGAGCAGGCATTTGATGTCGTCATCACAGACTGCCATATGCCCATCATGAACGGTGTCGACCTGACCCGTGCCATTCGCCAGGCTGAGCTTCAAGGGGCTATGCCGGCCACAGTGATCATTGGCCTGACTGCCGATGCGCAGCCCGAAGAGATTGGGCTGTGTATTGAAGCGGGGATGAATGAATGCCTGATCAAACCCATAGGGCTTGATGAGCTGGACGCTCGTCTGATGGCGTACCAGCACGGGGAAGCGGAGCAAAGCTTAACCGGGGAATTGTTGGTCGCCGGACCAGCCACTTTGCAATTGGTCGACCTTGGCCCGCTGGAGCTGCTGATCAGCAGCGAGCCGGTGAAGTTTCGGCAGATACTCAACGAGCTGATCAACAACAATCGCAACGACTGCCAGCGCTTGTCGGCCTTGTTGCAAGAGGGCGATACCGACAAGGTGGCCGAGCTGGCGCATCGGATCAAAGGTGCTGCACGGGTAGTCAAAGGTGAACTGTTGGTTGAGTGTTGCCGCCAATTGGAGGCAGTGTGTCTGGACCCGCAGGCCACGTTTGGGCAGCTCCAGCAGGCGGTGGCGCAGGTTGAAGCGGCGATCAATGCGCTGGAGCAGGCGTTGTTGAGTCTTCAGGGTGACTAGCCAGCTCCGCTTCCTAGGACATATCCTACGTAATCTGTCGGCTTCAGTAGCTTGCCCGGGGAAGGTCTTCACACTAGGCTCGCTCGGTCACTGACTATTCGGTGATCGGGTTTGGCGACTCGGGAAAAGATACTGACAGAAAGCTTCCATTCTTAATGGCGGCTATGTGTGGGAGGGTTTCGGCCCTGCCGGGTTTTCCAGTGTCTTCCGGTTCGCCAACCCACGCATGGCTGCCACCCAATCGTTTGGCGACGGTGCGGTGGCAGCTCCTTTAAAGACCTGGAGTTGACCATGAAAAAGCCCGTCCCCGATCCTCCCAGCCTGCACCTTATTAAAACGGTCGAGACCGACGTCCCCAGTTGCCCGGAACATCCGCCCTTGTTCAGCGTGCGTGCGGGTATCAGCGCAGAAGACACGCTGGTGCATGCCTTGCTTTACCTCAGGTGCGCCCGCACCACTGTCCTTGAAGCCGTGCAATACGCCAGCAAAGAAGGGCGCGGTTTTGTCTGGTCAACCCAACATTCGGTGGAGATGGCCATGGCGCTGCTCGATGCGTTGCTCGATGGCATCGAAGCGCGCCAGATGGGCCTGAGCACCGACGCGTAGGCGTCAGGCAAAGCACTTGGGGGAGCCGGCCTTGCCGGCGATGGCATCGACGCGGTATCAGCTATTGCCGGGTGTCTGCATCGCTGGCAAGGCCAGCGCCCACAGGTGAGGACTGTTCATGCCCTCGGCTCACCCACCAGCCAAATCCCGCCGCCGTAAAGAACATGATCAAGCTGTAAATCGCCGCCGGTATCGCCATGGTCGAGTTGTTCAGCAGGGTAGGGGCCAGGGCCAAGGCGATGGCCAAGGTGCCGTTGTGAATGCCGATCTCCATGCCGATGGCGATCGCCTGGCGCTTGGGGATTTTCAGCAGGCGTGGCAGCCAGTAACCAATACCCAGGCTCAGCAGGTTGAACAACAGGGCCGCGCCGCCTACCACGGGCGCGTAGTCGAGTACGGTCTGCCAGTCCTTGACCATCGCCAACACGATGGTGAACAGCAGAAACAGCGCGGCAATAATCTTCATTGGCCGCTCCATGCGCGCCGAAAACCCCGGTGCCAGGCGACGGATCAGCATGCCCAAAGCTACCGGCACCAAGACAATCGCGAACACCTGCAGCACCTTGCTAAATTGCAGGGGGATCGCTTGATCAGCGGTCATGAAATACGCCAGCGACAGGTTCACCAGCAGTGGCATGGTCAGGATGGCGATCAGTGAGTTGACTGCGGTCAGGGTCACGTTCAGGGCCACGTCGCCATGCGCCAGGTGGCTGAACAGGTTGGCCGTGGTGCCGCCTGGGGAGGCGGCCAGCAACATCAGGCCCACCGCCAGGGCTGGGGCCAGGCCGAAACCTTTTGCAATAAGAAAGCAGATAAAAGGCAGTAGGAGAATCTGACAGGCCAGGCCGATCAGCACCGGTTTGGGGAATTTCACCACTCGGGCGAAGTCGGCCAGGGTCAGGGTCAGTCCCAACCCTAGCATGATGAACCCCAAGGCCAGGGGCAGAAACGCGCTTAGCAGCGGTGATGCAGTCATGTCACAGGCTCGCAAATAAGGGATGAACGGCAGTGTAGGCGAGGATTTTAGTCCTCGTAGTACGAGTGCTTCTCATCACGCGCCTGCGTCAAGCCGACGCGCTTGTAGACCCTGTCCTCAGGCAGTAGCATTCGCGCTTTACTCAAGGATCCGATTCCCGATGCAGTTCCAGCCAGGCATTCTCGCCGCCCCCGTTCCCGCGCAAGCCCTTCATCTGTTCTTCACCCTGCAATCGCCGGCCGCGCTGCCGGGCGTGCTCGATGCGCTGCTGCAACAGGTCGATGGCAGCCGTGTGGTAGCCGGTTTCGGTGCGCCGCTGGTGCACGCGCTGGGTCGCAGCATTGACGGCCTGCGCGCGTTCCCGCAGCTCACTGCCGCAGTTGATAACCCGTGCACCCAACATGACCTGTGGCTGTGGCTGCGTGGCGAAGACCGTGGTGAGCTGTGGCTGCTCAGTCAGGACCTGGAGAAACTGTTGGCACCGGCCTTCAACCTGGCCGAAGCGACAGACGCCTTCCGCCACAAAAGCGGTTTTGATCTGACCGGTTATGAAGACGGCACCGAGAACCCGATTGAAGATGCCGCCGTCGACGCCGCCATCGTTGCCAGCGATGTGCCGGGCCTGAGCGGTTCGAGCTTCGCCGCATTCCAGTTGTGGCGCCACGACCTGGACAGCTTCAAGGCGCTGCCGCAAGCCGAACAGGACGACATCATCGGCCGTCGCAAGGCAGACAATGAAGAGCTCGACGAGGCGCCGGAATCTGCCCACGTCAAACGCACCGCTCAGGAAAGCTTTGACCCTGAGGCGTTTATCGTCCGCCGCTCGATGCCGTGGGCCGACCAGCGCGGTGCGGGCCTGGCCTTCCTGGCCTTTGGCAATAGCTTCGATGCCTTCGAGGTTCAATTGCGCCGCATGAGCGGCCTGGAAGACGGCGTGGTCGATGCCCTGTACCGCTTCAGCCGTCCGCTCACCGGCGGCTACTACTGGTGCCCGCCGATCATTGCGCAACGCTTGGATCTGAGCGCATTGCTCGGCTGAAGCGTCACCTGTCGCCGGCCTGCGCAACAATGGTGCGGGCGCGGGCGATCACCGGGGCGTCGACCATCTGACCGTCCAGGGCGAATGCGCCGGCACTGCTCGCTGCGGCGTGCAGCACGCGCTTCGCCCAGCCAAGCTCATCCTCGCTGGGTTGCAAGGCCGCATGAATCACCGCCACTTGCTCTGGGTGAATGCACAAGACCCCACCAAAGCCCATGTCGCGGGCGTTTGCTACTGTCTGTCGGAGGCCGTCGTGGTCTTTGATGGCGGGAAATACCCCATCTAACGCCGGTGCCAGGCTGGCGACACGGGTGTTGAGCAGCACGGCATAGCGGGCCTGATCAAGCATCTGCTCAGCAGCGCGAGTACCACTGCGTAAATTCAGGTCCAAGGCCAGGTCAAGACTGCCGAAACACAGGCGCTCTACGGCGCGTGTGGTTGCAATATCAGACAGCGCCGCCAGACCGCGAGCGGTTTCGATGATCGGCAACACCGCTTTGCCGGTGGCACTGGCCTGGCGAATCTGAGCCGGTGTCTCTGCTTTGGGCAGCAGTAGGCCAATGATCTGGGGAAAGCGCTGACACAGTGCCAGATCGGCGCTGTGTGCTCGATGCTCAGGCCCATTCACGCGCACCAGCAACTGAACCTCGGGGTGCTCGTGGAGAAACTGCTCAAGGTTGTTGCGTGCCTGATCCTTGAGCGGTTCCTCCACGGCGTCTTCGAGGTCAACGATGACCCGGTCGGCGCCGCTGGCCAAGGCTTTGGCAATGCGTTCCGCGCGGCTGGCGGGGACGAACAGGGCACTTCGGATCACGGCGTCAGTCATGACGGCCTCCCTCAATGAAGGTCACTTCTGCGATTTGCGCGGTGCCGTCCTGGTTTCCCGCCTGAAGCAGGGCCTTGCCCGGTGCCGTCAGCTGACCAGACACTTCGAACGGCTGCGGTGAAATCAACGGACGTAGGCCGCGAAAGCTGAACGTCTTGATGCGTGCCTGTGGATGGGCGCGCAGGAATGCGCGCAGGTTCAGCGTCGCAATCAGCGGCCCGTGCACCACCAGGCCGGGATAGCCTTCCGTTTCGGTGACATAGGGCCAGTCGTAATGAATGCGATGACCGTTAAAGGTCACTGCCGAATAGCGGAACAGCAAGGTGGCGTTGGGTTCAACGACTTCTCGCCATTGTCCGGCCAGCAGGGGTTCGGTACCGCCGAGCTTGGGTGGGGAGGGCTCGCGGTAGACGATGTCCTGTTCGTCGACCAAGGCACATTCACCGTTCTGAACGATCTCGTGGCGTACGGTGACAAACAGCAGCGAGCCGGTGCGGCCGTGTTTTTCCTCGACCTTGAGCAGGGTGGAAATCCGCTTCACCTGGGCATCGACCTTCAGCGGGCGGTTAAACGTCAGACGGCTACCCGCCCACATACGGTTGCGGTTGTCGGCCGGTGGTAGGAAGCCGCCACGTGCCGGGTGGCCGTCGGTGCCTAAGCCGATTTGCGCTACAGGCTCTTGAAAGAATGCCCAATGCCAGAGCGGTGGCAGTGCTTCGCCGGGCTGGGGGGCGGGTTCGCCGAGGGTGGCGGCAATGCGTTTTACCAGGTTATGGCTGAGCTGATCACGGCTTTCTTCAATGCGACCGATCCATTCGGAGTAATCAATGTTGCTCATGTTGTGCTCCTTTAAATGCTGCCAGTCGTATGGAGTTCGGCAATGTGCTCGGCTGACAAGCCAAGGCCTCGCAGTATCTGCTCGGTATGCTCACCAAGAGCCGGCACCGGATCCATGCGCGGCATGTAGGCATTGCTAGTAGCCGGTGGCAGCAGACTCGGAACAACGCCAGCGCTGGTGCGCACCTGCTTCCAGCGCTCACGCGCCTGCAACTGCGGGTGCTCCCACACGCCTTGCATGTCGTTGACCCGGGCATTGGCGATCTGCGCCTGGTCCAGGCGTTCGGTCACTGCTGCCAGGCTCAGGCTGGCAAATGCCTGAATAATCAGTGCACGCAGGACCTCACGGTTGTCCACGCGTCTGACGTTGGCATTGAAGCGCTCATCGTCAGCCAACTGCGGCTGCAGCAACACCGTGGCGCAAAACAGCTGCCATTCCCGCTCGTTCTGCAAGCCAAGCATGACGGTGTTGCCATCACCGGTTGGGAACGGGCCGTACGGGTAGATGGTGGCGTGCGCCGCGCCACTGCGTGTCGGTGCAGGGGCGCCGGCGTAGGCGTAGTACAGCGGGAAGTTCATCCATTCGACCAGGCTTTCGAGCATGGACACCTCAACATGGCTGCCTTCACCGGTTTTGTCGCGCAGTAGCAAGGCGCTGAGAATCCCGGTGTAGGCGTACATGCCGGCCGCGATGTCGGCAATCGAGCAACCCGCTTTGGCCATCTGGCTTTCGTGCGGGCCACCGGTGACCGAGAGAAAACCGCCCTCGCTCTGGATCAGCAGGTCGTAGGCCTTTTTCTGCTCGTAAGGCCCACCTTTGCCATACCCGGAAATGTCACACAGGATCAGCCGCGGAAAACGCTGATGCAGCGTCTCGAACGATAGGCCCATCCGCTCAGCAGCACCCGGGGCGAGGTTCTGTACCAAGACATCCGCTTGTGAAAGCAAGGTGTCGAGCACCTCGATGGCCAGCGGTTGCTTGAGGTCCAGGGTCAGGCTCTCTTTTGAACGGTTGGTCCAGACGAAGTGCGAGGCCAGGCCATTGACGCGCTCATCGTAACCGCGGGCAAAGTCACCGACACCTGGGCGTTCTACCTTGATTACGCGGGCGCCAAGGTCGGCCAGCTGACGGGTGCAAAAGGGCGCGGCAATCGCATGTTCGAGGCTGACGACGGTGATGCCGTCGAGGGGGCGGCATCCTGAGGGCTGAGTCATATTGTTATCTCTGTTGTTATCAGGCCGGTGCAGGGAACAATGGCAACCTAGAACGAACGTGGCAGCTCCAGCAGGTGCTCGGCCACGTATGACAGGATCAAGTTGGTGGAAATCGGTGCGACCTGGTACAGGCGGGTCTCACGGAACTTGCGCTCGACATCGTATTCATTGGCAAAACCGAAGCCACCATGGGTTTGCAGGCAGGCGTTGGCCGCTTCCCAACTGGCCTTGGCCGCCAGGTACTTGGCCATGTTGGCGGCGGCACCGGCGTTCTTGCCGCTGTCGTATTCGGCACAGGCACGCCAGCGCATCAGGTCAGCGGCCTCGATTTCGATATGCGCTTGGGCAATTGGAAACTGCACGCCCTGGTTCTGGCCGATTGGCCGCCCGAACACCACGCGGTCCCTGGCGTACTGGCTGGACTTCTCGATGAACCATCGGCCGTCACCGATGCACTCAGCGGCAATCAGGGTGCGTTCGGCATTCAGGCCGTCGAGGATGTACTTGAAGCCTTTGCCTTCTTCACCGATCAGGCTGCTGGCTGGGATGCGCAGGTTGTCAAAGAACAGCTCGTTGGTTTCGTGGTTGACCATGTTGGCGATCGGTTGCACGGTCAGGCCGTTGCCAATGGCTTCGCGCAGGTCAACGAGGAAGATCGACATGCCTTCGGATTTTTTCTGTACCTCGGCCAAGGGGGTGGTGCGGGCCAGGAGGATCATCAGGTCGGAATGCTGGACCCGTGAGATCCAGACTTTCTGGCCGTTGATCACATAGTGGTCACCCTCGCGCACGGCGGTGGTCTTGATTTTGGTGGTGTCGGTCCCGGTGGTCGGCTCGGTGACCCCCATCGACTGCAGGCGCAGTTCACCACTGGCAAGCTTGGGCAGGTAGTAACGCTTCTGCGCGTCGCTGCCGTGGCGCAGCAGGGTGAACATGTTGTACATCTGGCCGTGGATGGTCCCGGAGTTGCCGCCGCAATGGTTGACCTCTTCGAGGATCACCGACGCTTCAGCCAGGCCCAGCCCCGAGCCGCCGTAGGCTTCGGGGATCATCGCCGACAACCAGCCCGCAGCGGTCATGGCGCTGACAAAGGCTTCCGGGAAGCCTTTGTGCTCATCGATCTTGCGCCAGTATTGGGCAGGGAAGTCGGCACACAGGGCGCGCACACCCTCTCGTATGGCGATGAGTGCTTCGTCGTTGCGATCAGTCATTGTTGGAGTCCCGGCCGTTGTGTTTTCGTCCATTCTGGCGTGATGGAGGAGGGAGGAGGACTACCGTTTTTCTCTTTGAGATATGCCGATTGGGCATAGCTGCTGGCGCAGGTTACACTCGCCCGTTAATGCAGCTACTCATCAGACGGGGCAGCCCATGGATGTTGTTCAACTCAAAACCCTGATTCACGTTGCTGAGCTGGGCAGCTTGAGCAAGGCCTCCGACCGCCTGCACATTGCCCAACCTGCCCTCAGTCGGCAGATCCGGCAATTGGAAAAGGAGCTGGGCGTGTACCTGTTTGAACGCCATGGCCGCGGCATGCAAATCACCGAGATGGGCCGCGAGGTACTGGCCCATGCCACGCGGATCATGGATGAGATGGAGTCGATACGCAGTGCTGCGGTAGGGGGGCGTACGCTGTTTCGCGGCACCGTGGTGATCGGTACCACGCCCACCGTTGCCGAAATCGCCACCGTACCGCTGGTACGCCGGTTGCGCGAAGCACAACCGAACCTGGGGATCCGTTTTTCCTCGGCCTACAGCGGCTACCTGCTTGACTGGGTGCAGCGCGGTGAACTTGAGCTGGCAATCTCCTATGACCCTCAGCCACTGCACACCCTGCGTATCGTCCCGGTGATGATGGAAAACCTGGTACTGGTCGGCCCGCCGCAAGCCGGGCTGCGCCTGGACACACCAGTGGCATTCAGCAGCCTGGCGGAACAGGCACTGGTGCTGCCCAGCGCTCGCCACGGTTTACGCACGATCCTTGATGGCTGTGCGCGAGAAGTTGGCATCAGTTTGCGCACCAGCGTTGAAGCGGACGCATTTGGCGCAATGGTTGACCTGGTGCGTCATGGGTTCGGCCTCACTGCACTGCCGCTGGCCTCGATCTACAGCCAACTGGAAAGCGGCACGCTGTGCGCCGCACCGTTGGTTGACCCGACGCCGATGCGCAAGTTGGTGCAGGTGTTTGCGGCCGACCGCAGGATCAGCCCGGCGGCCAAATTTGTCGGTGAAACCTTCACTGAGATCGCTGCCGACCTGGTCGAACGACGCATCTGGGCGGGTTACATGCTCTAGCGTTTTTTTACGCACTTTTTACGCCGTCGTGGCGGACGAGCAAGGATACTGGCGGCGTAACTTCCTGACTGTCCCAGCAGCGAATATGCGCTGCTCGGCAGCTGTTTTCAGGCCTTGCGTATTCGAGAAGTCATATTGTGAGCTCATCCGCCTCCCACGCCGCTAGCCATGCCCCCGCAAAAACCTCGTCAATCAGCTTGCTTATCGCCGCCGTCGGTGTGGTCTATGGCGATATCGGCACCAGCCCGCTGTACACCCTGAAGGAAGTCTTCGCCGGCCACTATGGCGTGCAGGCCAACCATGACGGTGTGCTCGGCATTTTGTCGCTGGTGTTCTGGTCACTGATTTGGGTAGTGACCATCAAGTACGTGCTGTTTGTGTTGCGCGCCGACAACCAGGGCGAAGGCGGCATCATGGCCCTGACCGCGCTGGCACGGCGTGCAGCTGCGCCGTATCCGCGCTTGAGCCGGGTACTGGTGCTGCTTGGTTTGTTCGGCGCGGCGCTGTTCTATGGCGACAGCATGATTACCCCGGCGATCTCAGTACTTTCGGCGGTGGAGGGCCTGCAGCTGGCCTTCGATGGCATTGACCATTGGGTTGTACCCATTGCGCTGGTGGTGCTGGTGGCGCTGTTTTTGATTCAGAAGCACGGCACCGCCCGCATCGGCACCCTGTTTGGGCCGGTGATGGTGCTGTGGTTCACCGTGCTGGGCGCACTGGGTGTCTATGGCATCGCCCAGCGTCCCGAGGTGCTGCTGGCGCTCAATCCTGCCTGGGCGGTGCAGTTCTTTGTGGTGCATCCTGGCATCGGTGTGGCCATTCTGGGCGCGGTGGTGTTGGCCCTGACCGGTGCCGAAGCGCTGTATGCCGACATGGGCCACTTTGGCCGCAAGCCCATTGCCCGCGCCTGGATTGTGCTGGTGTTGCCCGGCCTGGTGCTGAACTACTTCGGCCAGGGCGCGCTGATTCTTGGCAACCCCGAGGCGGTGCGCAATCCGTTCTACCTACTGGCACCGACCTGGGCCTTGCTGCCGATGGTCGGGCTCGCCACCCTGGCCACCATCATTGCCTCGCAGGCGGTGATCTCCGGCGCATTCTCGCTGACCCGCCAGGCCATCCAGCTGGGCTATGTGCCACGGATGTTCATTCAGCACACCTCCAGCCAGGAGCAGGGGCAGATCTATATCGGCACGGTGAATTGGGCGCTGATGGTGGGCGTGGTCCTGCTGGTGCTCGGTTTCGAGTCGTCTGGTGCGCTGGCCGCGGCCTATGGTGTGGCGGTGACCGGCACCATGTTGATTACCACCTTGCTCTCGGCGGCGGTGGTCCTGCTGCTGTGGAAGACCCCGCGCTGGCTGGCGGTGCCGCTGTTGCTTGGTTTCTTGCTGGTCGACAGCCTGTACTTTGCCGCCAATGCGCCGAAGATCTTCCAGGGTGGTGCGTTCCCGGTGATTGCCGGTATCGCCTTGTTTATCCTCATGACCACCTGGAAGCGCGGACGCAAGATCATCGTCGAGCGCCTGGACGAGTCGGCCTTGCCGCTGCCGCTGTTTATCGCCAGCATCGCCTCGCAGCCGCCATATCGCGTGCAGGGTACGGCGGTGTTCCTGACCGCGCGCTCCGACGCCGTGCCTCATGCGTTGTTGCACAACCTGTTGCACAACCAGGTGCTGCATGAGCGGGTAGTGCTGTTGACCGTGGTGTCGCAGGATCGACCACGGGTGCCGCTGTCTGAGCGTTTTGAGGTTGAGGACTTTGGCGATGGGTTTTACCGGGTCCACCTTAACTTCGGCTTTATCGAAGAGCCTGACGTGCCGACCGCGCTGCAGTTGTGCCATGTGCCGGCGCTGGATTTCAGCCCGATGGGCACTACCTATTTCCTTAGCCGCGAGACGGTCATCCCGACCAAGCGCATTGGCATGGCGCGTTGGCGAGAAGGGTTGTTCGCGTTCTTGCTCAAGAACGCCAACAGCAACCTTAAGTATTTCAACTTGCCGCTCAATCGGGTGATTGAGCTGGGTACGCAAGTGGAAATGTAGGTAGAGCTGCTGCCGAGGCACGAGGCTGGGATCGACTGCAGGGCAGTCGCAAATCGGACACCTTGTTGGGCTGGATGAATCGCGGTTGCCAGGTTTTACGGCCGTTTCACGCCCGATCGCAGCCTGGCGGCAGCGGCTACGAGGGCATCAGCTGGGATCGACTGCAGGACACCTCGTTGGGCTGGATGAATCGCGGTGGCCAGGTTTTGCGGCCGTTTCATGCCCGATCGCAGCCTTACGGCAGCAGCTGTAGCCGCTGCCGTAAGGCTGCGATCGACTGCAGGGCAGTCGCAAATCGGACACCTTGTTGGGCCGGACGAATCGCGGTTGCCAGATTTTGCGGCCGTTTCACGCCCGATCGCAGCCTGGCGGCAGCGGCTACGAGGGCATCAGTTGTGGTCGACTGCAGGGCAGTCGCAAATCGGACACCTTGTTGGGCTGGATGAATCGCGGTGGCCAGGCTTTGCGACCGTTTCACGCCCGATCGCAGCCTGGCGGCAGCGGCGATCGATAGTGCCGAGCGCGTCAGTTCACCGCTGGCTGTGCCGTCGCCGCAAGTTGCGCATTGTTACGCACCAGCCTGTGCATCAGGCTGGCGACCACAAAACCAATCACGGCCAGCACCATCATGGCGATGAACACATAGTTGTAGCCCTGCTGGCCCGGGAAGTGGTCAAGCAGCGCACCATAGCCGACATAGGCGAACATCCCCGGCGCATAGCCAATCAAACAACCGATACCGAAGGCCGACCCGGTGATGTGCGGGGCAATCCCCACTTCACCCATTGGCGCCCAGAACACCCCGCGCATGGAAAACACGATAAAGGCAAAGGACAGTGTGGCTGCCATGCCGGCGTAGATGTATCCCGGGCTCTTGGGCACCATCAGGATGATCACCATCAGCGGCAGCAGTGCCAGAAATGCCCATTTCATATAGCGGCTGGGGCTCTTGAACTGTTTGTCGGCAAGGAAGCCTCCGGCAGGGCCGCCAAGGATCTTCAGCATGTATTGGTTGATGATGCCGTACGCGCCGACCAGGGCCACCGGCAAGCCATAGACTTCCTTGAGGTAGGGGATGAAGTAGGTCAGCCCGCAGTAGACGATGTAAACCATGAACACGTTGCAGCTGACCACCCAGATGGCCGGTACCTTGATGGCTTCCATCAGGTTCGACAGTGGGTTTTTCCTCGAGATGACGGGTTGGCTGGCCTGTGTGCCCTTGAGCAGGAACCAGGTCAGGACCCCGGCAGCGATGTCGATGACCGAGTAGAACACAATCGCGGCCTTCAGGCCCGCTTCGGCAGCGCCCATGGCAATGAACACGCCCAGGGCCGAGAAGGCTACCAGCGTGTCGATCACCCCACGCCCACCTTCGAGCAGGCCGAACAGGCGGCCTTGCTCTTTGTCATCGCCCAAACCACGAATGGCCTTGAGCAGCGCCGGCCAGTAGATGCAGTCGGCGCAGACTGCCAGCAAGCAGAACACGATCATCAGGCTGTTGAACGGCGGGAAGGTCGCCAGGTACAGGCCCAGCGCACCGGTGCCGAGCAGGCCCAGGGGGATCAGTTTGCGGGTGTCAAAGCGGTCGGCAAGTACGCCGCCCACCACGAACAGCCCGGTGGCGATGATGGCATTGGCACTGAGCAACAGGCCGATCTGGGTATGGGACAGCCCCATGAACTCCTGCATCGGCACATAGAAGGCGTCTTTGAGGTTGGCGAGCTTGTAGATGGTGCCGCCACCGAGGATGAGGATCAGGAATTTGAACCATTTGGCCTTGTCTTGCACGGTCATTGTTATTCTCCAGGCGTGATGGGTAGTAGCGTTCAGGCGGCCAGGGTCAGCTCGGCAAGGGTGCGCAGTTCGGCCAGCAGGGTCTTCACGTAGGTCACCTGGTTGTTGGCCCAACGCTGTTCACCTGCCAGCATTTGCTCCAGGGTGAAACCTGCAGGCAGTGGCGTTTCGCTCATTTCCCGGTAGGCGATGAAGGGATCGGCAGCTTCGTTGCTCTGGCGGAAGGCCGGGGCAACGTAGTGGTTTTCCTGTTCGAGGATGAAGGCGATCACCTGCGGTTGCTGTTCGCCGAGCATCAGCAATTCAAACAGCATGCGTGCGCTGGGCAGATCGTCTTCGACGCTACCCTGAAGCACACCGTAGTGGCCAAACCCTTGTTCTTCGGCAACCACGCGAACACCTTTGAGGTGGGTCTGACGGATGTGCGGGGCAAGGTTGGCGAGGGCCTGCAGGGGTTGCTCACAAGCATTGATCATGTTGCCAAAGTCAAACAGGGCATGCAGGCGCGGGTGGTTGGCCTGGCGGAGCAGTTGCGCGATTTCGTCGCTTTTGAGCTCCTCGTGCTGCTCGAAATCGAAATGCAGGTCATGGGCATCGGCTTGTTGGCCCAGGTACAACAAGTCGCCGCTGATGCGGTCCATTACCTGAGACAGTTGGCCTTCGTAGCGCGAGTACACGCGGATGTTGCGGGTGCCAATGGCCTTGGCCACGGCGATGGCCGCATCGACATCAGCCTTGAGCGTGCTGCTGATCTCCAGGTGCACATCCAGCTGCAAGGCGCGGGCCTTGGCGGCAAAGGCATGCAGCTGTGCAGCATCCATTTGCGACAGGCTGTTGTGTTCGCCATCGAGCATGTGCAGGCTCAGCCCTGCCAATTCATGGCGATAGGCAAAGTCGAGCAGGTCGAAAGGCGTCAGGCCACCGTAGGTGAGGTTGGTCAGCAGCGGATAGGCGTGGGCGAACAGGCGTGCCTGGTCGAGGCGCTGGAGCAGGCGGGTGGCCAACTCGCGGGTCAGCAGCGGCGCGGGAGCGCCGTCCGCGTTGTGGTTCAGTAACGTAGCGAAGCGTTCTTGTAGTGCTTTCATTCGAGTCGTTCCTGGTGCGGGCACCGGTTCTACCGGCGTGTTCTTTATCGCGCCGGCGTGGAACTCCCGATAGATCCATTACGGATCAAATGATAAGGCCACTGACTTCACTTGGATAAAAGCCCCATCGCCCGCAACGCCTGGACCAGGGCGTCGACTTTCTGCTCGGCCTGTTCCTGCGCGGTACCGGCAAAGCCAATCAGCAACGCTGGCGGCAGGTAACGTTGCAGGCAGTAGTCGCTCAATGCGTAGGTGTGTACGCCGTGCACCGCCAGTTGCCGGGCCACTTCCTGATCATCGAGTTGTGGTGGCAGCCAGGCAATCAGGTGCATGCCAGCATCCACCGGGGTGATCCGTAAAAAATCGCCGAGGCGTCGTTGCAGCACGTCGACCAGGCATTGCTGACGTGCCTGGTAGAGTGCTCGCATACGGCGAATATGGCCGATGAAGTGGCCTTCACTCATAAACTCGGCAGTAACCGCCTGCAGCAGGGTCGGCGGGCTGCGGTCCATCACTGCGCGCATGGTGCAGAACGGCTCGACCAGGGCATTGGGCAGAATCACGTAGCCCAGGCGCAGGGACGGGAACAGGACCTTGCTGAAGGTACCGACATAGATCACCCGGTCGTGCTGGTCCATGGCGTACAACGCCGGCAATTGCCGACCGTTATAGCGCAGCTCACTGTCGCAATCGTCTTCGATGATCCAGCGCTGGTTGGCTGCTGCCCAGTCGATCAGTTCAAGGCGCCGGCCATGGCTGAGGGTCACCCCCAAGGGGTGCTGACGCGAGGGGGTGGTGAACACCAGGCGGGCATCCGGGCAGTCAGCAATGCCTTGCTGGACGTTGATGCCCTGGTCGTCGATCCGTACCGGTATCACCTGGCAACCGTGGGCCTGGAAGGCAATCCGCGCGGCAATGTGGCCGGGATCTTCCATCCACACCGGATCATCCGGATTGAGCAGCAGCATCGCCAGCAGGTTGAAGGCTTGTTGCGCTCCGGAGACGATCACTACCTGTTGTGCGGAGCAGTCGATGCCACGGGCGTCGAAGACGTACTCGGCAATGGCCTGGCGCAGCTCGATCAACCCTTGCAGTTCGCCATAACCGAGCAGGGCCTTGCTCGGCTTTTGCGCGTGACGGTTGAGCAAGCGCCGCCATACCACTTGAGGAAAGGCTTCAAACGCGCCATGGCTAGGCAAGAACGACGTGGGCGTGTCGGCGCCGCAATGCGCATAGGACACCCCGCGAAAGTGATCGCTGCGCAGTGACAGCATGGTTTGACTGAGGTCCGACAGCGTTGGTGGCACCGCTGGCTGCGGTTCGACACTGGCCGAGCGCTCCCATTCATCGCCCACGAAGGTGCCAGCGCCTGTACGCGACACCAGAAAACCCTCGGCAATCAGCTGGTCGAAGGCATTGAGCAGGGTAATGCGCGAGAGGCTCAGTTCCTGGCTGAGGGTACGCGTTGAGGGTAGACGAATTCCCCCTTTGAGGCGCCCAGTGAGAATCTGCTTGCGAATCTGCAAGTACAGCTGGCGATAAAGCGGGGTGGTACTGTCGCGATCCAGCTCAATACCTGAAAACAGCAAACCGGCTGGGGACTTCATCTGAGGCTCGTTGGCAAGGTGAACTGGGGTCAACCATCGTACGAGAAAGCCTTGCAGGCGGCCAGTGGCGCGGGGTTTGTCATCAAATGAAAAACCCTTGTCGTCCGATGCGAAGCACCCCGCAAGCGTTGGGCATAGAGTCCAATCAACCTGAACTGACGCCATGCGTCCAGATCGATGATTGGAGTGACAAGAATGTCCAAAGTCGTACGTTTCTATGAAAGCGGTGGTCCTGAGGTCTTGCGTTATGAGGATGCCGAAGTCGGTGACCCAGGCCCGGGCCAGGTCCGCCTGCGCCAGGTTGCAGTTGGCCTGAACTACGCTGACACCTATTTCCGCAACGGCACTTACCCGATCCCGCTGCCCAACGGCATCGGTGTTGAGGCAGCCGGGGTGGTCCAGGCTGTGGGGGAGGGGGTGACCAACGTCGTGGTTGGCGACCGTGTGACCTACACCGGTTTTATCAACACGCTGGGGGCTTATTGCGACGAACGCCTGATCGGCGCCGCCGCACTGATCAAACTGCCGGAAACCATCGCTTTCGAAACCGCAGCGGCGATGACCATGCGCGGTCTGACCTCGGCCTACCTGATGCGCCGCCTGTATGACTTCAAGCCCGGTGACACGGTATTGCTGCACGCCGCTGCCGGTGGCGTTGGCCTGATCGTTTCGCAGTGGGCCAAGCTGCTCGGCGTCAACGTGATCGGTACGGTCTCCACTGACGCGAAGGCTGAAGTGGCTCGCGCCCATGGTTGCACCCACACCATCAACTACAGCCATGAAGATGTGGCCTCGCGGGTGCGTGAGTTGACCGACGGCGTTGGTGTCAATGTGGTGTTCGACAGTGTTGGCAAGACTACCTTCATGGCGTCGCTCGACTCGCTCAAGCGTCGTGGCCTGATGGTTTGCGTTGGTACCGCCTCCGGCACCATCCCGCCGTTCGATCCGCAGCTGCTGGCCATGAAAGGTTCGCTGTTCATGACCCGCCCGGCGCTGGCCGACTATATCGCCGACCCGGCGGAGAAGGCCGATCTTGCCGGTGAGCTGTTCGATCACGTCGGCAGTGGCCGAATCAAGATCGAGATCAACCAGCACTACGCCCTGCAGGATGCTGTTCAGGCCCACCGTGACCTGGAAGCGCGCAAAACCACCGGTTCGTCAATCTTCGTCATCTGAAGAGGGCTGTAGCATGCACATCGAACAACTGACCTGTGCCATCGGCGCCGAAGTGTCCGGGGTCAACCTGGCCGATGCGGTACACGATGATGATCTGTTCGAGCAGCTCCGTGCGCAATTGCTCAAGCACCGAGTGCTGTTCTTGCGTGACCAGAACATTAGCCGCGCCGACCATGTGGCATTTGCCCGGCGCTTTGGTGAGCTGGAAGACCATCCAGTAGCCGGCAGCGACCCGGAGCATCCGGGCCTGGTGCAGATCTACAAGCGCCCGGACCAGCCAGCTGATCGTTATGAGAACGCCTGGCACACCGACGCCACCTGGCGTGACGCACCGCCCATGGGCTGTGTGTTGCGCTGTGTGGAGTGCCCGCCCGTGGGTGGTGACACCATGTGGGCGAACATGGTCCTGGCATACCAGAACCTGCCGGATGAGGTGAAACAGAAGATTGAAGGCCTGCGCGCCCGGCACAGCATTGAAGCCAGCTTCGGTGCCAACATGCCGATCGAAAAGCGCCTGGCGCTCAAGGCCCAGTACCCCGATGCCGAGCACCCGGTGGTGCGTACTCATCCGGAGACCGGTGAACAGGTGCTGTTCGTCAACGCCTTCACCACCCATTTCAGCAACTACCACACCCCACAACGGGTGCGGTTCGGCCAGGATGCCAACCCCGGCGCCTCTGATCTGTTGCGCTACCTGATCAGCCAGGCGTACCTGCCTGAGTACCAGGTGCGTTGGCGCTGGAAGCCCAACAGCATTGCGATTTGGGACAACCGCAGCACTCAACACTACGCGGTCATGGATTACCCCGCATGCCACCGCAAGATGGAGCGCGCCGGGATCAAGGGCGACCGCACGTTTTAAGACCACGACCTGCATTACCCCTCCGCTGCCTGGCGGACAAAAGACAATAACAAGACTGAGGACCAAAGCATGCAATTCTTCGACGATTCGTTGCACCCGGAAAACATGGAAAAGGTGGTAATCACCGTCGCCCCTTATGGCCCGGAATGGATGCCTGAGGATTTCCCTGAAGACATTCCGCTGACCATGGACGAACAGGTCCAGAAAGCCGTTGACTGCTATGAAGCGGGCGCCACCGTGCTCCACTTGCATGTGCGCGAACTCGATGGCAAAGGCTCCAAACGCCTGTCCAAATTCAACGAACTGATTGCCGGTGTACGCGAAGCGGTGCCGGATATGATTATTCAGGTCGGTGGCTCGATCTCCTTCGCCCCGGAAAGCGATGGCGAAGCGGCCAAATGGCTCAGTGACGACACCCGTCACATGCTCGCCGAACTGACGCCCAAGCCTGATCAGGTCACGGTGGCGATCAACACCACACAAATGAACATCATGGAGCTGCTGTATCCGGAATACCTGGAAGGCACCTCCCTGGCCCACCCGGCGATTCACGCGGCGTACAGTGAAATGACCGTACCGGCCGGCCCAGCCTGGGTTCGCGAGCACCTGCGTCGTCTGCAGGCGAGCAACATCCAGCCGCACTTCCAGCTCACCGGCATGCATGCCCTGGAAACCCTCGATCGCATCGTGCGTCGCGGCGACTACATGGGCCCGCTGAACCTGACCTGGATCGGTATCGGCGGCGGCTTTGATGGCCCGAACCCGTTCAACTTCTTCAACTTCATTCACCGCGCGCCAGACGGTTGCACCTTGACCGCCGAATCGCTGCTCAAGAACGTGCTGCCGTTCAACACCATGGCCCTGGCCATGGGCCTGCACCCACGTTGCGGCAACGAAGACACTATCATTGACCAGCACGGCAAGCGCTTTGGCTCGGTGCAGCAGATCCAGCAGACTGTGCGCGTCGCCCACGAGTTGGGCCGTGAAATTGCCACCGGTAAAGAAGCTCGCGCTATTTATCGCATCGGCGAGCAGTACAGCAGCATCGAACAGACCCTAAAAGCCAACGGCATGGCGCCAAACCGCCAGCCAGGCCAGAAGGGTGTGCCACAGCGCGGCTGACCGGGCAGGGTCGGCCCACCACGCTGGTGCCGACCCGCCACAGTCCATTGCGCTGTCAGTCAGGCTTCTCATAACAACAAGACTTACGCCAGACAATCAGAGGAGGCAGCATGGCCGCCTATATCGCCAGCGCCACAGATGATGGTGCCGACACTTCACGTGGCATTCCACGGCGTTATGCCTGGATTGTCTTTGCCTTGACCTTCGGCTTGCTGATCTCCGACTACATGTCGCGGCAGGTGCTTAATGCTGTGTTCCCGTTGCTCAAGAGCGAATGGGCGCTGAGTGACAGTCAGTTGGGCCTGCTCAGCGGTATCGTTGCGCTGATGGTTGGGCTGCTGACCTTTCCGCTGTCCCTGATGGCCGACCGTTTTGGCCGGATCAAGAGCCTGGTGCTGATGGCCGTGCTCTGGAGCCTGGCAACCCTCGGCTGCGCCTTGGCAGAAAATTACCAACAGATGTTTGTCGCCCGTTTTCTGGTGGGTGTCGGCGAAGCTGCCTATGGCAGTGTCGGCATCGCCGTGGTGGTCGCGGTGTTCCCCCGGGACATGCGCGCGACCTTGGCCGGGGCCTTCATGGCCGGCGGCATGTTCGGCTCGGTGCTGGGCATGGCCTTAGGTGGTGTGATGGCCCAGCATTTTGGCTGGCGTTGGGCGTTTGCCGGTATGGCCCTGTTCGGCCTGTTGCTGGCATTGCTCTACCCGTTGATTGTCAAAGAAGCGAAAATCGCCCCCAAGCGCGCCGCTCAAGCCGCGTGCAAGATTGCTCGCCCGCTGCACACCCTGTACGGCAGTCGTTCGGTCATCGCCGCCTATGTTGCCAGCGGCTTGCAGTTGTTTGTCGGCGGTACGGTGATTGTGTGGATGCCCAGCTACCTGAACCGTTACTACGACATGGGCACCGATAAGGCTGGCGTTGTCGCCGCCATCATCGTGTTGTGCAGTGGCATCGGCATGATTCTCTGCGCCATGCTCTGCGACCGCCTCGGTCGTCAGCGCCCGGACCGTAAAATCAGCTTGGCTATTGCCTATTGCCTGGGTAGCTGCCTGCTGCTGTCGCTGGCTTTTGCATTGCCATCGGGTACCGCGCAACTGGTGCTGATCTGCCTGGGGATGATGATTGCAGCGGGCACCAACGGCCCTTCGAGCGCCATGGTTGCCAACCTGACGCACTATTCCGTACACGGCACGGCCTTTGCCACCTTGACCCTGGCCAACAACCTGTTGGGCCTGGCGACGGGGCCGCTGATCACTGGCCGGGTTTCCGATCTGATCGGCCTGCATGCCGCGTTCCAGCTGGTGCCACTGATCAGCATTGGCGCCGCCGCGGTGTTCTTTATTGCCAAGCGCCATTACCACAGCGACATGGCCCGCTTAGAGGGCTTGCAGCAAACAGCGCCAGGCGCGGCGCAGATTCAGGAGGTAAAACCGTGAAACACGCGTTGTCCATTGATGTATTTTTTGACTTTATCTGCCCCTGGTGCCTGATCGGCCAGCGTCAACTGCAGCAGGCGCTCGCGCAATTGCGCGTGGAGCAACCACAGGTTGAGGTCAGCCTGCGTTGGCGCGGGGTGCAACTGCTGCCGGACATGGCCAGGACCGGTCAGCCGTTCGAAGCGTTCTATCGCAAGCGCCTGGGCAGTGACGAGGCCGTACGCCTGCGTCAAGCCCAGGTTCGTGCGGCGGCCGAGGCGGTAGGGGTGACGATCGATTTTTCCCGCATCAGCCGCATGCCCAACACCGCCGATGCCCATCGCTTGCTGCAGCGCGCCGTCGCCCTGGGCAAGCCGGAGCAGGTCGACGCCCTGTTGGGGCAGCTGTTTGCGGCCTACTTTGAGCAGGGCAAGGACCTGGGCGACCCGATTACCTTGATGCAAATTGCCCAGGCCTGTGGCTTGAGCCCGGCACAAGTCGCCGACTGTTTACGTGGCGATGCGAGCCCGTTCGTTACGGCCGATGATGGCGCCACAAACGGCGTGCCATGTTTTCGCATCAATGAGCTGCAAGTGGTCGGTGCGCAACCGGCCGAGGTGTTGCTCGCGGCCATGCGTGAGGCGCTGGCAGAGGCGGTTCTGGCATGAGTTACCGCTACCCTGTGCCAGGGGCCAAGGTGCCGGAGCGTGGCGGCCGTGTACTGCTGGAGTTCGCGGACAAGAGCCTGGCACTGTTCAACGTAGCCGACCAGTTTTACGCCATTGATGACAGTTGCCCGCACCAAGGCTCTTCCCTGTGTGGCGGACGCCTGGAAGGGCGTGTGATCCAGTGTTGCGCCCATGGCCTGCGTTTCGACCTGGCCAGCGGGTACCTGCTCAATTCTACCCAGCTCAAGGTCGCCAACTACCCGGTCGAGCGCCAGGGCGAGCAGCTGTTTATCGTTATCGATGCCGAGGAGTCCGGCCAATGAGCACTGTTGCCATCGCCGCCGTCAACCACCGCGTGCGCGAGCTTGCGCCGGGTTTTGTCGTCAGCCTGATTGCGGCTGGCGCGGCCAGCTTTCTTAGCGAGCATTATGATGCGCCGGTGATGCTCTTCGCCCTGTTGCTGGGCATGGCCTTGAATTTTCTCTCGGTTGACGGTCGCTGCAAGGCCGGCATTGAGTTTACGGCGCGCACCGTGCTGCGCGTGGGCGTGGCGTTGTTAGGCATGCGCATCACCCTGGAACAGATCGCCAGCCTGGGTTGGAAGCCGGTGGCGCTGGTAATCATCATTGTTGCGGTGACCATCGGTGTGTCGATGGTGGTGGCCAAGGCGATGGGTTTCAATCGCTTGTTCGGCATGCTCACCGGCGGCGCAACGGCCATCTGTGGCGCGTCGGCGGCCTTGGCACTGGCTGCCGCCTTACCGCACCACAAGCAGAAAGAACATGCCACGTTGTTCACCGTGATTGGCGTGTCGGCGCTGTCGACCCTGGCGATGATCCTTTATCCGATGATTGCCGGTTGGTTGCAGCTTTCACCGCCTCAGGCTGGGGTATTCCTCGGGGCCACGATTCATGATGTGGCGCAGGTGGTTGGCGCGGGCTACAGCATGTCGACCGAGACCGGCGACATTGCCACGGTGGTCAAGTTGATGCGGGTGGCGATGTTGCTGCCGGTGATTGTCGTTGCAGCGATGATTACCCGACGGGCAGGGGATGACGCCACCGGGCAACGGCCACCCTTGTTGCCTTGGTTCGCGGTCGGCTTTGTATTGCTGGCCTGCCTGAACAGTACTGGCTGGGTGCCAACGGTGGTGCAGGGCGGGGTCAATGACCTGTCGCGCTGGTGCTTGGTGGTGGCGATCAGTGCGCTGGGGATGAAGACTCAGCTCAAGGAACTGGCCAAGGTGGGCTTCAAGCCGATTGCCCTGATGGTGGGCGAGACCGTGTTTCTTGTCTTGTTGGTGCTAGCCCTGATGCATTGGGGGCTTTGACAATTCCCGTAGCCGCTGCCGCCAGGCTGCGATCGGCTGCGAAGCAGTCGTCATCCAGCCTCCACAATGGGCCCGAATGACGGCCGTTTCACGCCCGATCGCAGCCTGGCGGCGGCTACGGTTCAGCGCGGCCATGCTGGGCTCGCCAGGTTGCCGGCGGCATGCCGAACTGCGCAATAAACCAGCGAGTAAATGAACTCGGCATCGAGTAGCCCAGCATGTCGGCAATCCGCCCCAGCGAATAGCTGGGGTTTTCCAGGTACCGAATCACCAGGTCACGACGTACGCCGTTGATCAGGTCGCTGAAGGTCACCCCGCATTCTTCCAGGCGCCGCTGCAGGGTGCGCACGTTCATGCCCTGGGTTTGTGCCACCTGTTCGATGGTCGCCCGGCCCATAGGCAGCAGCAGGTAGATGGTTTTGCGCATTTCCAGTTCCAACGACAGTTTGCCGCTGGCCTGAAGAGTGTCCAGGTACCGCTGGGCCAGGCGCGCCATGGCTTCGTTGGCCAGTGGGTTGGCGGCATCGAGGTCAGCCGCGGCGCAGACAATGCCATTGAACTCGCTGCCAAACACCAGTTTGCAACCGAAAATCCGCCGGTGAATGGCCAGGTCCGCCGGGGCAGCGTGGGTGAAATTGGCACTGATCGGATGCCAGTGCGCGCCCAGAACCGCCGCACACAGGCGGCGCATGACACCAATGGCAAGCTCGGTGGCCTGTCGGCTGCTGTGCGGCAGATCACTGACCACTTCTTCACGGATGATCACGCTTTTGCCCGCATCTTCGATATGGATGGCCAAGGCGTCGTTGAGCAGATGACGGTATTGCACGATCACCAGCAAGGCATCGCGCAAGGTGCGCTGGTGGCTGAGCAGCAGGCTGATCTCGCCAAAGTCCGAAAGCTGGCGCAATTCAGCCATGCGCAGGCCAAAGGATTCACAGCCACTGACCCGCGCGGATTCCTCCAGCAGGCTAATGACGCTTGAAACGGCAAGGCGTTGATTGGGATCGTCGAGCAAGGCGGCACTGAGGCCGACCTGGGCGAGCAAGGCATGGGGGTTCAACCCCACGTGGCGCGAGACTTCGAGGTAATTGGTCAAGCTTGCAGCACGGACGAGGGCGGTCATTTTATTGTTTTCCACGCATTCTCATTAGGCGTCCCGCTTCTGCGGCGGGTCGCTTTTTATAGCCTGTGTGTCGTCAAATGAAAAGCCGGTTTCGCTACCTTAATGAGCGCTCGGGAGACTTGGCCCACGCCCGCCTGACGGGCGCCCGTCGCGCTGTCATCAAATGTGAAGTCACTGACGCTCAATGTAAAGCACCCCAGGGGAGGGGTGATTACTGTGACTCTCGAAACGCTCGACTGACACAGCGAGCAGATGTCTTGAGCATAGGTGCTGACGTGGAAAGATTGCATACCGCCGCTACTGTTCTGATCGTCCCTGGCCTGCGCGACCATGTCGCCGAGCATTGGCAGACGCTGCTCCAGGCGCGCCTGAGCAAGGTTCGCGCAGTGCCTCCTCTGCAGGTCAACGGGCTTGATTGCAATGCCCGGGTCGAAGCGATCCAGCGCGAGCTGGAGCAGATCGACGGCGATGTGCTGCTGGTGGCGCACAGCGCCGGTGTGCTGATGGTCGCCCATTGGGCCGCACGCTATGACCGGCCGATCAAAGGCGCGTTACTGGCCGCCCCCCCAGATCTGCAGGCCCAGTGGCCCGCCGCCTATCCAAGCCCGGATACCTTGCGCGCCAATGGCTGGGCGCCGCTGCCGATCACCACACTGCCATTTCCCAGCATCGTTGCGGCCAGCAGCGACGATCACCTGGCAAGCCTCAGTGCCGTCGCGGCCATGGCCGAGGGCTGGGGTAGCGAGCTGTTGCAACTGGGCAATGTTGGCCACCTCAACCCGGCTTCCGGATTCGGCCCTTGGCCGTTGGCCGAAACCTTGATTCACCAGCTCGACCAATAATCCTGCAGCACTGCACGGACGCTTGACCAACGCCCGCACAAGTCGGGCGGCGATAACAAAAATAACAATTCGTGGAGTCATCGCAATGCCAAAACACCGCACTCTTTGCGCTGTGACATCGCAGCGTCATCTGCTCGCCTGCGCCATCGGTTTGCTCGCACTGCCTGGCGCCCAGGCGTTCGAAGTCGATACCGGTAACGAAGACTGGGCCGTGCGTCTGGACAACACCGTCAAGTACAACTACGGGGTGCGCACCGAAAGCGCCGACAAGCGCATGCTGGCCACGCCGAACAACAACGACGGCGACTACAACTTCCGCAAGGCCGGCACCAATATCACCAACCGTGTCGACCTGCTGACCGAACTGGACGTGATCTACCAGGGCAACATGGGCTTTCGCGTCAGTGCTGCCAGCTGGTACGACAAGGCCTATGACAACACCGGTTCGAACTCCAACCCCTTCGTCAACGGCAATGGTGACAGCTCTGGTATCAACCCGAGCCTCAATGGCTTGCCCGGTACCGGTACGCCCCTGGGCAGCCCGCACCTGAGCAACTATGCCCAGCGTTACTACAGCGGCCCGTCGGGTGAAGTGCTCGATGCCTTCGTGTTCATGCGCACCGAAGTTGGCGACAGCTCGGAGCTGAGCGGCAAACTCGGTCAGCACAACCTGTTCTGGGGTGAAACACTGCTCAACCCAGTGCACTCGCTCAGCTATGGGCAGTCGGGCCTGGACCTGGCGAAGCTTGCCGCATCGCCTGGCACCGAAGCCAAAGAACTGTTCGTGCCGCGCAATCAGCTGTCTACCTCGTTTCTGGTCAATCCTGAGCTGACCATTGGCGCCCAGTATTTCCTTGATTGGGATGCTGCCAGGCTGCCAGAAGCGGGCACCTATTATGGCGGTTCGGACGTGGTGGGTGAGGGTGCCCAGAGCTTCTTGCTCGGTCATACCGGCACCCCAGGCCTGATCCCGGTGCAGGGGGCGCTGACCAGTATCCGCCGTGGCAACGACTTGACCCCGGACAAGCGTGGCGATTGGGGTGTCATGGCCAAGTGGTCGCCGGAATGGCTGGGCGGCACGCTCGGTTTCTACTACCGCAAGACCTCGGAGATTCTTCCTCAAGCCTGGCTCGATACCCGTGGCCTGACTGTATCCCGTGGCCCGTTCGGTACACCACCGGGCAGCCCCCAAGGCGCGGTCGGCAACCTCTACAACTCACTGCAAAGTGCCTCGTACCAGTTTGCTTACGCCGACAACATTGACGTCTACGGCCTGAGCCTTTCCAAAGACGTAGCCGGGATCAGTGTCGGTAGTGACCTGAACATCCGCCACAACATGCCGCTGTCCAGTATTCCGGCCATTGTCAGTGCGCCAGGGCAAGGTGGGCTGGGCGGTGGCTTCGGTCTGTTGCCTCCACGCCTGCCCAGCAGCGGTGTGGTCTATGACGTACCCAGTGATGGCGACGGTCTTGGTGCCACTGGCCAGACCCTGCACTGGACCCTCAACGGTTTGATGAGCATCGGCGACACACCGCTGTTCGACAGCGCCACCCTGTTGGGCGAGCTGTTCTACAGCAACCTGCTCAAACTCGATGGCCACAACGAAGCCTTGTACAAGGGCAAAAGCAGCTACCGCGGCATCGACAAGCCGACCCGTGACAACTGGGGTATCGCGGTCAACTTCACTCCGACCTGGTACCAGGTCATGCCAGGCGTTGACCTGAGCATGCCGCTGTCGGTCAACGTCGGCATCGATGGCGTTTCACCTGTACAGGGTGGCGGCGCCGAGGACACCGGCAACTACGCCGTGGGCGTTGGCGCCGCGGTCTACAACCAATATTTCGTCGACCTCAAGTACGTCGACAGCTTTGGCAAATCGCAGTCGTGCAAAAACGGCCAGACCGATGGCGCGACTCCTAATGCCCTGGACGGCGAGCAGGACTACACCTGCTACGGCGGAGGTTATGCCTCCTTCTCTGGCGGCGGTGCCACCACTGAGGACCGTGGCGCGCTTTACCTCACTGTTAAAACCACTTTTTGAGTCACGTCTTCCTTCAGACATCACGCAGGAAAACAATAATCATGAATTTCGTGCATACCTTATTAGCCACATGCCTGTCGCTGGCAACCATCACTACTGCCCACGCAGCTGTCTCCAGTGATCAGGCCGCCCGCCTGGGCACCAGCCTGACCCGAATTGGCGCTGAATCAGGCGCCAACGCCGACGGTTCGATTCCCGCTTACCAAGGCGGCCTGGTGACCCCACCGGCCAGCTACAAGAGCGGCGACAGCATGCGTCCAGACCCGTTTGCCGGGGAAAAACCGTTGATGGTGATCGATGGCAAGAACGTCGACCAGTACAAAGGTCAGCTCACCGCGACCACCCTGGAGCTGCTCAAGCGCTTCCCGACCTTCCGGGTCGATGTCTACCCCACCCACCGTACTGTGGCACTGCCTCAGCCGGTGCTGGACAACACCCTGAAAAATGCCGTCGGTGCCAAGAGCCAGGAAGGCGGTACGGCTGTTGACAACGTGCTGCCAGGCATCCCGTTCCCGATTCCGCAAACCGGCGCCGAGGCGATGTGGAACTTTCTCCTGCGCTACCAGGGCGTGAGCATGGCCGCCAAGTACGACTCGTGGAACGTCGACTCTGCCGGTGTAGCGTCGCTGTCCACCACCGGACAAGCGAACATCAGCTACCCAATCTACGAGGACATGAACAAAACCATCGGTGCCAAAGACACCTACTACCAGATGAAGTTGGTGTACACCGCGCCGGCCCGCCGTGCCGGCGAAGCGATGATGCTGCGCGATGCCGCCAACCCGCTGGTGCAACCGCGCAGCGCCTGGCAATACCTGCCGGGTCAACGTCGGGTCAAGCTGGCGCCAAACCTGGCCTACGACACACCGAACCCAGGCACCTCGGGCTCGGGTACCTACGATGACGTGTTTGTCTTCAACGGCGCCCTGGACCGCTACGACTGGACCCTGGTGGGCAAGCAGGAAATGTACGTGCCGTACAACACCTACAAACTCACCTATAACACCAACATCAAAACACTGACCACGCCAAACCATCTGGCGCCCGAATTCGTGCGCTGGGAAAAACACCGGGTGTGGGTGGTTGAGGGCAAGCTCAAGTCCGGCGCTCGCCATATCTATCACAAGCGTCGCTTCTACCTCGACGAAGACAGCTGGATCGCTCTGGCCTCCGACCAGTACGACGCCCGCGGCCAGCTGTACCGTGGTTCGTTTGCCTTCCTGAGCCAGAGCTACGACAAACAGACCCCGGATGCCACGCCCTTCATGATCTACGACCTGATCGGCGGCACCTACAACCTGAACGGCGTGGTCGGTGCCTACGGCGGTATCCGCTACATCGATCCACTGTCCAAGACCCAGTGGTCGCCGGAATCCCTGGCCGGGGCCGGTATTCGCTGAGTAGATCCACAGGGTAGGTACGGTCCGGCATCCACGCGATGGCGGACCGTTGGTTGAGCAGCCTGCTGCGTGCAGCGGCGATCCGGAGGATCGAGTATGTTTTTTCTCAAGCGCTGTACCGCGTTGATGTTGACGTGGGCCGCTCTTCAAGGCGCGGCACAGGCCGCACCTTACATGGATGTGCTGGATATGCCGGCGATGCCCAGTGCCTTGGCGACCGTGAGCCCGTTGCGGGATGTGACCAGCGCCGGCGCGCGCCTGGTAGCGGTGGGCCCGCGCGGGCACATTGTGTATTCCGATGACAACGGCAAGCAGTGGCAGCAGGCGCAAGTGCCGGCCAGTGCCGACCTCAACGCGGTCAGTTTTCCCAGCGCCGAGCAGGGTTGGGCGGTGGGCAACGACGGGGTGATTCTGCACAGCCGCGATGGCGGCGCCAGTTGGCAAAAGCAACTGGATGGTCGCGTGCTCGGCGAGCAGGTGCTGGCCTACTACCGCGCTCAGGCCCAGGCCTCGCCAGACGACGATCGCTGGGCAACCTTGATCGGTGAAAGCGAGCGTCTGGTGCAAGAGGGCGCCGACAAGCCTTTGCTCGATGTCTGGTTTGCCGATGAGCAACACGGCTTTGCCGTTGGCGTATTCAATCTGTTGTTGCACACCCAGGATGGTGGCCAGCATTGGACACCGTGGCTGGAACGCAGCGACAACCCGCAAGCGTTGCACCTGACCAGCCTGGCCAGTGTCGATGGTGCGCTGTACATCACCGGTGAACAGGGCCTGTTGCTGAAACTGGCCGCTGATGGCCAACACTTCACCCGCCTGAACATTCCTTATAGCGGCACCTTGTTTGGCGCGGTCGGTAAGCCGGGGGCGCTGTTGGCCTTTGGCTTGCGCGGCAATGTGCTGCGCAGCACTGATGGCGGCCAGCACTGGCAGCCGGTGACCACTGGCCTGCGCAATAGCATCACCGCAGCAAGCCTGGACAGTGCCGGCCAGCTGTGGCTGTTGAGCCAGGCAGGCGATGTGCTGATCAGTCATGACGACGGTGTCAGTTTTGCTCAATTCAGCCAAACCGCACGTACCCCGGTAACCGGCGCGGCATTCGCGGCGGCAACCGACCTGGTGCTGGTGGGTGAGCGTGGTGTACGCACGCTCGATGTCGAATAACCACCGCTCCCATAACAAGAGAAGACCCTGATGGCCACCATCAAACAAGACACCTTGCCGGTAATACGCACCCTCGACGAATTCGACACGCGCTCGGGCAACTGGCTGGAACGCCTGGTGTTCAACCATCGACTGCCGTTCATGGTGTTGATGCTGCTGGCTACTGTGGTGCTGGGCTACATGGCCCTGACGCGCCTGGAGCTGCGCCCCAGCTTCGAGAAGATGATTCCGCAGAGCCACCCGTACATTCAGAACTACCTTGAGAACCGCCAATCGTTGCGTGGCCTGGGCAACTCCTTGCGCGTGGTGGTGGAGAACACCGAAGGCGATATCTTCGATCCGGCGTACTTGCAGACCCTGCGCCATATCAACGATGAACTGTTCCTCAGCCAAGGCGTCGACCGCGCCTGGATGAAGTCGCTGTGGAGCCCGGCAGTGCGCTGGACCGAGGTCACCGAAGAAGGTTTCCAGGGTGGTCCGGTAATGCCGGACAGCTATCAGGGCTCGGCCGCCGACATCGCACAATTGCGTCAGAACATCGAGCGCGCCAACATCGTTGGCAGCCTGGTGGCTCGCGACTTCAAGTCGAGCATGCTGATTGTGCCGCTGTTGGATCATGACTCGGCCACCGGTCGCGGTATCGATTATTACGCGTTCTCGCAAAAGCTTGAGCAACTGCGCAACCAATACGAAGCCATCGGTGCAGAAAACGGCGGGCAGGGCACGTACAAGATTCATGTGATCGGCTTTGCCAAACTGATGGGCGACCTGATCGATGGCCTGATGCAGGTGATGCTGTTCTTTGCCCTGGCGGTGGTCACCACCTTGGTGATCATCTACCTCTACACCCGTTGTGTACGCAGTACCTTGCTGGTGGTGGTGTGTTCGTTGACCGCGGTGGTCTGGCAACTGGGTATCGTCGCCTGGCTGGGCTATGCCATCGACCCGTATTCGATTCTGGTGCCGTTCCTGATCTTTGCCATTGGTGTGTCGCATGCCGCGCAGAAAATGAACGGCATCATGCAGGACATCGGCCGTGGCACCCATCGCCAGGTTGCCGCGCGCTACACCTTCCGGCGCCTGTTCATCGCTGGGGTCACCGCGCTGCTGGCCGATGCGGTGGGCTTTGCCGTGTTGATGCTGATCGACATTCCGGTGATCCAGGACCTGGCAATCACGGCTAGTATCGGTGTGGCGGTGCTGATCTTTACCTCGCTGCTGCTGATGCCGGTGGCGCTGTCTTACATCGGTGTTGGCCGCAAAGCCGCCGAGCGCGCCTTGCGTATTGACTCTAGAGCCGCCGAACACCGCGGCTTCGGTAAGCTTTGGGACCTGCTCGACCGCTTTACCACGCGTAAATGGGCAACAGGTGCTTTGGTGGTGGCGGCCATTCTCGGCGCAGGCGGCTTTGCCATGAGCCTGCAGCTGAAGATCGGTGACCTCGACAGCGGCGCCCCGGAACTGCATGCCGACTCCCGCTACAACCGCGACAACGCCTACATCACTGGGCATTACGCGCTGTCCAGCGACACCTTTGCGGTGATGATCAAGACCGCGCCTGAAGGGTGCCTGCGTTACCAGACCCTGGTGCTCGCCGACCGCCTGGCCTGGGAGCTGCAGCAGCATGCCGGGGTTCAGACCACGCTGTCGTTGACCAACGCCGTACGCCAGATCACCGCTGGCACCTATGAGGGTAACCCCAAGCTCAACAGCATCCAACGTAACCAGGACGTGCTCAATTACGCGGCGCAGCAGGCCTCGGTCAATGCCCCGGAGCTGTTCAACAACGATTGCTCGGTGATGCCGGTGATCGCCTACCTCAAGGACCACAAGGCCGACACCCTCGATGAAGTGGTTGCGGTTGCCGAGCGTTTTGCCCAGGCCAACAGCAGTGAAGACCGTCAATTCCTGCTCGCCGCCGGCAGCGCCGGCATCGAAGCGGCGACCAACATCGTTGTCCGTGATGCCAACCGCACCATGTTGTTGCTGGTGTACCTGGCGGTCACGGTGTTCTGCCTGATCACCTTCCGCAGCTGGCGCGCAACCCTGGTGGCAGTGCTGCCCCTGATACTCACTTCGGTGCTGTGCGAGGCGCTGATGGTGATGATGGGCATCGGCGTCAAAGTCGCCACCTTGCCGGTGATCGCCCTGGGCGTGGGTATTGGCGTCGATTACGCGCTGTACCTGCTCAGTGTGCAGTTGCACTACCAGCGCAAGGGCTTGCCGCTGTCAGAGGCCTATGAAAACGCCGTGGCGTTCACCGGTCGGGTGGTGGGTCTGGTCGGCATCACCCTGGCTGCCGGGGTGGTGGGGTGGGCCTGGTCGCCCATCAAGTTCCAGGCCGACATGGGCATCCTGCTGACCTTCATGTTCCTCTGGAACATGCTCGGCGCGCTGATTCTGATTCCAGCACTGTCGTATTTCCTCTTGCCGGGCAACAAGGCTGAGGCTCCTGCACCCAGCCCCGTCAGCGCTGACGGGCTGCAACACTCCACCAAAGAAGTCGAGTATTCGCATCATGTCTGATTACCAACCACCTTTGCGCGACATGGAATTTCTGTTCAACGAGGTCTTCGCCATCCCGGACGTTTGGTCACGGATTCCGGCGTTGGCCGAACATGTCGATGCCGATACCGCCAAGGCCATTCTTGAACAGGCCGGCAAGGTCATCGCCGAGGTGGTGGCACCGCTTAACCGTAGCGGTGACGAACAGGGTTGCCGCTGGGAAGCCGGTCGGGTAATCACCCCGGATGGCTTTGCTCAGGCCTATCAGCGCTATGCCGAAGATGGTTGGGTCGGTGTAGCGGGGTCGCCGGAATACGGCGGCATGGGCATGCCGAAGGTGATCGGCGCTCAGGTTGAGGAAATGCTCAACGCCGCCAACCTGTCCTTTGGTCTGTACCCGATGCTCACCGCCGGAGCGTGTTTGTCACTGCTCAATCACGCCAGTGAAGCGCTCAAGCAACAGTACCTGCCAGCCATGTACGAAGGGCGCTGGACGGGCTCGATGTGCCTGACCGAGCCGCATGCCGGTACCGATCTGGGCTTGATTCGCACCCGTGCCGAGGCGCAAGCCGATGGCAGCTACCGCATCAGCGGTACAAAGATTTTCATCACCGGCGGTGAGCAGGATCTGACTGAAAACATCATCCACCTGGTGTTGGCCAAGTTGCCCGATGCACCGGCCGGCGCCAAGGGCATCTCGCTGTTCCTGGTACCCAAGGTTATGGTCGAGGCAGACGGCTCGTTGGGCGCCGCCAACGCGGTGAGCTGCGGTTCCATCGAGCACAAGATGGGGATCAAGGCTTCAGCCACCTGCGTGATGAACTTCGATGGCGCCACGGGCTATCTGGTCGGTGACCTGAACAAAGGCTTGAATGCCATGTTCACCATGATGAACTACGAACGCCTGGGCGTGGGCATCCAGGGCCTGGCGCTGGGTGAGCGCTCCTATCAGAACGCGATCGAGTACGCCCGTGAGCGTCTGCAAAGCCGTGCACCAACAGGGCCGGTTGCTGCCGGGCAGATTGCCGACCCGATCGTTGTGCACCCGGATGTGCGGCGCATGCTGTTGACCATGAAAGCCTTGAACGAAGGCGGGCGAGCCTTCTCCACCTATGTTGCCTTGCAATTGGACTTGGCCAAATACAGCGATGACGCCGACGAGCGTAGTCGCGCCGACGCCCAGGTTGCGCTGCTGACGCCTGTGGCCAAGGCCTTCCTCACCGACATGGGCCTGGAAACGACGGTCCATGGCCAACAGATTTTCGGCGGCCACGGTTACATCCGCGAATGGGGTCAGGAACAACTGATCCGCGATTGCCGTATCACCCAGATCTACGAAGGTACCAACGGTATCCAGGCCATGGACCTTTTGGGCCGCAAATTGGTCGCTGACGGTGGTCGCGCTTACAGCGTGCTGTCCTCGCAGATCAAGGCGTTCGCCAGTGCGCTGGAGCGTTCGCGAGTTGAATTCAGCGCGCCGCTGCTGGCGGCCGTGACCAACCTGGATGAGCTGACCGCCTGGGTGTTGGACCGTGCACAGGGTAACCCTCAGGAAATTGGCGCGGCGGCGGTCGAATACCTGCATGTGTTTGGTTACACGCTCTATGCCTACATGTGGGCACAGATGGCCGATGTCGCCCTCAAGCAACCGGAGCAAGCCGAGTTCTACACCCGCAAGCTGGGCACTGCACGCTTCTACTTCGCACGCCTGTTGCCGCGTATCCACTCGTTGACCGCCACCATCAAGGCCGGCAGCGCCAGCCTGTACCTGCTCGACGCCGAGCAACTGTGAAGGATTCTGCGATGATCAACACTCGTGTCATTACTCCGGCACCTGGGGCTTATAGCTACCCGCTGCTGATCAAGCGCCTGCTGCTGTCCGGCGTGCGTTACCAGCCCGGCCAGGAAATTGTCTACGCTGACAAGCTACGTTACAGCTATACGACCCTGCTCGAACGCATTCAGCGCCTGGCCAATGTCCTGGTTCAGGCCGGGGTCAAACCCGGCGACACCGTGGCCTTGCTTGACTGGGACAGCCACCGGGCGCTGGAGTGTTTCTTTGCCGTGCCGATGATTGGCGCGGTACTGCACACGGTCAATGTGCGCCTGTCTGCCGAGCAGATCCGCTACACCATGAACCATGCTGAAGATCGCCTGGTGCTGGTGCATGATGACTTCCTGCCCTTGCTGGAACAGTTGCAGGGTGATGTGCCGACGGTTGAGGGCTTTATCCGCTTCAGCGATGCCGAGCCCTGTGCCACTACATTGCCGATGCTGGGTGAGTACGAGGTGCTGTTGGCTGCCGCGCAAGCCCAGTTTGAGTTTCCCGACTTCGACGAGAACTCGCTGGCGACGCTGTTTTACACCACCGGTACCACCGGCAACCCAAAGGGCGTGTATTTCACCCATCGCCAGTTGGTGCTGCATACGCTCAATGAACTGGGGACCTTCGCTGCCTGCGGTGGCGAGCCGTTGCTGCGTTCGGGCGATGTGTACATGCCGATCACGCCTATGTTCCATGTACATGCCTGGGGCGTGCCGTATGTCGCCACCGCACTTGGCATCAAGCAAGTTTACCCAGGCCGCTACGAGCCAAACCAGTTGGTACGCCTGATGCGCGAAGAACAGGTGACGTTCTCCCACTGCGTACCGACCCTGCTGCAGATGATGCTCGATTGCGAAGAAGGCCAGCAGACAGACCTCAGTGGCTGGAAAATGCTCCTCGGCGGCAGTGCCTTGACCCAAGGTCTGGCCGCGCGGGCGAGCGGCCGCGGCATCCGGGTGTACTGTGGTTACGGCATGTCCGAAAGCTGTCCACTGCTGAGCCTGACCAGTCTGACCGCCGAGGATTTGGCACTGCCGATGGACCAGCAGGTGCCACTGCGGATCAACGCTGGCGTACCGATCCCGCTGGTGGACCTGCGCATTGTCGATGAGCAGGGCGCAGAAGTGGCGCACGACGGCGCCAGTGTCGGCGAGGTTGTAGTGCGCGCCCCTTGGCTGACCCAGGGCTATCTGAATGAACCCGAGCAGGGCGCGGCGTTGTGGGCCGGTGGCTGGATGCATACCGGTGACATGGCCTGTATCGACGCGCGTGGGGTAGTAAAGATCCGTGACCGGATCAAGGACGTAATCAAGACAGGGGGTGAGTGGATCAGCTCGGTGGCACTGGAAAGTTTGATCAGCCAGCACCCCAGCGTTGACTCGGTGGCGGTGGTCGGCATTGCCGATGCGCAGTGGGGCGAGCAGCCGTTGGCCCTAGTGGTGCGCGTCGAGGGTGTTGAACTGGACCAACCATCCCTGGCCCGCCATCTGCAACAGTTCGTCGATAGCGGCACTCTGAACAAGTGGGCGGTGCCACGCCAGGTACTGTTTGTTGACGAGATACCGAAAACCAGCGTAGGCAAGATCAACAAGAAACTGATACGCGAGATGCATGCACAACGCGAAGCTGTCAGCGCTCAATGAATGCCAGTGGTGGCGCCCAGGGAAAACAGGGCGCTGCTGCTGTTGTTAACCGAACACCGTGGTACGTCAGGCCCGCCACGACTTGGTTGGCGTGATGGCATTTAGTACACTTGCGCGTTGGTGCGTAGCCTGCTGATTGCAATCAGCGTTGCGCAGAGGTATCCAGGGATGAACGAAGGACGTTTTGTTGATGGCAGTCACCCCGTGTAAGTCGTGTAATGCGCCCGTAGAGTCCACTGCAAATGCTTGTTCGAACTGCGGCGAATACCCAGGCGTCAACAATCGCCAACAACTCAAATTAATCATCACGATTGGCCTCGGGCTGTTGCTGCTCACGCTGTATATGGGTTGGCAGCGCGACGCTGCGTCACCGGCAACAACCACCTCGGTGCCCGCGCCGGTTGCCGAACAATCCGCGCCACCAAAGTTGGTCAGGGATGTACTTAAGTCCCAATCCCTGGGGATGACCCATGAACAATATCGTGATCGGCTTAACGCGCTATTGATTGAAAGCGCCAGCCCTTATCGGGTAGAGGATGAATCGGTGCATGATGTTTATGACGGTCTTCTCTGGAAAGCCAAACTCGGCGACCACGTGACGGTAACTGCCCGTGCCTCGCATAGCACCGATCTGATTCTGGACGTCGCGATATACGCGTCTGGCGATGAGACCCGAGAATCCGGGCAACAAATCCAGGACCTTGCCAGTATTGCCTTGGCTGCTGCCTCTCCCGAAGCGGATTACCGTGAATTCCCCAAGCAGTTTGAGCAAATGGTCAAGGGCACACCTTACACCGTAGACGCGGTTAAGTTCGAAGCCGGTATGGCCGGATTGCTAGGCGTTTGGTTTCGGGCGACACCGCAGTAGGTACGCGCAGCCCAGCGGCAAAGGTCAACCCGCCCTTGACCAGCAGCGGGTGACCTGGCACCAAGTTAGTTGCAGCAAGGAAGAGCGATCCCGTCTCGGGTGGGCGCTCAGCGCGGATTAACGACGGCAGCTGAAGTGCGCAGTACCAGCACGCCGCCTAGCGCGATCACCAGGGACAACAGGTACAGCGCCAGGCTGGCGCTGTGCGTGTTATCACGCATCCAGCCGATCAAATAGGGGGCGACAAACGCGGCGACACTTCCCAGTGAGCTGATCAGGGCGAGCCCCGGGGCGAGTATCGGCCCTGCCAGATAGGCCGGTGGTAGCTGCCAGAACATCGGCAGCGCGCTGCTTGCCCCCATGCCTGCAATCGACAAGCCGACAATGACCAACAGTGGCGACTGCGGTTGTAGGCCGGTCAGGGTCAATCCCAGCGCACACATCAAAATGGGCATGCACAGGTGCCAACGCCGCTCTTTGTAACGGTCGGAGGAGCGCCCGATGGCCACCATGAAGAAGCAGCCCGCCAGGTAGGGCAGGGCGCTAAGCAGGCCAATATTGCTATCGCGAGAGATGCCCGAGCCATGGATCAGAGTGGGCATCCAGAACGCGAGGGTGTTGACCGCTAACATCACTGCGAAATAGATCGCCACCAGCAACCAGACTTGCGAATTGCGTAAGATACCGCGCCAGGAACTGATCTGTTTGCCGGCTTCTTCAAGGTGTAACGCCTGGCGTAGAGCGTGCTTCTGATCCTCAGTAAGCCAGTGAGCATCTTCTACCCGGTCGTCCAACCGTGCCAGCACGAGCAAGCCCAGCAGTACGACGGGAAGCCCCTCGAGAAGGAACATCCACTGCCAGCTTTTCATTCCGGCGGTGCCTTGCAGGTGTTCGAGAATCCATCCGGAGAGCGGCCCACCGATTACCCCGGCCATCGGCACTGCAATGGCGAACAGTGCCGTGACCGAAGCGCGGCGTTCGGCCGGGAACCAGCGATTGAGGTAGACCAGGATACCGGGGAAGAAACCAGCCTCGGCCACCCCCAGGGCAAAACGCAGGGTATAGAAACCTTGAGCGCTTTCGATCAGTAGCATGGCGCTGGATAGAAGCCCCCATGTCACCATCATGAAGGCGATCCAACGCCGCGGACCAAGCTTGTCCAAGACCATATTGGCCGGTACGCCGAACAGCGCGTAGGCGACGAAAAACAGGCCCGCACCGAGGCCGTATACGGTGTCGGAGAATTGCAGGTCGGCACTCATTTGCAGTTTGGCGAAGCCGATGTTGATACGGTCCAGATGGGCGAAAATATAGCTGACCAGGAGCAACGGCATCAGCCGCCAAGTGATGAGCCGATAGGTACTGTTACTGGCTTCAGACAGCGGCAAGGATTCGATGGTCTGACTCATTGGACATACCTCGTGGGATGAACGTGAAGGGGATTACCAGAGCTTCAGGGTGTAGGAGAGAATCAGACGGTTCTCATCGATGTCGCTGGCGTAGCTCGACCGGTAGACCGCGTTGCGCCAACGCAGGCTCAATCCCTGGAGGCTGCCACTCTGAATGACATAGGCGAGGTCGGTGTCGCGCTCCCATTCCTGGCCGCTGCCGCTGCTGGTGCGAATGTCATCGCCACTTACATAGCGGCTCATGAAACTCAGTCCGGGTAATCCCAGGGCGACGAAATCAAAGTCGTACCGCGCCTGCCACGATTGCTCCAGGGCATTGGTAAACGTACCAATGGTCACCAGGTTGGCGGTGTAAGGAGGGGTGTAGCCGTTGAGGGTGGGGAAGGCGTCGTCACCGTACATACGCTGGTAGGCCAAACCGACCTTGTGCGCGCCGAAGGCCAGGGTGCTCATCACGTTGAAGTTTCGGTTGTCGACACTGCCAGCCTTGGCGGAGCCTGCGCTGTCGCTGTCGAAGAAACGCAGGTCGGTGAGCAGATTCATGCTCGGGCCCAGTGCCAGTTTGTGCACCAGGCCGTAGAAGTTCTGCTGGTATACGTCACGCAGCTCCCCGCGAAAGACGCTGGCGCTCAAGCCGTGACCGACGTCGTAACTGGCGCCGAGTACATCGAAGGCGCCGCTGTCGAAGTCAGCACTACGCCCGGCCAGGTACATGCGGTCGCTGCCGGCGGATTCTCTAGTACGTGAGCGCCAGAGTTGGCCCCCGGTCAGGGTCAGTTGCGGTATTTCACGGGATTCCACCAAGGCCCCATCGAATGTCTGCGGCATCAACCGCGCGTCATCACGAAAGACGACGGGGAGGGTTGGGGTGAGAATGCCAACATCGAGCCGGGTTTTGGACAAGCGCAGCTTGCCGGTGACACCCATGTGACTAAAGTCGTCCACGGGTCGCTTCGAGTGTGGCCCGAACGGCAGGGTGCCATCGCCGCTGCGACCGCGCCCGGAGTCGAGCTTGACGCCCAGCAAGCCGAGGTAGTCGAGACCAAAACCGACCGGCCCTTCGGTAAACCCCGATTGCATCCTAAGCATGAAGGCTTGTGACCAGTTGCCCACCCGAGATTGCTTGGCAGCGCTTTGGCGAAAATCGCGGTTCTGGTAGAAATTGCGCAGTTCCATACTGCCCTGGCTATCGGCGATGAAGTCGGCGTGAGCCAGCACTGGTAACGTCAGTCCGACCGCCAGCGCTAGGCGCTGGAGGAAGATTGCACGCACGGGTTTGAGCATCTCTTTTCTCTTTTATTGTTGTTATGGCTGGTGTTTCAGCATGCCTAGCGATTGCGTGGTTGGCGCTCGGCGTCGGCGCGTTTTTTCAGGTAGATACGGGTGGCTACAGCAGGGGCATCACTGGCCACAGATATTTCGTAATGTTGCTCGTCAGGGTCGTCGAGCACCGCCTCCAAAGCCCCGAGACCTTCGACATCCTCATTGAAGGCGGCGAAGAGTTGCTCGTGCATGAACTCGCCCAGTGACTCGTCGTGTTGGGCGAAGTCGCGCCCGTGGACGATGAAGTAATGCAGGCTGTTTTTAGTTTCCGGGGTCAGAATGTGCGCGGTACGAATGTGGAACTGTTCGCGGCGTTCGACCGGCAGTGCACTGTCGTAGAACGTAACGCTAACTCGGTGCAAGGCTGGCGAAAGAAACTCTGAGGTGGCAATGCGTGCAGCCGTTGCACAACCTTCCAGCCCTGTAGTCTTGCCCCAGACTGGCGCCAGCGTGGTTGGTACGACCTCGCGGATCAGCGTGTAGTGACCTTCTTTGAGGTCAAGCTTGTACGGCGCACTGGCATAGTCTGGAGTGCCAATGGTGTTGGCATGGAGAAAGGTCAGGTGGGTCAGGTCCATGAGGTTCTCATGCATGCTGACGTAGTTGCCCGGGTGATGAAAGTAACCGGAAGTACAGGCCCAGGCCGGATCGTCAATCCACTCTTGATGCGGGATGTTCGCCGCATTGGCGAGGGTTTCATCGCCCAGCCAGATCCACAACAGCGGACCTTGGCGTACCAGGGGATAGCGCCGTACGCCAATACCGCGCGGGCAGTTCTTTTGCGAGGGTACATGCGTCAGGTCGCCGGCCTGGTCATAGCGAAAGCCGTGGTAGCCACAAACGATGTTGTCGCCCTCAAGGTGGCTGCGCGACAACGGGAATGAACGGTGAGCGCAGCGGTCTTCGAGGGCGATCGGCTCTCCCGCCTCGGTCCGGTACATCACCACCCTGCGGTCCAGCAGTCGGCGACCGAGTAAATGCCGGCCGACTTCATGGTCGAAGGCGGCGACATACCACTCGTTGTAGATGAACGGTGTTTCACGATCGGCCATGGTCTCGCTGGCTTTGCGAGCGTGCGCGATCAGGTTGTCGGTGGGTAGTGACATCGAAAAATACCTCTTGGGGTTTGCGGCAAATCAGAGATCCAATTCCAGGCTTTCGCTTAGCGCCCGTGAGACGCAGATCATCAGGCTACGTCCCTCGGCCTTGTCGGCATCCGAGAGGATCAGGTCACGGTGGTCCGCCTGTCCGGCGCAGAGGGTGGTCTGGCAACTGCCGCAAATGCCGGATCGGCAAGAAAACGGCAGCTCGATTCCATGGGCCTCGAGGGCTTCGAGAATGCTTTGCTGTGGGGGCACCCAAAGGCTGCGACCGCTGCGGCGCAAGTGCAGGGTGAAACCTTCATCACCGCGATTACCTTCGGCGCTGGTTGCCGGGGCGCTAAAACGTTCGACATGCAGGCGCTCGGCACGTGGGCCGGCCGCTGCTTGCAAAGCGTCAAGCAAGGGTGCCGGGCCGCAGCCATACAAGTGCTCGCCGTCGCGCAGGGAGTCGAGTAGTGCAACGGTATCGAGATGGCCGCCGGCCTCGTCGCTAAAGTGCAGGTGTACCCGTTCTGTATCCAGCTCGCGTAGCGTTTCATAGAAGGCTGCCCGCTGCCGGTTACGGGCGCTGTAAACCAGGCGCCAGTCCTTGGCATGCGCCTGGCACCAACGAACCATGGCGAGGATCGGGGTAATGCCGATGCCCCCGGCAACCAAGCAGTAACGCTGTAGTTGCTCATCCAGCGGGAAGTGGTTGCGTGGCAGGCTGCTGACGAGGGTATCGCCCAGGCGCAGCTGTTGATGCAGGAAACGCGAACCACCACGGCTTTGCGCTGCCAGGCCCACTGCGATCAGGTAGCGGTCGCGCTCACTGGGGTCGTTCAGCAACGAGTAGTGGCGGGGCTGCTTGTCAGCAACCAGGATCTCCAGGTGTGACCCGGCGGTGAAGGACGGTAGCGGCCGACCATCGGCTGCGCGTAGTTCGATCAGCACGACGTCCTTGGCTTCGGCGGCAAGGTGAGTGACGCGCAGGCTCAGGGGATGAAGGTCCATGGGCAAATCCAGTCATTGTTGTCGTTCCAGCTTACGAGCGAGCACATGACGAGACTGTCCTCCGTGAGGTGGACAAGGTGGTTACAGATTGCTTGCAGATCTATTGTTAATACGTTAACTATATGACCTGATACAGACGCCCATCCCATAAAAACAATAGCGATCCATGAGCGCCATGATTCGTCTCAGCATCCCGCAGGTTTCAACCCTGCCTCAGGACATTCGTCATTTCAGCGAGTTGGCCTGCACCCTGGGCACGCCTAGCTTCCCAGGTGCGCTTCTGACGTGCCTTGGTCAGTGGGCGGATTGTCAGCATTTTTCGGTCTTGCGCATGGCGGGCGAACGACCGCAGCTGCTTGTTGCCGGAACTCGACACCATGATGCAGGGCTGGTGCTGCGCTGCGGTCAGGTCTACATAGAGCGCTATCATCGACATGACCCCTTGTTCGAGCCGTTGAAAGCCGCACCGGGCCAGGTCGGTCACCTCTTGGCTCAAGACATTCGTTTCATGCCGTACCGAGAAGCCATCTACCTGCGCCACGGCATGATCGAACGGCTGTCGAGCGTGTACTTGGACGAACAGGAGCGTCCCGTGCTTTTCAACCTTTACCGCCATCGTGACCAGGGTTTTTTCAGTGACCGTGAATTACAGATGTGCGAAGCCCTGAGCCCGGCGCTACTGCAACTGCTGCGGGGGCATTTGGCGCTGACCGGCCTGCACCCTATCGTCGACCATCCGCAACGGCTGCTCCAGCATTGCCCAGAGCTCACTGCACAAGAGCTGAATATCTGTAGCCGTTTGCTTCAGGGAATGACCCATGCTGGCATAGCCGCTGATCTGGGCCTCAAGGAAAGTACGGTGAAGACCTACCGCAACCGGGCATTTGATCGACTAGGGATCAACTTCCGTAGCCAGTTGTTCGCGCTGATCGCCTCATCCGCTGGGGGCAGATAGCGCCCTTGAATACTCAGAAAAATCCTTAGCGCAGCCGGTCCAATTCGCAGGCAGCGCGACAAGTTGTCTGCTTGACTTTGCCAGAAGGGGCTTGAATGCGGTAAAGTTGACGCCACGGTCAGCTTTATAGATTTTTACGCCGACCTTACTTACGGAACGTCCAAGATTCCGCCCCCCAGTTTCTCCTGTACCCGAATTCGACATGGGCAGCCCGTTGCTGCCCAGAGGATGAGCCATGTCCAACCGTGATATATCCCGGCGTGCCTTGCTCCAAGGTGGGCTGATTGCCGGTGTCGGCGTAACCCTGGCACCGCTCGGCAGCCAGGCGTTTGCCGCACTGATGGAAAATGCTGTGACCACTTCGCCGCAGAAATGGATGAACCACGACGGTAAAGCGCGCTTTCGCAATGATGCGCTGTCCAAGGTGTGTGGCAACAAAGTATTCGCCCGCGACATTCGCGCCAAGGACATGCCCGGCTGGCCGCAGCAGCAGGGCCACGCTTTACTGCTCAAAACCATCAAGGCCGACCGCATTTATGAGGGCCATGATCTGTCCTGGCTGGGCGCCGAGTTGCAGCCGGATCGAATCGTCACGGCTGCTGACCTGGAAAAAGACGGCATCGCCTTCCCTGAAGCCCATTCACCGGACCCGTTGCTGCCGCCTGGCAAGGTACCGATGTTCATCGGCCACCCCGTGGCGATCCTGATCTGGAACGATTTCGAGCGGTATCGCCGAGCCAAGCAGAAACTGCAGTTCAACGATAAGGCCATTCGCTACGGCGCCCAGGCGCCTCTGTACCAGACCGACCCCTATGGCAGTTTCCGCTTCGTGCGGGTGGGCGGCAAGACGCCCTATGAGGACGATGAGTTCTCCAGCCTGAAGAATTCGATGCTGTTCCCGACCATTCTCAACCGCAAGCCGGTCTGGTCCAAGGAGCCCAAGCAACACGGTGACCTGACCGAGCAGGGGTTGTTCTATGCCACGCGTATGGCTGAGCAATTGCAAAGCCCGCCGCAGGAGTGGCTGGTGTTCGACGAGCGCTACAAGACGCCTTCGATTGAGCCGGCAGCACTGGAACCCGACAACGGTAACGGCTGGTACGACCCGCAGAGCGGCACCTTGCACTTCGTCGTCGCCACTCAGTGCCCGTTTGAAGTAGCCCACGAATGCGTGCACATGATCAAACCGTCGCGCTTCGCCCTGAACACGCTGAACATGCACCCTGGCTACACCGTCGGCTACGGCTCCAAAGACAACAACATCTTCGTTTTCTACGCAGCCCTTGCCGCGCTGTACGGCGCCGGCGTGCCAGTGCGCCTGGCCAACGACCGCTACGAACAGTTCCAGAGCGGTATCAAACGCCACCCGTTCGACATTCATTACCAGCTGGCAGTGGACAAGAAGGACATGACCTTCAAGATCTTCCGCGCGGACATGAGCGTTGATGGCGGTGGCCGCGCCAACTACAGCTCTTCGGTGGCGGCGGTGGGGGCCACGGCCGCGCAGTCGATCTACTACATGCCGCAGAACGACCTGGCTGTGACCGCGTACCACTCCCGTGGCGTCGAGGCGGGCTCGATGCGTGGTTACGGCACCCTGCAGACAATGGCGGCGACCGAAATGATGGTCGATGAGATCGCTGAACGCCTGGGCGTGGACGCTATCGAGTTGCGCCGGGTCAACGCCCTCAAGTCTGGCATGAAGAACACCCAGGGCGCTGTGCCCGCCGGTGCCTTGCGCCTGCACGAAATCCTCGACAAGGCCAGTGCCCACGACGGGTGGAAACACCGCGATGCACACAAGAAAACCATGGACGCCAAGGACCCGGATAATTGGTACGGCGTTGGTTTCGCCATTTGCCAGAAGGACTTTGGTACCGGGGCAGAGGCACCGATGGCCAGCATCGAGTTCACGGCTGAAGGCCATATCAGCCTGCGCCACATCGGCACTGAACTGGGCACTGGCATGTCCACGTCACAAGCCTTTGTGGTAGGTGACTTCCTCGGACGTTCGGCTGACGAGGTGACAACAGCTGAAACCCAATGGCCGGAGCTGCAACTGGCCACCAGCGGCAACCCCTATCTGATCAGCCAGGCTGAGCAAGATGCCGCGTTGCGCAACCCGCGGTGGGTCGGCAAGCTGGCCTCGCCGTCGTCGGCGACCAACTCGGCGTTTTACTTCAGCCATGCCACCCGCGAAGCGGCGCGTGTACTGTTCAATCACGGCTTGTGGCCGGCAGCGATGGCGATCTGGCGTCAAGGCCCCTTTGGCGGCCAGGCTAACCCCCTGGTGGTGCGCCGCGAGAACGCGGTGTGGGTTAACGGCGCGCTGACTGGCAACGGTCTGTCACCGATTCCGTTCGCGGAACTGGCGAAAAAAGCCCATGAGATGGGCTTGGTCACCGGCGTCAGTGTGCATGGCTTTAACCGCTGGAGCTGGGCTGAGGCCGATTTCGTCATCGACGGCGTGCGCGATCGACTGCCGCTCGATGCGTTGGCAGTGAAGTATGGCGACGGTGCGCCACCGGTGAAGAAAGCACAGATGGACAGTGCCGGTTACCACCTGTTGGATCGCCAGAACGCGGCCTATCCAGCCACCCAACTCAACAACGCCATGGTCACCTACTACAGCCCGGTGGCGACCCTCGTTGAAGTGAAAGTGAACAAGGGCAGTGGCGAAGTACAGGTCCTCAACCACCACAGCTGGGTGGAGTGTGGCCGTGTGCTGGTGCCAGAGCTGGTCAAAGGGCAACTTGAAGGCGGTATCGCCATGGGCATCGGCCATGCTCTGATGGAGGAAATGCCGCTTTACGAAGGAGGACCGGGGGAGGGTGACTGGAATTTCAACCGCTACCGCCTGCCGCATGGCAAAGACGTAGCGGTGTGGCAGCAGACGTCGGATATCCTGCCGCCGCTGTCACCTACCGACCCCTCCAAGGGCATCGCCGAAGTGGTGATGATCCCGGTGGTTGGCGCTATCGCCAATGCCGTCGCGCATGCCATTGGCAAGCGCGTACGCGACCTGCCTATCACTCCCGCTCGTATCAAGGAGGCCCTCAATGGCTAACCGTTCGCTTCAACTGACCTTGAACGGTCAATCCGTCGGCCCGGTCGAGGTTCCCGAGGACCTGGCGATGATCGACTACCTGCATGAATACCAGAACCTCACCGGTTCGCGCCTTGGCTGCGGTCAGGGCATCTGCCATGCCTGTGTGGTGATCGTCGACAACCCCGATGGCACCAGCGAGGAAGTACGCACCTGCATCACCGGCGCCAACTATTTTGACGGCAAGAAAGTGCGCACCATCGAGGGCCATGCCAAGTATGACGACGCGGGCGAACTCAGTGAACTGAACCCGATTCAGCAGAAGTTCGTCGACCGCTTTGCGTTCCAGTGCAGCTACTGTGCACCTGGTTTCGTCAATGCCGCCACCGTGCTGGTGGAGAAGGCCCAGCGCCAAGCGCTGAAGAAAAGCGAGCTTGAAGGGGTCATCGAGGCCAGCCTGGGCCACCACATCTGCCGCTGCACGGGGTATGTGCGCTATTACGAAGCCACTCGCGAGGTGCTCAGCGACCTCGGCCTGGTCAAGGAGGGTTGAGTATGTTGCGTGTCTTTTCCGGTCTCGCCCTGGCCGTTGGCGTTGCCCTGTCAATCACCGCGCAAGCGGCAGACCCTGACCAGTTCAAACGCGGGGAGTACCTGGCCCGCGCTGCCGACTGCATGGCGTGCCATACCGCCGAAGGCGGGGCGCCGTTTGCCGGTGGCCTGCCAATTCATTCACCCTTCGGCACCATCTGGGGCAGTAACATCACCCCGGACAAGGCGTTCGGCATCGGCGGTTACAATGCTGATGAGTTCTTCGCGGCCCTGACCCAAGGCAAGCGCAAAGACGGGGCCAATCTCTACCCGGCAATGCCCTATACCTCCTACCATCTGATCACGCGCGAAGATTCCGATGCCATCCACGCGTACATGATGAGTGTGGCCCCGATTAACCGTCCGGCGCCGGAGACTCGCCTGAGCTTTCCGTTCAATGTGCGTATGGGCCTGTCGGGCTGGAACATGCTCTACGGCAAAAGCGTCGAGTTGCAAAGTACCGAGGGTAAGAGCCCAGCGTGGCAGCGCGGCCAGTACATGGTCGAGGTGCTTGGCCACTGCGGCGAGTGCCATACCCCCCGCAACAGTATCGGTGCCCTGCAACAGGACAAGCGCCTGACCGGTGGACTGCTCAACGGCTACCTGGCCCCCAGCCTGCTGGCGCAGGACCTGGCTGAACGAGGCTGGACCACACCTGACCTGACAACCTTCCTCAAGCACGGCATGAGTGCCCAGGGCACTATGTTCAACGAGATGTTCCCAGTGGTGCACCACAGCACCCAACACCTCGAAGACGCCGACTTGGCGGCGATGGCCACTTACTTGCTAGGTGACCAGCCGCCACCGGCCAAGGTGGTCAATGCTGTGGCGTTGGAGCAGCTCAGTGATAGCGCCAAGCGCGGCCGTCAGCAGTACTTCAACGTTTGTGCCGGCTGTCATGGGGTCGAGGGGGAGGGCAAGCCACACATTGCCGTGGCCATGCAAGGCAATACGGTGCTGCGCCAGGCCGATTCCCGCAACCTGGCCAAGGTGATCCTCGACGGTATCGGCGAACAGCAGTTCACCGGCTTTGAACGCATGCAGCCAATGCCGGGGTTTGCCGACAAGCTCAGCGATGAACAAGTGGTTGATCTGATCAACTACCTGCGTGAGGCGTGGGGCGGCTTGCCTGGTGATCTTGGCGTACAACAGCTCGCGCAGCTGAAGGCAGAGTGATCTGTGCAACATCTTGACCTGCAAGTGGTTCGCCAGGCGCTGAAATGGTCTGGCGCAGGCCAACGTGTATGGCTGTGCACAGTCTTGTGCACTTACGGTTCGGCGCCTCGTGCGCCGGGCTCTTTGCTCGTGGTTAGTGACAGTGGGCAGTGGCTGGGTTCGTTGTCGGGTGGTTGCGTTGAAGATGACTTTCTCGAGCGTGTGGCCCACGGCGAGTTTGCCGAGCCGGTCGCCGTGGTGCGGTATGGCGACGCCCATGATATGCGGTCGAACATTCGTCTACCGTGTGGCGGTGTTCTCGACGTGCTGGTGGAAAACCTGCCCGCCGATTGCGATGTACGTGCTCACTTGAGCGCGCTGCAGTCGGCACTGCTTGGTCAGCGTCGAGTGCAGCGCGAAGTGGATTTGCGCGATGGTCAGCGCCGGCTGAACGAAGATCACCACCAGGGCCCTCGGGTGGAACGCGACGCCGTCAGCGTGCGCCTGCGCGTCGGCGCTGCGCAGCGGCTGTTGCTGGCGGGTTATTCCAGCGTTGCGCACTTCTGCGCCCAGTTCGGCAAAGGCTTGGGCTTTGACGTCATCCTGTGTGAGCCCCGGGAAGAAGTGCTCGAGGGTGTCGTGCTCGACGGGATCGAAATACGCCGAGAACTGCCGTCGGTGTTCATCGCCAACCGCGGTTGCCATGCCGACACTGCGGTGGTCGCACTGACCCACGACCCGAAAATTGACGACCTGGCCATGCTTGAAGCCGTACGTACCGAAGCGTTTTACATTGGCGTGATGGGCTCGCGCATCACCTCGGACAAACGCCGTGAGCGCCTGCAGCGCATTGGCGGCCTGGGCGAGGCTGAACTGGCGCGCATCCACGCGCCGATTGGCCTGAATCTGGGCAGTAAAACCCCAGCGGAGATAGCCCTGGCCGTGCTCGCCGACATCGTGCGCATTCGTAGTGGTATTGCTCGGGAGGAACTTTGAGCGTCGTGGCCTTGGTTCTGGCCGCCGGCCAGGGTACGCGCTTTGGCACCGACAAGCGACGTGCAGGCCTGGCGGACGGTCGCAGCCTGCTGGTGCACAGCGTCGAACGCGCCCGGACGGTGTTTGATGACGTGCGCGTGGTACTGCGCGAAGGTGAACAAGCGCAAGACTTTGGCCTGCCAAGCGAATGCCGGGTTGTCTACAGCCCTGAGGCTGCGCAGGGTATAGGACACAGTCTGGCTGCCGGCGTCGCCGCGCTGGTCGACAGTAGCGCGCAGAGTGTCGCGATCTTGTTGGCAGACATGCCCTGGATCGCGCCAGCGACCCTCAGCCAGTTGGCTGTTGCTGCGACGGCTTCGACGATTGTTTTTCCGCTCTATGAGGGGCGGCGTGGCCACCCGGTGTTGTTTGGGCGCGATCTCTGGCCCGCCCTGACACAGCTCAAAGGTGATGAAGGTGCACGCTCGGTGCTGCAGGCGCATGGGCAGTGTTGCGTCATTGTAGCGGTGACTGATCCTGGAGTGCTCGATGATGTGGATACGCTGGAGGTACTCAAGAATAGGGAGTAGTCGACTGCCACCGACTTTGTCCTCATTGGATTCACTTCACGGGGACTGTCGCGACGATGATCTACTGAATAAACAATCCTACCCACATCGAAGCAATGATCACTAGTTGGCCGATGATGACGTAGGCTGCAAATTTTGGCCCGCCACTGATCCAGGCCAGAACACACTTGGCCAGCGTGTTGCTGCTCATGGCCGTCACTGAGGGTAGCGCGATGTCAGTTATCGGTAGCTGCCCGGATTTCACCACCGAAGCGATGGAGGCTGCCGTAGCATGTGCGTCGGCCAGACCACTGATCAACGCAGCAATCAGTACGCCGCTGTGTCCAAAGACATAGAGCAGGCTTGAGGACAGCAAGGTTATTCCTGTTACCGCTGCAGTCACCGCCAGGGCGACTTTAAGGCTGAAGGCGCCATCAACGACGTTGGTGGTGGTGCTTGGCACAATAGAGGGTTTCCAGGGTGCTAGTAGCAAGGAGCCATAGACCACTGTTGCCAGTGCCGCCAGCAAGACCGGCGCCCACAAGGCCTGCAGGTACGCTAGATCAACGGTTCCCAGTACCAGGGACAGCATTGCAATCGTCGCCAGATTCGAGAATATCGCTGCCGCACTCAGCGCTTTGACCGACGCCTGTTCGCCACGGGCCAAGTGGCCGATCAGGGCGATGGTTGCCGACCCCGAGGCGAATCCTGAAGCAATGGCGCTCAGGGTATAGCCGTAGCGCGCTCCCATCATCCGCAAGGCAATATGCCCCAACGCTTGTGCACTCATCAGCAGCACCGTCAGGGTGCAGATTGTACGGGGATTGATGGCGCCGAACGGGCCGATGAAGCGGTCGGGCGTCAAGGGTAAAATGACCAAGGCGGCGGTCAGGAGGATCAACCCGTCACGCACTTCAGTTTCAGTCAATTGGTATAGGGCAAAGCGATGCAGCTCCTGACGAAGCGCCAGAATTACGGTAAGCACGACGCTGACGGCAACAGCCAGTCCGGGCTGCTCATGGCTTAAGGCGCCGAGCATCAAGACAATTAGCAGCGCGACTTCGCTGGTGATGCCTGAGTCCATGCCCACGTGTTTCCAGTAGGCAACGGCGATGATGATCGCCAGGGCAAGCGCCATAATGCCAACGAGCATCGCGCCCGCCACGGCCATACAGACATAACCCAGTACCGAGGTAATGGCAAAGGTTCTAAACCCGGCAAAGGCGCGACGTTCGTCACTGCCTTTTTTGCGTTCACGTTCCAGGCCGACCAGCATGCCGATGCCCAGAGCGGCGGCGAGATGGGTGATGTTCAGGGATTCAAGCATGGCGGTCGCAGCGAGGCACGCACAGCGGTAGGCACAAGGGCTTGCGAGGGCTCACATTGTTGCTGAACAGCGGTGTCCATAACCATGTTCCAAGGCCTTCAGGGCCGGCATGTTCAAAATTTCCACGGTACGCCCACTGAACGTCACGATTTCCAACTGGCGCAGGTGGGCGATGGACCTGCAGATGGTTTCAAGCCTCAGTCCAAGGTAAGAAGCAATGTCTTCCCTGGACATGCGCAAGACAAAGCCCTGGGCCGAGAAACCACGCTTGACGTAGCGTTTGGACAAGCTGAGTAGAAAGCTGGCCAAGCGCTCTTCAGCGGTAAAGTTGCACATCATCAACAGCCGTTTGTGGTCGCGGACGATTTCACTGCTGAGCAGCCTGTTGAGGTTTTGCTGCAGGAACGGGAAGTCGTGGGCCAGGGTTTCAAGACGCTTGTAGGGAACCAGGCAGACTTCGCTGTCTTCCAACGCAAACGCGCTGCAGACATGACGGTTGGTACTGATCGCGTCGCACCCCATGATGTCGCCTGGCATCCAGAAGTTGGTGACAAGTCCTTGGCCTTCTACATTGGCAAAGCAAGTCTTGAAGCTCCCGAAGCGAACTGCATAGAGGTACTCCAGCGGATCGTTGGCCTGATACAGGCCACCGCCTTTGTAGATCCGTATCCGCTGGCTGATCAATTCGCTGAAGCGGTCATTGCCTTGCCTGGACAGGCCTTCCGGCAGACACAAAGCACTGACACGGCAATCGATGCAGGCTGTTTTGCAGGAAAGTAAATCAACTGTACGGGTCAACCCTATGGGCTGCTTGAGGTTTTCACGGACGGCATGCAATGAACTATGCATTTCTAACCTCCGTCACGCCCTTGGATGAGTCTGCCAGGGCGAGCGGCTCAGGTAGGCGACGGTAAGTGAGCGTATGTGGTGAGGGGGCACGCGCAAGCATCGACAGGGAGTGCGGAGCGTTCAGACGAGTATTGAGTCGATCAACAAAGGCTGTCGCTTCGTCAAGACTGCGAAAACTTACCTCCCAGACATCCAGATGAACCCACCACCGCGCCTGTCGAGGATGTTGCTCAATGTACACGTTCATTGATGGTACTCCGTCGTGGCGGCAGGTGTGTGCACCGGGTGCCATTTGAGTGAGTTTTTTTCGATACGCTGAAGATCAGTTGTCCTTGCTGGTAGTGGAGCGTGAAAGGGGCAAGAGCAGGTGCATCACTCTTTAACGTAGGGTGCGCCAGAAAAAGACGATTCAATTGATCGTGATCAATAAATCGACCTCAATTATTGTGCTTGGCACTACCGTGCGTCGGGAGGAACCGGTTGTCGTTCTTATGTCACCGGCCCATGTGTTTTACCTGGCTTGCAGCGTGTTTTTGATACAGGTCAAACACACCGCGTTGGACGGATGCAGGATGGGACGTACTTACTCATCGCGCCGTGCGAGGTGTGCCATGTCTGACTATCAACGCTTGTTGTTCATAGCCCCCACTTTGATGCAGCACACTGACGCCTTCGACCGTGCTGCTGCCTTGGCAAAAGCCAAAGGTATTGCATTGCATATCCTGGCTTTTGATTACCTGGAAGGGCTCGCCACCGCTGGGCTGATGAATGAACAGGCGCTAACGGCGATGCGTCAGGCCTATGTCGAAAAGCACCGTGAGTGGCTGGAAACCCAAGCCGCACCGCTGCGTCGGAACGGGCTTACGGTCACCACAGAAGTAGTCTGGGTGAACAATGTCCTCGACGAAATCCAGATCCATCTCAAGGAACAGCCATTTGCGATGGTGGTTAAGGATTTGGAGCATGAGTCGCGCTTGATGCGGGCGATGTTTACGACGCTTGATGTGCGCCTGCTACGGGAGTGCTCGGTACCCTTGCATTTTGTCGACAAGGCCAGCCACGCCATGCCGCGCAAGGTACTTGCTGCCGTGGATCTGTCACGCCCCGAGGACCAGTTCCAAGGGTTCAACGACCGCCTCATCAATGAAGCATTGAAATTGGCCATGCAGTGCAAGGCCCAGGTAGAGATCCTTTATGCCTACGACATGACGTCCATGCAAACGGATGCAGAAAACCTTGGGCATAAATCGTTCTGGTTTGGCTCAAATCTTGCCGAAAGCCTGCATGAAGCCCAGAGTGAAGCCTTCAGGGAACTGACCGAACGCAATGGCATTGAGCCGGAGGCGTGTCATATGGTCATGGGTGACCCGGCAAAAGTCTTGACGATTTTTTGCGAGGCTCAAGGCATCGACATCGTTGTCATGGGGCGAATTCATCACCGTGGCCTGGCTAAGTACGTTGGCAGTACCGTCGAGCGGGTACTGTACAAAATGCCTAGCAGTGTACTGGTTATTACGCCACAAGCCCCTACGGTATGACTCAGAGCTTGCCTCAGCGTGGCGTGCGGGGTACGTCGCGCTAAGGCAATGGTTTACCGTTGCAGATCCAGCTCATGAATGATTTCACTGACGTCGCCGGCCAGGTAGCGCGATGAAAAACCGAGCGCCTTGGCAAGTCGATGCATGCCATAGTTGTTGGACATATCATGTGAAATCATGCAGGCATAACCATTACTGCGCGCAGCGTTGATCAGGTGATTCATCAATAACCTGCCCAGGCCCTTTCGCTGCCAAGGCGCGTTGACGGCAACGGCACACTCGCAGTTCTTGCTGCCGGGGACAGCGGCATAGCGGCTCTCGCCGATCTGGCGCAGTTGACCATTGTCATGCACCAACGCGACATAGGCCATACGTCGACGGTAGTCCACATCTGCCAACTGCTCAAAAAGCGAATGTGCCTCGCTACTAAAGCCAGCCAGGAAGCGAAAGCGCCGCGACTCGTAGGGCACTTGCCCGACGAACTGATGATCCCGCTCATGGTCCGACTCGCTCAGCGGCCGAATCAGCACGGCAGTGCCGTCATTCAACGATTCAATCCAGTGTTCCTGACATAGCCCGCGGTTGTCGAGATCGTTACTCATCGCGTTCTCCTGGCTGGTTGTTCTCAAATGGAACGGCCTGCTGTTGTTGTACTGCGGGCGAGCAACCCTGTTCTGATTTGCATCAACTTTGCAGCGTGTCACGGTCTTTCTGATCAAAATCAAGTTTGGTGCACGCTCAAGGCACAGAATGCAGTACCTGAACAGTGTTTGTGGGCGCTCAGCAATAACCACTTTGGAGGTGTGCGATGAGTCAGTACCAACAACTGTTGTTGCTGGCACGGGATGTCGATTTGGCCTCTCCTGCAGCGCACCGCGCCAGGGCTCTGGCTAAAGCGACGGGTGCAGGTTTGCATGTCCTGGGTTTGTTTGAGCCCCAGGGCGTGAGCAACTGGCGGGAAGAAAAGGAGGTTGAAAAACAGATCGCCGAGCAGTTTTCACTGTATCGCGACCGGTTGTCCGAAGGGGTGGAGCGATTACGTGCTGACCATGCCGGTACAACCAGCCAGGCCATACTGAGCGATAATCCGGCCCAGGACGCGCTTGACTACCTGTTCGAGCTTGGCCCCGACATGGTCATTAAAGATACTGAAGACGTTTCAACGCTCAAACGAATGTTTGGGTCGTCGTTCGATTCTCAGCTATTGCGCGAGAGCCCGGTACCGGTTCACCTCGTCCCGGCGGGTTGCAAGGCTGTGCCCACGGTAATTCTGGCTGCGGTTGATACCGCGCTTTTGTCGCACAAGAACGGCTTCAACCACGCCATCATCCGCACAGCCATCGCCATGGCGCTGCAGTGCGATGCTCAGTTGCACCTGGTGCATGCCTATGACATTTCGCCAGTTTTTGTTCCGGACGCCACTGCGACACTCGACTGGGTTGAAGAGTTCATAGCGGCATTGCGCGAGCCTTTTGACGAGCTCGCCGATGCCTACGGTGTTGCTGCGCAGTGTCGACACTTTGTGCAAGGTGCACCGGTCGCTGTCATTGGCGACACGGTGCTTAAGCTTGCGGTTGATGTCGTGGTCATGGGGGTAGTGCAACCTAAAGGCTTGGGCAAACTGCTCGGCGATACGACAGAGCGGATGGTGAGCTCGGGGCTGTGCGCAGTTCTGGCGGTCAAGCCCGGCACCGCCAGGGGCGATGCCGCCACCGGTTGAGGGTTACATCATGCAGCTCACTTTTCTTGGTGCAACAGGTACGGTTACCGGTAGCAAGTATTTGCTTGAGCACAATGCTAAGCGGGTACTCATCGATTGTGGCTTGTTCCAGGGTTACAAGCAGCTGCGCTTGCGCAACTGGCAATCACTGCCCTTACCGGCAGGCCAAATCGATGCCGTTGTGCTGACCCATGCCCACCTGGATCACAGCGGGTATTTACCCGTACTGGTTCGCAACGGTTTTCGCGGGCCGATTTACGCAACAGCGGCCACGTGCGAGCTGGCCAGAATCCTGCTGCTCGACAGTGGTCGGCTTCAGGAAGAAGAAGCCGACTATGCCAACCACCGGGGCTATTCCAGGCACCATCCTGCCCAAGCGCTTTACACCGAAGAGGAGGCCAAGCAGGCCCTTGCATTACTGCGGTCGCTGGAGCTGCACCATCACGTTGAGATCATCGAGGGGCTGAAGGTCTACCTGCGTTCAGCCGGTCACATTCTCGGTGCGGCAACGGTTGAGGTGCAGGCGCAAGGGCAAACCCTGGTGTTTTCCGGGGACCTCGGACGCCCCAATGACCCCATCATGAAAGCGCCAGAGGTGATTGAGCACGCCGACATTCTTCTTGTTGAGTCCACATATGGCGATCGACAGCACCCCAAAGCGTCGCCAGAGCAGTACCTGGCCGATGTCATTAATCAAACGCTGTTACGCCATGGCATCACCTTGGTGCCGTCATTTGCCGTTGGTCGGGCTCAATTGTTGATGTATTACCTATATGCGCTGAAAAAGGCGCATCTGATTCCGGATGTTCCGGTCTACCTAAACAGTCCAATGGCCTCGGATACTACGGCGCTGTATCAACGTTTTCACCGTGAGCATCGTCTGTCTGCTCAGACGTGTGCAGCGATGTGCCAAAGCACGCACATCATCCGCACTGTCGACGAATCCAGAGACCTTGACCAGCTTCGCGATCCCGCAGTGATCATCGCCGCCAGCGGCATGGCAACCGGTGGCCGGGTGTTGCATCACCTCAAGGCACTGGCCCCCAATCCACGCAATAGCTTGCTCTTCTCCGGTTTTCAGGCCGGTGGTACGCGCGGTGCGGACATCATTGCCGGCGCACGGACAATCCGTATGCACGGTCAGGATGTTCCAATACGTGCCCAGGTGTTTGCCATGGAGAGCCTGTCGGCGCATGCCGATGCTGACGAGATCATGCAATGGCTGCGCGGCTTCAAGCAGCCCCCGCGGCACACCTTTGTCGTACATGGTGAACCCCATGCAGCCGATACGTTGCGCCGTCGTATCAGTGTGGAGTTTGGTTGGTCGGTTTCAGTGCCCGAACACCTTGAAACCGTCTCACTCAACACCGACGCACCTGAGCCGCGAGTGAAAACAGGCAGGTTCGCAATCTGAGGGCCAAAGTCATGAACGCTACCCGTAAGCAGAAACTCACGGCCTGGCTGAAAAGGCCACGCGGCAGCTTCGGGATTATCGCCGCAGTGATCAGTTTTGTGGTGTTGGTGTCCATCGCAACCGGGTTCGAGGGCATAGCAGCGTTGCTGGCAGCCAAACCGTGGATTCTGCTGGGGTTTGTTGCAATCAGCCTGGCCATAGGCGTTGTTGTGCAACACCGTTTTACCATGCTGGTGGGTCAATCAATCTTCAGCCCTGGTGCTTCAGGATGGCGGCAGAAAATGGAACGTCTTACAACCTGGGCCAAGGAGTCGAATGTTGCGTTGTGTTTGTTGATAGCAGTAGGGGTGGGGTACCCCACCACCTTGTATTTTGCTGCTCGATCAGTGCGCACGATCATTGCCGCTTGCGAGGTCAACCTCAGTGACAAACTTGAGTTGCCGGGTGAGGGCGAACGGTCAATCTCTATTGCTTCGCCCTTGTGCGTCTGCCTGTCCGAATTGTTTCTAGATAGAAACGGCGTAGTGAGGCTCGCCCTGTTCAATACGTCAGTCCTGGCGGTCACTGATTTTCAGGGCATTACCGAGGAAGACGAGCAGCAATGTCTGAACCGGGTGATTCCAACCGGGCCGTTGCCCACCCCGCAAACCTCATCAAGTCAATGAAAGGCGATGGATGACCTGGCAGTTGTCGTCCGGGTCACGGGTGGTCGAAAAGCCAAGCTCGCGGGCCAGTTCGTACATCGCCGTATTGGCAGCGGAGTCGATTGAATACATCGTTGTGTAGCCATTGGCCCGTGCCTTGTCGATCAGGTGGCCAAGCAGCAGCGAGCCCAGGCCGCGATGTTGCCACTGATCATCAACGGTTACGGCGCATTCACATTCACCGGGCTCGGCGCACGCGGCATAGCGGCTGATTCCCACCTCCTGCAGTTCGCCATTGACGTGGGCCAACGCGACATAGGCCATATGCTCGCGCTGATCGACGGTCATCAACTGATCAAGCATGGCCTCTCCAGGCTCCTTGATCTGGCACAGGAAGCGAAAGTGTCGCGACTCGGGTGAAAGACGCATGATAAAGGCTTTTTCTCGCTCGCGATCCTCGGCACGCAGAGGCCTGATGAGAACATGTCCGCCTTCTTTCAGCGGCTCGATCCAGTGTTCGCCTGCTTCAGGCGCAAAGGCGGAGATGGAAGGGGATTGTGCAGTGGATTGAACAGGCGCCATGAGAGTTACTCCGAAGGGGGAGAGAGGTTCATAAAGCACCCTTACTTATCTACACCTGTCCAGGCGCCCCTGTTTGATGCAGGTCAAACGCGAGGCATCTACGGGCAGGGGAGGTCCAACGTTGCACGCATGCCACCCTGCGGGCGATTTTCAAGGCTTATCTGACCACCCAGACGGTCAGCAATCCGCTTTACGATCGCCAATCCCAACCCTGCGCCCTGGTCGTTTCCGCGGCTGTAGAAGCGCTCTAGCAATCGGCTGTGCTCAGACGCCTCGATTCCCGGCCCTTCGTCTTCCACTGTCAGCGTGTAGTGATCAGCATCTTTGCTCAGGCGCACGGTGATTTGCCCTTGGGGCGGAGAAAAGTTGGCAGCGTTGGTCACCAGATTGTTCAATGCAATGTTGATGACCGTTGGATCTACCCTGAGCGGATACACGCCATCGTCGACGTCGAATACCAGTTCCAGTCCTTTGCTCAATACCCAGGGGGTCAATTGGGCAAGGCTGTCGCGAACGCAGGCGGCAAGGTCAGTGGGCGACGGCACAGGCATCGCCGACTGCGGTTCGATGCGGGCCAAGGTCAGCAACTGATTGACCAATCGGCTGGTACGATCAACACCGGCAATCAGATGCGCCAGTGATTCGCGTCGACTTTCTTCGGTTTGTGCTTCCATCAAGTTCTGTGCATGCACCTTTAGCACGGCCAAGGGTGTACGCATTTCGTGTGCTGCATCGGCAATAAAGCGACGCTCTCGCCCAAGCACTTCCTGAATGTGCGCCAGCATGCGATTGAGCGCGGCCTGCATCGGCTCCAGCTCGCTCGGCAGGGGTGTCAGTTGCAGGGGCTCGAGCGACCCACTGTGGCGGGCGCGGAGGATGGCGGCCATGTCCGCCAACGGCTTGAGCCCCCAGCCAATGGCAAGCCAGACCATGGCCGCAAGGATCAAGCTGCCCAGCACGTTGGGCCACAAGGTATGGCGTACGATACGCTCGACCAGGTCATCGCGGACGTCGTCGCGTTCGCCCACCCAAATGCGCATGCCGTTTTGTTTGTCTTCCAGTACGAACGCGCGCCAATGGCGATTGTTGACATCCACAACATCGCTGAAGCCGGGCTTGTCAGGGGCTGCCGACAGTGTCGGCGCACTGGTTGTGTGCACCAGAATCTCGCCGTCGCCGCTCCAGACCTGGAACGCGATCTTGCTTTCATAAGGGTGTCCGTCGACCTTTGGCACCGCCTCGGCCAACGCCGAGTTGAACGCTTTATAGAGCGTGGCATATTCCTTGTTGGCCAGGGGCATACGCATGACGCCCTGCAATAGCCGTGCGTTCTGTGCCAGCTGAGCGTCGTAGACCTCTGTGATTTCGTGATTGCTGTCGTGAAGATTGAGCACGCTGATCACGGCGAACCCCAGGAACATCAGGCCAATGATCAGTGTGAGGGTGCGACGCCGGATTGACGTCATCGACGCTCCTCCACCAGATACCCTACGCCGCGAACGGTACGGATCAGGTCGGTAGAGAACTTTTTGCGCAGGTGATGGATGTGTACTTCAAGGGTGTTGCTTTCAGCTTCTTCGTTCCAGCCATACAACAATTGGGTCAGATGATCGCGGGTCATCACGCGCCCGGGAGGTGACAACAGTTCATGCAGCAACTGGTATTCCTTGGGGGTCAGTGCCACCGGAAGGCCCCGATAGCTGACCTGTTGCGTACCGGGATTCAAGCTGATCCCGGCATGTTCGATGACCATCTGTGCACGTCCCGCACTGCGGCGTAGCAAGGCGCGCAGGCGCGCCTTCAATTCGGCCAGGTCGAACGGTTTGATCAGGTAGTCGTCGGCTCCGGCGTCCAGACCGGCGATGCGGTCTTCAGTGGCATCACGTGCAGTAAGGATCAGCACTGGCAGCTTGGCGCCACTGGCGCGCAGCCGCCGCAGGACTTCGAACCCGTCCATGCGTGGCAACCCAAGGTCGAGCACGGCAAGGTCGAACGTCTCGCTGAGCATGGCGTGCAGGGCGCTACTGCCGTCCTTGAGCCAGTCGACGGTATAGCCCTCACGTCCCAACGCCTGATGAATGCCTTCGCCGAGGGCGATATCATCCTCGATCAGTAGTAAACGCACACAGACTCCTGTCAGTTGAGTTTCTTGTTAACGTCCGCCAACAGTGCGGAAATTTCTTTGCGCCGCCCGGCGTCGGCACTTTCGCGGCCTTGGCGAGGAGCCGCTTGCAGCGCCTTTTGCAGCGCAGTTCTGGCTTCGGTGTAGCGCTGTTCACGGTAAAGGTGGTCACCCCAGAAATATAGGCTATCGATGCCGTTGGGGTTGAGTTGCAACGCTTTCTGCAGCAATTGCTCGGCCTTGTCGGCATCACCGAAGCCGATCGGCCAGCCGGGAACCCTGTCGTAGAGTGCCGCCAGGCTGGTATAGGCTGAGCCTTGCAAGGCAGCGGGGTCCAGGGTCAGGGCTTTTTCCAGATCCTCCTTGGCATCCTTGACCTTGCCAAGGGCGCCAAGCCCACCCTGGGCCCCGGCCCAACTGCTGGTGACGATCCCGGACCAGATCCAGGCTTCCGCCAGCGCTGGACGGTCATGGGTAAACGATGATGTTTTTATTGCCAACTGCTCGAAAGCCGCCACGCGCTGCGATTCCGGCACTTCATATTGAATGTGTGCCCAGCCTTGCTGGATATCATTGAGCCGTTGCTGATCGGCATTATCGAGCGCCCAGACACTTTGGCTCAAGGCGCCGAGCAGTAGGCAGGCAATAAAGTTTTTCATGGTTTGAGGTGCTCATTGTCGGTTTTGGTGCTCAGGCGACGGATCAGCGGCAGCTGTTTGCGCAGGCTGCGATCCACCAGGTTGGGGAGCAGGCTGTTCAGGCGTACAAAAAAGCGCTCAGGCCAGCCCAGATACAGCGTGGTGCGGTCACCGGCAATGGCGTGGATCACCGCCGCCGCTACCGCCTGGGGGTCATCAACACTGGCCTTGAGTGCATCGTTGAGCGCCTGGGCGGCCGGGCTGTTCATTGAGGTATGGGTGGCGCGGGGTGCAACATAAAGGACGCCGACGCGGGTGTCGGCAAGTTCACGGCGCAGGGCTTCGGAAAAACCGCGAAGGGCAAACTTGCTGGCGCAGTAGCTGGCGTAGCCAGGGTAACCGATCGAGCCATAGGTTGACCCGACGTTGACCACCATGGCGTTGTCGGCCTGTTTGAGCAATGGCAGCAGCAACTTGGTCAGACAGATTGGCGCGCTGATGTTGACGCTCAAGAGGGCGTCGATGTCATGGTCATCCAGCTGGTCAAGCATGGCGAAGTGGTTGATCCCGGCAGCGTTGATCAGCAAGTCGAGGCCGCCAATAGCCTGGACGGCGGCCAGCACCTTGCGCCGATCAGTGTCATTGGTCAGGTCGGCGGCCACCCAGCACAGGTGCTGGGGATAGCGCTCCAGCAACGGCATCAGGGTTTTCTGATGGCGCGACACGGCCAGCAGCCGGGCGCCGGCGGCGCACAGCCTGCTGGCGATGGCTTGCCCGATGCCGCCACTGGCACCGGTCAACACCACGCGAGCATCACGCAGCTGCATGGTGAGCCTCCGCATTTCGAGGCAAGCCTCGAAACATATCGGTGTACAGCCGGTAGACAACGTTTGAAGCATGGATAACGGCCGCTTGATCTGCGGGGTCTTGTAGCTGGTTCATCAGCGTGCGGTAGGTCTGCATATGCTCGATGTCCAATGAACCGTGGGAGCTTAAATAGCTGAAGGCGCTTTCTGGTAGCGCCAGGCGCTGGCGGATACTGTCTGCCGCGTGCGTGGCCAAGGCAATGCTGGTGCCTTCGAGCACGTTGACCATGCCGAACAGCCCTACCGGGTTGCCTCGGGCAATCAGGTCGTACAAAAAGCTCACCATCAGCTCGATGGGCAATGAAGGCTGGCCGTCGCGCACCGCATCACGGTTACCGCCGCAAGCGGCTATATCGTTGAGCACCCACTGTTCATGGCCATACTCTTCTTCAATGTACTCGCACACTGCTTTACGCAGCCATTCGAGGCGGCTGGGTAGACGCGCGCCACAAGCCATCATCAGGGGCACTGTGTGCCGGACGTGATAGTAGGCTTGTGCAAGAAATGCCCGATAGCTTTCAAGGCTGACCTTGCCTGCCAATGCATCGACAATAATCGGCACAGAGAACAGCGCTTGGCGTTGCGGCTGTGTGGCGTCTTGAAGGGTGTCGAAAAAACTCATGGTGCAGACTCCTCGGATACGGCGGATTCGGTCAGTTGTGCGCGAAACATCGCAACGATGGCGTCGCGGCGGGGGCGGCCATTGGCAGTGAGCAAGCCATTGGCTGCGGTGAAGGGGTGGGGCAGGCGTGACCAGTGATGCACGCGGGCATAGTCGGGCAAGGCGTCGTTGGCTTGGTCCACGGCATCAGCCAGCTCCGCGTCGGAGCAGTCCGAGCGACAGGGCCACAGCAGCGCATGGTTGTGTGGCAGCGATTCGCCGTACACGAAAGCCTGGGCGATGTGGCGCCGCTGAGTGAGCTCCGCTTCTACCCACTCCGGATTGACGTTGCGCCCGAAACTGGTGACAAACTGATGCTTTTTACGGCCTTTTAGGTAGAGGAAGCCTTCCGGGTCGAACTCGCCGAGATCGCCGCTGGGCCACCACGGATCGGCCACGGCAGCCTCCCCCAGATAGCCGAGCAAGGCTGAACCCTTGATCAGCACTTCACCATCCTCAGCCAACCGCACCTGGACGTGTGGGAGGGGCTTGCCAACACTGCCAAGGCGTTGTGCGCCTGGTCGATTGAGGCACACTACCGAAGCGCATTCGGACAAACCGTAACCTTCGTAGACGGGCAGGCCGACGCGCTGGGCACGATGCAGCAAGTCTTGCGAGACGCGTGCGCCACCCACGGCAGCAAAACGCAATGACTGGGGGGCGAAGGCGTGCTGTTCAGTGGCGCCGACCAACAGCTGCAACAACTGCGGCACCAGAATCAGGCTTTGGGGGGCACGGGCGGCAAGGCAATGCAGCAGACGCTGCGTATCGACGCCACTGGCACCTTCAATACCGAGGGTTTTCTGGCCAGGTACGCTCAGTGTGGCGCCGGCATACAGCGCCGCGTAGCAACCCAGGTTCTCCAGTAGGATCGCCAACGGCAACAGCGCCAAGTGATGCTCAGGGGCGACGGGTTTGCTGGCTTGATCCAGCTCTCGCGCTACGCGCAACAGGCTCTCGGCGCCAAGGCACACCCCCTTGGGGGTGCCAGTGGTGCCGGAGGTAAAGGTCAGTTTGGCCGTACCCGCAGTCATCTGGCGGGGACCGGTAAATGTGCGACACCAGAATTCGCCGCATTTTGCATAGCCCATAGCACACAGCTCAGCATCAAACGACGGTTGTGCAATGACCCTTTGCGCCTGGCTCTGCGCCAGGCAGTGGGCACGTTGTGCGGGGCTGAAGAACGGGGGTAGGGTGACGCACACCAGGCCTTCGAACAGCGCCGCAAGATCCCAGAGCATTGCCTCGGTGCTGTTATCAAGCGCCAGGGCGATGACCTGTATGTGCTCATCCCGCAGGCATTGCTTGCGCTTGAGGACTTCGGCGTACAAGGTTGCGTAATCGAGCTTCACCTCATCATCCCAAAGCGCGATCGTGTGTGGAGTGCGCTCAGCATGGCGACGCAGGGTCTGCTGGAAATCGTGAAGCTCAGGCGACATGGCTGATGCCCTCCAGGGAAGACGGCAGGCCGAGGCGGGTGAACATTCCAACATTGCGCAAGTGAATGAAGCCCGCACGTATGTTGCCGACGTGCACCCAGGGTTTGCTCTCGTAATAGCTGCCCCAGCTGTGACGCTCGACACCCAGCCGGGCTGGATCGGCTTCGCAGAGCGTGACGGGCTTGAGTCCGAGCCGGTGGAAGCTGTTGACCAACCCCACATTGCCGGTGAACGCTACCCACTCCAGGCCGCCCATGGCCAGCAGATAGGTGATAGCGATGATGCTCAGCCGCGCACTGCCTGTGTCACTGGCGGCCAGATTGCCGACCTCGACGATATTGGCTCGATCCACCTGGCATTGAGCCGTGGCGCAGATCAACGGCTCGATGGGCTGGTCCAGATAGCGTTCCAGAAACAGCGGTTCGTCATACGCCAGGCGTACCCCGGCGGCCGCACAGAGCTCACCAGCGGCGTTGGACATGCCAAACAGTTGGGGCATAAAAGAACGGATCTCGGCGCCATGGGCCTTGAGAAAGCGTTGCGCGATGAACGCTTCGAAAAGCGATCGTCGGTCGTCACCTGCGGCGGCGCTTTCCAGTGTCATCTGAGGCGTTTCTGCCTGGCCAAAACGCAAGGGCAGGGGGATGTTCCAGTCAAATTGGGGCATGGGCAGATCACCTCCCGGTATAGAGTGAGGAGGAGTATCCGAGGTATTTCTTAACGAAGTCTGAAGGTGGGGCGCATGCTTAGGCTGGTACCTGCCGTTGATCACCTTGAATGGGTATGGGCAGGTAGACGGATCAAACACAGCGAGGTGAGGGTGAAAAACAGTGTCTCTAAAGTACTGCCTATATAATCGCAATTTTAAATAACTCAACTAAATAGATATTTAGTTGAGTTATTTAAAATACCTTCGATAAAGCAGGGGAGGACACTACGTTTAATCGTGGTTCTGTTCAACAGATGCGTCTGGAAATTCCTCGCGCAATGATGCGTTCAGCCACTCTATAAACCACTGCCCATCTTCCGAAACTGTCTGCGCGGGGGTCAGTACCTGATAGGTTTCCAGCGCCACAGCTTCATCGCAACACCGCAGCAAATGCCCTTTGGCAAGTTCCCGTTTGACCAACACTTCGGTTGCCAGCGCAATGCCGTGCCCGCGCGAGGCGAGGCTCAAGGCGATGTCGTTGCTCATGTGCGAGGCATTGGACCTGACCTTGAGCGTCACCTTGAGCGCGGCGAACCAGCTATTCCACCAAGTGCCGTCATCAACGTGAATCAGTGCGCAATTGGCCAGTGCCTGAATCGGCAGCCTGTCACGGCCCAGGCTTGCAAGGTAGTCGGGTGAGCACACGGGGAACACCTTGGGCCGGAGCATCCTCAGGTGCACACCAGAATGCTCGCCGGGCAAACCGTAGGCGATACCCAGATCGGCTTGCCTGGCGTCAACACTGGTGAAGGAAGCATTGGGCTCGATGGCGAGCTTCAAGCCAGGCCGCAGGCTGCACAGGGTGTCGATATGCGGGGTCAGCCAGCGCGAGGCGAACGCGGGTACACACAGAATTCGCAACCAGCGCTCCTGTTTGTGCCGGGACAAATGCGAACCGGCATCGGCGAGGATCTGCAGTGCCTGTGTAGCCGCCTGAAAGTACGCAAGCCCCGGCGCGGTCAGCGTAACCCCGCGGGGCGTGCGCTCGAGCAACCGCACACCCAGCCAGTCTTCGAGGTTCTTCACATGCCGACCAATCGCCGGTTGAGTCACATGCAGGGCGCGTGATGCCGCGACATAACTGCCCAGCCGGGCCGCCGCCTCGAAGGCCCGAACAGCATTAAGCGGAGGTAATCGGTCGTTGGACATAGAGTTCACAGTTATTAGTTTTTTTAATATTGGACCAAACTTTATTGTTCTTTTACAGATTCAGCAAGTTGGTAAGCTCGACAAGGATGTAGAGAAGTTCATCGAAGTGTTGAGGAGTAACAGATGTTGCGTAAAAGAATAAAAAAGCAATCTACCCAGGCTATTTCTGTTTTGACCCTGGCTGTCGCCGCGTTGGGTGTAACTGGAACAAGCCTTGCGGCCGAGCGCCCCCCATGCGGCGTTCCGGGCCTGACGGTATGCCCGCAACCTTTCGACAAAGTACTGCCAGACCCGCACAACATGCTGACCTGGGATCAGGCGAGTCGTGTTGTGGGCTTTCGCAATACTTATCGCCTGTACGAAGGCGACGTATTCAGCACCCAGGGCAGCAAACCATTCCCGCTGCTACAGGCCAGCCATCAATTGCCGACCATCGAATACTCAATGAATGGAAAGCATTACAACCTGGATAACTATCTTGCCAATCAAAGCGTCACCGGCTTATTGATTCTCAAAGATGGCAAGATCGCCTATGAGTATTACGGCAAAGGAAATACCGCCAATACATTGTGGACGTCGCGCTCTGTCGCAAAATCCGTTGTCAGCGTGCTGATCGGCGTAGCGATAAAAGAGGGCAAGATCAAATCGGTGGATGACAACATCACGCGGTATATCCCTGAGCTCAAGGGAACAGCCTGGCAGGATGTGACCCTGCATCAACTGATGCAGCACACTTCAGGCGTGGTCTGGGACGAAAACTACGCCTCAAAAGATTCTGATTTCTCCCACATGACGCAGTGCGAAGCCAAGCCTGACCCGTATGACTGCGTGTTGAGTCTGGTCAAATCGGTCAAACGTAAACCTGGGGTTAAACCGGGTGAAGTCTGGTCGTACAACACTGGCGGCGCCTGGCTGGTCGGCCGCGTACTCGAAAATGCCACTGGGATGACCATCGCCAAGTACCTGGAAAGCCGTGTATGGAGCCGCTATGGCATGCAGCAGGATGGTGTCTGGCATGCACTGGTCAAAGACAAGGTTGACATGGGTGGCCACGGCTTCAATGCATCGCTGCGTGACTGGGGCCGGTTTGGCCAATTTGTACTCAGCGGCGGCCAGCTGCCATCGGGTGAAAAAATCCTGCCGCAAGACTGGATCGCACGTTCGACACACTGGACCACCGCCAAAGGTTCAGTAACGCCATCGGCACCCAATGGTCAGTATGGCTACCAATGGTGGTACTCGGCGCCGGCGCCGGATGCGGACGCTGAACCAAAGACAACCGTCACGAGTGATCAGACGTTCTGGGCGCTGGGCATCTTTGGTCAGAGCATTGCGATCAACCCCGCGGAGAAACTCGTGCTGGTTCAGTGGTCAACCTGGGAGAACGCAGAGACACCGAGTTCGCTGTATGACGAACAGGCGTTGTTTGTGAATGCGGTGAGCGAGGCGCTGGATGGGAAGCGGTAAGCGCTGATAATGGAGGTCGTGCCAGGATTGAAATCTGTCCTGGCACTGGCCGTGTTCTGTAATACGACACTACGCATAATGTATATTATGTTAAATCAGGTGCTATGCTGTCTCGGATTACATTGTGCTTTCGTGCATCTCATCCATCGCGGTCCCATTCGACAATTTCGAATACCTGGGCGTTTCCCGAAGCGTACAATCTGCTGGAGCTTTGCCGCGGTGATGGGCATGTGTTGGTTTGCAAGACTTCCGATTAGCGGCCCGAACCAAATAATCAGTCAGTCGCGAGCTAGGCATCAAAAGATGAAGCATGGCGACTTCTAGATCTGTTCTCGGTCAATCCGCATATCGCCGACGACACTGTCGCGCATTTACTACCCCTGTAGAGCTTTTGCTCTGTCGGACATCTCAAACGTCATCTATAGGCGTGTTGGCTATCAGGATGAGTGGCTGTGGCATGGTTTTCTAGTTGGAGTCACCCAATCCGTATTTGGGGGGCAACTGCCGAAGGACGTCATATCGTGCGACCCTGACTTGGCTGTCAAAGCCGCTCAGGACAAGATAGGCGGGATTTCGCATGGCTAGCACCGCAAGTGGTTCGTGTTCAGGCGCAAGGCTACGCCCTCCTCCGTCCACACTTCCAGCCTGCAGCCGTCGCCATTCATCGCGACCTGGGCTCGATACCGCATGCATCGACTGATTTTTACAGGCATCCAGCGCAATTTCTAAGGCGTTGAGTAGCCAGTCAAAGCTCCAAAGCGCCCCTGAGCAAAGCATCCAGTTTCAAATTAGCTCCAACGTTTCGCTCATCCAGCAGCACGAGCGGAATATCGTGCAGAATTGCAACCGAGTCAGCCAAACCGTCCCCAATCAGTGCAAGTGGACAGGCAATGTCCATCTGTAAAGAACATAATTTCTTGGCCAGTGCCGCGTTTACGGGGCCCTGGGGAGCGAGCACGAGTGCTGCAGGCTTGAGAGTCGCGCACAGCAATGGCAACTCCTCGAGCGGCTGCCCACTGCCTAACACCTCGATACGCCACCGCTCACTAGTGAGAAGTAAGCCTTTGCTCAGCAATTCCAGCTCAGCGCTTTCTTCAATCCCAGTCAGCAATACACAAGGGGCGTCGAGCTGATTTAGTTGCAGACGCAGCAATAGGCGAGCACGCAGAAAAGTATCGAGGAACAGCCATTGGCTGCGCTGACCGAAAGCGTTGCCAGACAGCAGACTGCGCCATACTGGCATCAGCACATCGAGCAACACCATAGCCTTTGGGTACAAGGTGAAAAGCTGACCATGAATGCCCTCGAGCGCCTGCCGGTCGAATGCCTTCGTCGCTTGTAGTACAACAGCGCGCCAATGCTCAATGGAATCGGCGTTGGGCCCGCTCGGGAGTGAGACTTCGTCAGACCGGCGCGCGAGCAACTCACCCACCTTGCTGATCGGCAAGCCACTACCGGTCCAGCGCAGTATGTCGCGTATGCGCTGTACATCCTGGGCCGTGTATAGGCGGTGTCCGCCTTCGGTGCGCTGGGGGCGAATCAAACCATGACGACGTTCCCAGGCGCGCAAGGTCACTGGATTTATGCCAGTCAGGTTGACGACATCGCGCATGGGCAGCAAATCGGTGGAGGTCGCTTCAGTCATCGCAAGTGATCATCAGGGCGGTTGCACATTCTAAACCCATACCAACCTTCTTCGGCGATCGTTCTTGCGTCATGATTCCGACAACCGCACCTTAGCCTTCCCGCACAAAGGACTACGCTGCGCATATCGAAAACGCTACTTGAGTGAGTGGGCCACATGATCGACGCAAAACTCTTGCAATTAATGGTCGATAGCTCCAACGATGGCATCGTCGTCGCTGAGCAGGAAGGCAACGACAGCATCCTGATCTACACCAACCCTGCCTTCGAGCGCCTCACCGGATACGCCACGGACGACATCCTCTATCAAGATTGCCGCTTCCTCCAAGGCCAAGACCACAACCAACCAGGAATCGCGGCCATCCGCGAGGCGATCCGCCAAGGGCGACATTGCTGCCAGGTGCTGCGCAACTATCGTAAGGATGGCAGCCTGTTTTGGAATGAGCTGTCGATCACGCCCGTCCACAACGATGCCGATGAATTGACTTACTACATCGGCATCCAGCGTGATGTTACGGCACAGGTCTTCGCCGAAGAGCGGGTTCGCGAGCTGGAGGCAGAGGTAGCCGATTTGCGTCGACAACTGGCATCAGGCAGCAACTGACCTTGTAAGAAATCTATACAAGGATGTTGACTTGTATAATTTTAGACGTAAGCTCCCGAAAATCCTGTACAACATTTCACTGTTGTACAGGATTTTCGGGAGCCTTGCATGTCTACTTATCTGCAGTATTTCGCCGAACGCTTTGCCAGGCTTGATGGGCAGAGCCTCGATAGCCTCGAAAAACTATACAGCGATAACGTAACGTTCCGTGATCCGTTGCATCAGATAGATGGTCTAGCAGCGCTTCGTCGTTACTTCACCGAGCTTTACGCCAACGCACAGGACATCCGTTACGTTATCGCCGGCGCGGACGAAGTTCAGCCGGGCCAGGGCTACCTGCGCTGGACGCTAGAGTTCCGCCACCCCCGGCTCGCCAATGGCAGGCTGATCAGTCTACAGGGCTGCAGTTTCCTCAAGTGGCAAGAGCGTGTCCACTTCCACCAGGACTACTTTGACGCAGGTGCACTGCTTTACGAGCACGTACCAGTCATGGGCGGCGCTATCCGCTGGCTCAAGGGCCGGCTGGTATGAGCCGTTACTGGCTGACGGGTGCAAGTAGCGGAATCGGCGCTGCGCTTGCCGTTCAATTGCTGGACCAAGGGCACCAGGTTGCCTTGGGTACACGAGATGGCAACCGCTTATCGCACTTGATGCAACGATATCCGGGGCAGGTATTGGCGGCCGTCGGTGATGTCGATTGCGCTGAGCAGGTTTGCAGGATCACCGCACAGATCGAGCACACCTGGGGGGCGCTCGACATGGTCATCCTCAACGCCGGAACGTGCGAATACCTCGAGCCAGGGCGCTTCGACCCGGCACTGGTTGAGCGTGTGGTACGCACCAACCTGTTTGGTGCAAGCCACTGTCTTGCAGCGGCCCTCCCTTTGCTGCGCCGCGGTGAGCGCCCGCACCTGGTCGTAATGGGCAGTGCGGTGACCTGGTTGCCGCTCCCTCGTGCCGGGGCCTATGGCGCCTCCAAAGCGGCCGTGCGCTACCTGGTGGAATCTCTTCGCATCGACCTGATCAATGAAGGTATTGCCGTAACGCTGGTCAGCCCGGGCTTCGTCGATACGCCGTTGACCCGTCGCAACGACTTCCCCATGCCTCAGTTGTGGACCGCCGAGCGTGCCGCCGCCCATATCACTGCACGCCTGCCCCGACGCCCGCTGGAAATTAACTTCCCCACTGCATTTACGCTGGGTCTGCGCCTGCTCGGCGCCCTGCCGGTGCGCTGGCGACTGAAGCTAGGCCAGCGCCTGGCGCGTGCCCAAAAGGACTAAAACTCATGCGTATCGCCATCATCGGCACCGGCATCGCTGGACTAACGTGCGCCCACCTTCTATCCCGCCGGCACGAGGTTACGGTATTTGAGGCCGCCGACTGGGTCGGTGGCCATACCCATACCGTCGATGTGCAATGGCAAGGACAGCGGTACGCGGTGGATACCGGGTTCATCGTATTTAACGACTGGACCTACCCCAATTTCATCCGCTTGCTCGACCATCTCAAGGTTGCCTCGCAGCCCACGCAGATGAGCTTTTCGGTGCATGACCCGCGTCGAGGCTTCGAGTACAACGGCCATCGCCTGGACACCCTATTCGCGCAGCGCCGTAACCTGGTGTCCCGCGGATTCTGGGGCATGCTGTGCGACATCCTGCGTTTTAACCGCGAGGTTATTGCCGACCTGGATAGCCAGCGTATCTACAGTGACACTACCCTCGGTGCCTACCTCAAGAAACAGGGCTACGGGCAGCGCTTCATCGACCATTACATCGTGCCCATGGGCTCGGCAATCTGGTCTATGTCACGTGCCGACATGCTCGCTTTTCCCTTGCAGTTCTTTGTGCGCTTCTGCCGCAACCACGGTCTGTTATCGGTGAGCCACCGCCCGCAGTGGCGGGTGATCGAGGGCGGCTCACGCGGCTATGTGGCGCCGTTGTGCCGACCCTTTGCCGAGCGCATCCGCTTGAACTGCCCGGTCGAACGGGTCGAGCGTGACGAAGGCGGCGCAACCCTCTTCAGCGCGGCTGGCATGGAGCGTTTCGACAGCATCGTGTTCGCCTGCCATAGCGACCAGGCCCTGGCCCTGCTAGGAAGACCCAGCGTGGCCGAACGCACGGTGTTGAGCGCTATCACCTACGCCAGCAATGACGTAGTGCTTCACACCGACACCCGATTGCTGCCGCGCCGGCGCAAGGCCTGGGCCAGTTGGAACTACCGCCTGGGCGGCGAGGAACATGCCCCCGCGGCTCTGACCTACAACATGAACATCCTTCAAGCGATCGAAGCGCCGGCAACGTTCTGTGTGAGCCTCAATCAGACCGCGCTGGTGGATCCAGCGCAGATTCTGGCCCGCTTCGAATATGCCCATCCCCAGTACAGCCTCGCAGCATTGGCAGCCCAGGCCCGCCACGGCGAACTACAGGGCAGGCAAAACAGTTACTTCTGCGGAGCCTACTGGGGCAATGGCTTTCACGAGGACGGCGTGCTCAGCGCACTTAAAGTGGCCGAGTACTTTGGAGAGCGCCTGTGAACAGCAGTGTGTGCCAGGGCTGGCTCAGCCACCGTCGGATGACCCCGCGCCACCATGTCTTTCGTTATCGAATTGGCATGTTCTACCTGGACCTGGACGAACAAGCCTGGCTAACAGGTCTTTCTCCCTGGCTGGGGCGGTCGCGGTTTGCGCCCCTGAGCTGGCGCGAAAGCGATTACCTGCCGGGGCTGACCCGTGATGGCGAATCATTGGCGCAGGCCGCACGCCTGCTGGTGGCGCAAGCCACTGGACAGCGCCCCGAAGGCGCCGTGCACTTGCTCGCCCAGCCGCGCTGCTGGGGGTTGTCGTTCAACCCTGTGAGCTTCTATTTTTGCCATGACCTTGACGGGCACCTGGCAGCAATCCTGCTAGAGGTGCGTAACACCCCTTGGCGCGAACGCTTCCACTACGTGCTACCGGTACAGGAGGGTCAAGGACGTTCATTCGCCATGACTAAAGCCTTCCACGTCTCGCCGTTCATGCCGCTAGACATGGATTATCGCCTGCATTTCCTCCTCGATCAGCAACGCGTGCGCATCCACATGGAGAACTGGCGTGCGGGACACAAAGTGTTCGAGGCCGATCTGGCATTGCAGCGCCAGCCGCTCAATCGCGTCGCCTTGCACCGGCACATTTTGGCCTTTCCGTGGATGAGCCTACGCACCGTTTCATCCATCTATTGGCAAGCGCTGCGCCTCTTGCTCAAGCGCACCCCCATTTACGACCACACTGCCGGCCAGGGCGACCTAGTGCTAGGTAAACCTTGTGAGGACCCCGATCATGTCCAATCCCACGCTGAGCGTTAGCAAGTCAACAGGCATCACCCCATTCCTGGGCGGCCTCACCCGAAACACGGTGCTCGCTCAGTTACGGCGGTTGAGCCAAGGGCATTTACGCGTGCTCAGCAAGGGGCAGCAGTGGAGCTTCGGTGACCCGGCGAGTCAGTTGCAAGCCGAGGTGGAGATCCTCGACGACGCGACCTGGAACCTGATCGCAGGTAATGGCTCGATCGGTGCTGGGGAAGCGTATATCCACGGCTATTGGCGCAGTCCTGACCTAGCGGCTGTGACCCGCCTGTTCGTTGCCAACCTGGATGTGCTCGACGCCATGGAGGCAGGCCTGGCGCGCTTCGGACGGCCGGTCCTGCGTTTGCTGCACCGGCTCAACCGGAACAGCCGACGAGGCGCTCGACGCAACATTCTCGCCCATTACGACCTGGGCAACGCCCTGTTCGAGCGATTGCTCGACCCGACGATGATGTACTCCGCCGCTCAGTTCGACTGTGCCGAACAGACCCTTGAAGAAGCCCAGCTGAACAAGCTCGAGCGCATCTGCCAGAAGCTTGAGCTCAAACCCCACGAACATCTTCTGGAGATTGGCAGCGGCTGGGGCAGCCTGGCCATCCATGCCGCTACCCGCTACGGCTGCCGAGTTACCACCACGACGCTCTCCGAAGCGCAGTACGCATACACATGCCAACGCGTGAAGGCACTGGGCATGGAGCAACGCATTACGGTGTTGCGCGAGGACTACCGTGATCTGCGTGGACGCTTCGATAAACTGGTATCGATCGAGATGATCGAGGCCGTCGGACACCGCTATCTACCCACCTATTTTCGCCAGTGTGAGTCGTTGCTCAAAGACGATGGCCTGATGCTGTTGCAGGCCATCACCATTCGCGACCAGCGCTACGCACTGGCCCGCCGCTCGGTGGACTTCATTCAACGCTACATCTTCCCCGGAGGCGCGCTACCTTCGCTGAGCGTGATGCTCGAAACCGCTAGCCGCCAGACCGCGCTGAATCTGGTACACCTCGAAGACTTCGGTCTGGACTACGCACGTACCCTACGTCATTGGCATGACAACCTGCGTCAAGCGCGGACGGCACTGACGGAATTGGGCTACGACGACACCTTCCAGCGCTTGTGGGAGTTCTACCTGTGCTACTGCCAAGGTGGCTTTGAAGAGCGCGCGATCGGCGTGTCGCAGTTGCTTTGGGCTACGCCGCGGGCTCGCCGGGCGCCATTGCTGGGCACGTAAAATTGAGCCGCGGGTGGATGATCGGCAATGCCCTTTGGCTTCAGGTCGGCTGGTGGGCATGCGTCCTGGGTGCACAGGTTCAATGGCTTTTGCTCATTGTGCCGATTGGTCTAGCTGTGCACCTGCGCTTTTGTCAGGAGCGTAACGCCGAAGTGCGCGCACTTTTGCGCGTGGCACTTGCAGGGTGCTTGCTGGACAGTCTGTTGGGCGCTGTGGGGGTGTTCGACTTTGATCAGCGGCCCTTGCCTGTGTGGCTGGCCTTACTGTGGCTGGTGTTGGCCAGCGGCTTGCGCCATAGCCTAGCGTGGACAGGACGCCCCTACTGGCGGGCGGCGCTGGTGGGCATGCTCAGTGGCCCGCTGGCATATCTGGCCGGCGCCAGGCTCGCCGACGTTGATCTGCCGATGGGGGACGTCGGCACAGGCTTGTTGCTAGCGCCGATCTGGGCCTTGGTGTTGCCCCTCGCCGTGCGGGTCGCGTCGTGGCGCTGAGCGGCGACATCGACCAGCAATTGCCGCAACTCGGTGGTCGAACGCCGGCGCAGGATGTCGCCGTTCGCGTCGCACAACTCCGACTCGGTCAGCTGCTTCAGGTTCATTGTGTGCCCTCCGGCAAGCGGCGGAAGAACAAGGTTATCTGCCCAACCTCCACACCGAGTTTGCTCATGCTAGAGCGGTTGATGAGAGTGTCTTCGTCGATCAGGTACATCCAGTCATCCAGGTCCACCTCCCAGTGCTGCCCATCAACAGGCAGGTCCAGGCGGTAGCGCCAGCGCAGCGCATTACCCGCCACTTCACCGGTGGCCTCGCCAATTACGTCACCCGCGGTACCGCGCCAGCGACTGGGGCCGTCCGGGGTTAGGGTCCAGGTTCTCTGCTGGCGCGTACCGTCACTGTACAGAAAGTGCTCGTCGAGGATCAGTCGTTCACCCTCACGGCGGGTGTCGATACGCACTTCAAAGCGCTTGACGACCTCTCCCGAACGCTTCTGGAACATGCCCCAGGCATGCACAGGTCGAGAGAAAAACGCTACAAGGTCCAGGCGTGGCTGCTCTGCGGCGTAACGCGCCACGTCGACGTTTCCGCAACTGCTCAGCAACAGGCAGCCAATCAACAAAAGCACTTTGTACATGTTTCAGTCTCCTCGCTCGCTCGCGGCCAGCCCGAGCAGGCGCTGGCGCAATTGCGCATCGCGGGCCCGGGGATCGAGCCAGATAGCGAAGAACGCGCGGGAAAAAGCCGGGTCGATGACCTCAAGGCTCAATTGGCCATCGACATAGAAGCGGCAACCTCGGCCCGGCAGGTAAAGCCCGGTGATGCGCATGCCAGGCCGCACGTCCACAAACGCTTCGCGCATCGATTGTGACCATCTCGTCAAGGTTTCTGCGCTTATTGGTTTGTCAGCCAGGCGGCGCATTTCATTCACACTGGCCTGCACCAGCGTGTCCCGCGACAACGCCCGATGGTAGATCAGCTCCAGGGCGAACGGCTCGTGCCAACTCCACGTGGAACCGGCGTTCCACAGGCGGGCGGTATAAAGGTGCAGGCCGAACCAAGTGAAGTCGCCGCTGCCAGCCAAACGCGCCCCTGACAGCGAGGGCCGCCAGTCTGACGATGCGGGCTGCGTCATCGTCATTAGAACGGTCAAGGCGAATAGGCTGAGCGCTGAAGTTCTGCTTGCCATGTGCGAGACACCGGGAAGACAAAATACTGTACAGGTATATTATAGTGTACAGTTTTTCGTATAACTATCGATGGCGAAGCTGAATTTCGTCTGAACCGGGGCCACACCGCGGCAATCGCTTGCTGGGAGCGCTAGATGACACTGATCGCCGATCTACGTGTGGCAGCAAACGCCGTTGTCTGCGGGGCCAGCCAAGGCATTGGCCTTGCGCTTTGCTCACAGCTGCTCGCGCGCGATGACGTAGTACAGCTATTCGCGGTCTCGCGCCAAGCGACCCACAGCAACGAACTATTCAGTCTTGGTGAAACTTCGCAGTCTTCTCAGACTTGATGAATCCCTAACCCTATTTCTCTGCTTCAGCCATCTCCGGATACCCGTCTGACTTTCCGGATTTTGATTTGGATGGCTATGCGCTCGGCGCTGAATGCAGGTTGATGAAGCCTTAAATTCTGATGTATCGAAAAGTGTGCACGATGTTAGGTGCAGAGCCTGAGAAACTATTCAGCTCAAAAATTGGAACGTGCTAATGCTTGGAGACTCAATGAAGTGAGACGAATATAGCCCGCGCGCATGTGGGATTTATGGCAGTCATGTGGAACCTGGCGCATTAAAAGTTGGAGCTGGAAGCTCCAACTTTTATTTAAGGAATATTATACTATTACAACCACATCAATAAGCCGATTTCCCATGCAATGAACCAGCCATGCTTGATCTGAATTGAGCGCCCCAATGGCCATCTACATTTGTAATAATATAGAACGAGTCAAAGGTATGACCTGGGATAGGTTTTCCAGCTTTGTCCAGGCGTGTAAATGAAAGGGCCACATGATACTTGTTTGCACTTCCCTTCCCATCACTACCGGACTGAACAACATATCGGTAATTCCAACGTGTATTTTCCCATCCAATTGCTTTGGATAGCTGTTGCAAGTTTTGGTCTTTTGCATAAGCTTCAGGTGTTTGCCAAACAGTGACTTGGTTGCCAGACATGCGCACGTGTGGGTAGTTCAATGTCTTAGCCCAAGCCAATTCATTTTTAGCGTTGAATGTTGTTAAGAATCTGTCCAAAGCTTTACATGGAACATCAAATTCCTGGCTATAATTGCCCTTCGCATCTTTTGCACAGCTATCTGGCAAATCAGTTTGAGTAGACGCTGCAAAAACTTGGGATGTTGCAATCCCTGCAGCCAAAAACAAAGATGCCTTCAATACAGATTTCATAATTAGTCCTTATTATTTTTTACGTTAAACATCTGGCAAAACCTGCGATAAAACAGGTTTTTAAGTTTACTTGAATACTCAAGCACTTTAAGCGCGAACCATTTCATAATGATTCACAAATTTCATTGCAGTCTAGCTAGTGCCTCTGAGTTAATTCTGCGAATTGACCCATCTGTAAGTAATTTCGACTGCTCTGGATCATGGCCATAGAGTACAAATGCCCCTTTAGACTTGAGCTGCTTAAACAAATTAAAGTTATTAAGCATTCCTTGAGCATCATTCACCACCATTGCATCGGGAAGAGTCATTTTTTCAAGAGAAGCCTTTAAGTAGCAAGCATCTGCGGTAATTACGACATCTACACCATCTACTTTGACTTTAAGTGACTGGTGCCCGGGCGTGTGTCCAAAACTAGGAATTAGTACAATCGAGCCATCACCAAAAAGATCATGTTCGCCATCAATTTCAAGGCGGTCGTGACCTAAGTCATAGTGGCGAGGCGCATAAATTTCATTTTTAATGTTTTCTTCATTTTTAGCAGCTTCCCACTCACGCTTTTGAATAACTAATCGTGCATTAGGGATGCAAGCATTACCACCGCAATGATCGAAATGTAGATGAGAATTAATGATGAAATTAATTTTCAATGGATCGACACCGAAAGCTTCCAAGCGTTTAGCTACATCCTCACCAGGTACAAAATTAACCGTAGTTAAATCAGCAAAAACCCCGAGTGATTTTTTTACCACTTCTGGATCTTCCGATTGCAAAGACAACTCGAGCCCAGTGTCAAACAAAACAGTACCTTTAGGATGTTCGATTAAATAGCACGGTACTGGAATTGCTAGATCCCCTGCTTCACCAGCCATAAAGAAACCATAAGGCATAGTGATCCAGCCACACGTCATTGCATATAGTTTAACTTCTTCCACAGCAATAGCCCTTTAAGTCATGATGGTTAGCCTTAAAATTTCAGGCACCGATATATTTCAGCTCGACTCGTTCTGTCACACTACATATTGAGCTGTTCGAGAATTTTATTTGTAGATGGGTGATAAATCCTGTCAAGGTTGCATACTTTATTAAAGCATTCAAGTTGGCTTTAATTAAAGGTTCATGGCGCCCACTTCCGGGGGCCAGATTTATCAGGTAGTTACCAGGCAGCCCGGTAGATCGCCTCGATATCTGCAGGCGTGAGCTTGCGGGGGTTATTACGCATCAACCGGTCAATCTTGCTGGCCTCCTCGGCCATCGGTGCCAAAGCGTCCTCCGGAACGTTGAAAGTACGAAGGCCGCTAGGAATGTCTACCGCAGCACACAGTTCAGCCATCGCATCGACACTGGCGTCTGCAGCCTGGCTATCGCTTAAACCGGCGATATTCACGCCCATTGCCTGAGCGACGTCGCGAAGCCGCTCTGCACAGGCAAGCTTGTTCCAGCGCATTACATAGGGCAGCAGCAAAGCGTTGCTAACGCCGTGTGCTATGTTGAAGCGCCCGCCCAGCGGATAGGCCAGCGCATGTACTGCCCCCACGCCTGCGTTTCCAAACGCCATGCCGCCCATCAGACTCGCCGTAGCCATGTCTTCCCGAGCAACAAGATCATCGGGGTTGGCATACGCTTTAGGCAAAGCGCGAGCAATTACCTTGATGGCTCCAAGAGCAATGGCATCGGTGATCGGCGAGCGATTGATCGAAAGGTACGCTTCGATCGCATGCACAAGCGCATCGACACCGCTGGCAGCGGTTACGCTACGTGGGCAAGTGCGCGTCATAACTGGACTCACGAGAGCAACATCAGGCAGCAGGTAGTTGCTCACAATGCCTTTCTTGAGCTGCGCTTTTTTGTCGGAGAAGATTGCCACGTTCGTGACCTCCGAACCTGTGCCTGCTGTAGTAGGAATCGCGACCAGTGGAGGCCCCTTGCGGCTTACTTGATCGACGCCGAACAACTCGGCCAGCGTGCCATCATGTCCCGCGAAGGCCGCGACACCTTTCGCGATGTCGATCACACTTCCACCGCCCAGCCCAATGAGGCCATCATGGCCACCCTCGCGAAAGGCGCGGGTACAATCTTCGACCAAACTGATTTCAGGCTCTGGTTGAACTTGGTCATAGAGGCCATAACGGCGGCCACCCAGGTGGGCCAAGGCGAGGTCAACTGTGCCCGATTTGACCAGGATCGCATCAGTAACGATTAATGGATTATTAACCTTCAGCCGGGTCAACTCAGCGTCCAGCTGTTCAACCGCGCTGGAGCCGGTCAGGAGTTTATTGGCGATTTGAAAGGCAGAAACACTCATCGGCTCATCCTCGTTTTTTATTTGAGATGAACCACCAGATAACAAAACATGTGCCAAATTCTTGGAAGGCCTGTGTTTGCTGGGCTTTGCCTCGTTCTTGTTAGCCTCCGACACGGATGGCGATCACGATTTCAATCGGAAAAACGGCTTCCGATCAGAAACCTAATCAGATCTCTCCCAGCGCTTCATCTTCTGGACGATGGTTGCCTGGCTTACCCCCAGCGCCTTGGCTGCTAGGCGCGTGGTCTTGTGGACGCGCATTGCTGAAAGGATCGCGCTCCGCTCTGCGTTTTCTAGAACCTTGCGCAGCGGCAGGCGATTTTGATTTAAGCGATCATCGTGAAGATTAAGGATTTCCTCAGGGAGATCCAACGCCTCGATCGTGTCACTTTCGCAGATAACTACCAAACGCTCGACCAGGTTGATCAATTCGCGAATATTCCCAGGCCATGCATACTCACAGAGCAGGTCTAGGGTCTCTAGCCCCCAAGTCATGTTGCGCTCATAGCGCTCGTTGAACTGCCTTAGGAAATGCTCCAATAGCGTGGTGATCTCTCCGGCGCGCTCGCGAAGCGCGGGAATGCGGATGGGCACCACGTTCAGTCGATAGTACAGGTCAGCACGGAACAACCCCTGCCCTACTCTCTGTCGCAAGTCATGGTGGGTGGCGCTTATGATTCGGATATCTACTTCGCGCAGTTCAAGCCCACCCACTGGTATGAACCGCTTCTCCTCGATAACCTTCAGAAGCTTGACCTGAAGTGACAACGGAAGATCGCCAATTTCGTCAAGGAACAACGTTCCGTGATTCGCCAGCTCTAGGAGCCCTCGCTTCCCTTTGGCCGCTGCGCCAGTAAACGCCCCGGGCGCGTAGCCAAACAACTCCGCCTCGATCAGATTTTCTGGCATTGCTCCGCAGTTGAGCGGTATGAAAGGCTCCTTGGCTCGAGCGCTAGCATTGTGGATGTACTGAGCGACGAGGCTTTTGCCGACACCGGTTTCCCCTAACAGCAGCACCTTCACGTCACTGCCTGCTACACGTCGTGCCTGTGCGAAAAGCGGGCCTGTTTGTGCCTGGTCAAAGACCAGCGAAGACTGAGCCAGTTTTTCATACTTGCCAGCATGCAACTGTGCTGTACTGTGACGCAGCTTCTTGAGCCCAGCGAGCTCATCCCTTTCATGCTTCATGCGTAGAAGCTCGGTCATGTCACGTACGGCGCTGACGACGTAACTGATGCGGCGATCCTGGAAAATAGGTGTTGCGCTCACCAGCAGCTTCTTACCGTCACTGAGGCTCTGCATAACGGAAACCGGAGCGCCTTGCTGAAGTACGCGTAAGGATGCGGATTGCGAAACGACTCCGTCGCGTACCAAGTCGTGCATGCTGCGTCCAATGAGCTGTTCGCTCTGCAGTCCAGTCAGACGCTCGTACGCGCTGTTTACCTTAACGGTAATCCCTGCCCCATCCGTGATGTAAACGCCGTCATGCAGTGCGTTCAGAATCGTATCGAAGGTTTGATCAGTGAAGTTCACAGCGACGCTCTGAGCTAGCAAAAGCGTCAGTGTAAGACGTTTGTTAGCGCAGTGGCCTTAAACTTTCAGAGATAGCGGCAAGCGTGAAGTTCGGTTCACCGTTATCCAGCCCCCCTATTGCCGCAGGCCAGGCGCTTGAGGTGATCAAAAAACCTGGCTGCGCAGTATGACGCTCCAGCTACAAATCAATAACACCGTATGGCACTCAGTCACTGAAACCGCCCAGCGTCCTGGAACGGCAGGTCACCTTCGCAGTAAACCAAGGGCACCTACAAATATGACGCCAAAGTTAGCGAAGATTTGCTGGTCTGAGTTTTTGCTTATGTCTCCTAACTACGCCACATAAAATCACCACCTACAATTGCTTGTCGGCGACAGTGATCCTAGGGCGAGCCGCTCCGCGTTTTTTGGATGCTGCCTTGCCTGGGCGCCGAGGAGGCTCCGCCAGCGTATCGATGTTGGCTGCCGTCAACTGATCGGCCAGCATTTCGGCCCGCGCCTGCGCCGCTGCCGCCCGTTCGCGCGCGTTAACCAACTCGGCTTCGACCTGCAGCAAGCGCTGCTGCAGGGTGTGGCGCTGTTCAGATGCGTCCACGCCTGCCAGGCGATGCTGCTCCAGCTGATCCTGCAGGCTCTGGGTTTGACTCAAGGCCGCGACGCGTTGCTCACGTGCCTCGGTGAGCTCCGCCTGTCCCGATAGCAGCGACTGCTGCAGAGTCTGCAGCCGGCCGTTCGCTTCCTTGAGTTGGGCGGCCAACGTCTTGCTCTCTTCGCGAGCCCGATCAATTTCCCGATAGGCCCGGTCTTCGACATCGCGACTGTAGCGTTGCTGTGCATCGCGCGCCTGCTCCGCCTGCTCGCGTTGGGCCTGCAACTGCTGGCGCGCCTCGGCCTGCTGCGCTTGTGCTTCATCGCGCTGACCAATCAGTTCCTCACGCTGCTCTCGCAAGTCATCGATTTGCTCTTGGCGCTGGCGCAACAAACATTCCAAATCGGCGAGCCGGGCCTCAGAAACTTGACAGGCGGCCTTGGCCCCGGCGGTTTGCTGGCGGGCCTGGGCAACCTCCAGATGCGCTCGCGCCTCCAGTGCGGCCAACTGCTCACGCTCCTCCACCAGCACCTGGCGTTGGCCGGCCAGCGATTGCTCGACCACACCCTGAGCGAGGGTAGTCGCCTGCTGCCACACCGCGACAAAGGCTTGCGCCACTTCCGTCGGTAGCCCGGGCAGCCGCGTTTCGCCGCGCAGACGCCCAGCCAGCTGTTCCCACCATTGATCGAGCAAGGCGCCGACCCGCGCCGGACTGCCGCGGCCGAGTTCCAGGCGCACCCGCTCCACCGTCGGTCGCTCCCCCCGCGCCAACACTGCGTCCGCCGCGGCGAACACGTCATTTTCCGGTACACCTACCGCCATGCGCTGCCCTCCGCTATATTAGGTCTGATAAATAAATGTTATCCGACCTTATGAATTCAATAATTAAAATATAATACGTTGAACGTAATGAATAATACAGATCCATTCGAAGTGCTGCCAATTGCCCCACTGGCGCTGCACGGCCTGGCCGACAGCACCCAGGCCGCCGCCGAGGCCTTTATTGCCGCCGGCACCGCGGCCAACACCGTGCGTAGCTACCGCAGCGCCCTCGCCTACTGGGCCGCCTGGCTGCAACTGCGCTACGGCCGCGCGATCGGTGACGGCGCCCTGCCCTCGGATGTCGCTGTGCAGTTCATTGTCGACCACCTGGCCCGCCCAGACGCCGATGGCGATTGGAGCCAGCTGCTTCCCGCGCAATTGGATGCGGCCCTGGTCGCCGCTGGGGTCAAGGGCAAACTCGGGGCCCTGGCGTTCAACACGGTGAACCATCGCCTGGCGGTGTTGGCCAAGTGGCATCGACTCAATGACTGGGACAATCCCTGCGAGGCACCGACGGTAAAGACCCTGCTGCGCGAGGCACGTAAGGCCCAGGCGCGCCAAGGCGTCGCGCTGCGCAAGAAAACCGCCATGGTGTTGGAGCCCTTGCAGGCGATGCTCGCTACCTGCACGGACGGCGTGCGCGGGGTGCGCGATCGTGCCCTGTTACTGCTGGCCTGGAGCGGCGGCGGCCGACGGCGCTCGGAGGTGACCGCCCTGCGGGTGGAAGACCTGCGCCGCCTAGACGCCGACACCTGGCTGTATGCCCTCGGTGCGACCAAGACCGACACCGGCGGTGTACGCCGCGAGAAACCGTTGCGCGGGCCTGCGGCGCAGGCACTAAACGCCTGGCTGGCGGCGGCCCCGGCGAGCAGCGGGCCACTGTTCCGGCGGCTGTACAAGGGCGGCCGCGTCGGCTCGGCAAGCCTCTCCGGCGACCAGGTCGCGCGCATCGTCAAGCGCCGTGCCCAGCTGGCCGGGCTCGAGGGCGACTGGGCGGCGCACAGCCTGCGCTCGGGCTTTGTCACCGAGGCCGGGCGTCAGGGTGTGCCGCTAGGTGAAGTAATGGCGATGACCGAGCACCGTAGCGTGACGACAGTGATGGGCTATTTTCAGGCAGGGGCCTTGCTGGAGAGTCGCGCCAGCCTGTTGTTTGGCGAGTCGCCGGTGGCCGAGACGGTGAACGAAGCACCACCTACAGACGTTCAAACGTAATTGCCTGGAACATACACTGCTTTGAAATGGAAGGATTCCCTCTCCTGTGCTTGGAGAGGGAGACCCACTCACACCTTTTTTCGTTTACCACTGGAAAACCTAATGAATAAACTAATCCTACCTTTCGCTATCTTCGTTAGCGTGATCATCACTGGAAAAATATGCGAGCACTTCGGGGTGGAGGGCAGCTGGAAAATCGGCTTGCTTTGCCTCGTAGCTGCCGCCGTCCAGATCGCAGTTACTCGTTACCAACGCACACAGCGGTCAAAAGCTCAAGGCTAATGAACCCCTTGCATTGCGACATCGACCGCCTCGATAAGCATCTCTGCGTGCTCTTGCGTAAACGCCAATAACGGTCGAATCTTGAGCACGTTTTCGAGCGGGCCGGCGGCACTAATCAGCACACCCTGTTCACGCATTGAGTTGACGACCTTGCGAGCCTGCTCGGCTGCTGGTCTCTGCGTCGCCCGGTCAGTGACGAGCTCAATGCCGAGGAACATGCCAGCCCCCCTGACGTCACCGATCATTTCATGGCGCTGCGCAAGCTTTGTCAGGCCGGCCAGCAGATAGCCGCCAATGTCATGCGATCGCTGCTGCAGATGCTCGTCCTGGATGACGTCCAGGACAGCTTGGCCTGCTGCACACGAGACTGGGTTGCCTCCAAACGTATTGAAGTAGCGCATGTGCTTTCCGAAGTCATCGACGACCTCAGCGCGTCCAACGATACCAGCAATGGGCTGACCATTACCCATGGGCTTACCGAGCGTGACAATATCCGGACGCACGTTATGCCTCGAATAACCCCACATGTTCAGACCAGTACGCGCAAAGCCTGGTTGTACCTCATCGGCGATGTACAACATTCCTTCTGCCTGGGCCAACGCAACACCTTCAGCGAGGAAGCCCGCCGGCCCGGGGAGGACGCCATCGCTGGAGAAGATGCCGTCCAGCAAAATAGCTGCGGGACGGATGCCGTGCGCTTTCAAGTCATCGATTGCGGCACGTATGTCTGCGGCGAAAGTCGACGCCACGTTTTCGGCTCCCAGACGGTACGCGTCAGGTGCGCGTACGGTACGGACATGCTCCGGGAGCACCATGGCGCGACCGAGCGATGGCGAAAGCTCGGCAATGTCGCCCGTTACACCGTGGTAGGCAAATTGGGTGATGATGACGCCGGTACCGCCTGTGTACTGCTTGGCGATCCGAAGCGCGAGGTCATTCGCTTCACTCCCGGTACACGTGAACATGACTCGATTCAAGTCTCCAGAGAATGTGCCTAACAACTGTTCGGCATAGTCGAGAATCCCCTCCTGCAGGTAGCGAGTGTGCGTGTTCAGCAAACGCGACTGCCGATACATTGCCTCAACCACGCGGGGATGGCAGTGACCGATGGACGCGACGTTGTTATAGGCATCCAGATAACGACGCCCCTGTTCATCGAAGAGCCAAACACCCTCTCCTCTAACGGTATGGAGCGGTCGTTCGTAGAAAAGACGGTACGCCGGGCCCAACAGACGCTCGCGGCGCTCAATCAAGCGTCGTTCCGTTTCCGAAAGCCGGGCTGCGTCCTCTGAAGTGAAACTGTTGATCATGCTCATGTGTTGACCTCTCGCAGGCACACGGAAGAAATTCGATCTTCAATTTCAGGTCGAGACAGAGACGACATTGCATTCAAATTTGCCCACGCGCGCTGGGTATTTCGAAGGATGTACTGACGATTCTCAGGGTGCAGCTCGGCGCGCCATGAGTTGATGCAAAGGGCTAATGCCAACCGCGTGGTCAGCAGCGCCGGCAGCAGCACCAACTCATCATGGGTAAGCCGATTGTGTTGGTGGTAAGCGCCAATGACATCCAATGCTGGCGCTAGCACATCGCCGACCTGGCCAAGGTGATATGAAGCGGCAACCGCTACCTCGTTGACCAATGGTGCGTACACCATGTCACCGAAATCAAGGATGCTCCGCAGGACACTAGGGCTCTTGGCATCCACGATAATGTTGTGCGGGTTCGTGTCATTATGAATAACCTGCTTTCGGAGTCGAGGGATCTGGGGCAAGACGACGGATTCGTACAAGTCAAGACTTTGCTCGACTAGGCTTCGCCCCTGACCTGGCTCGATGTGAATCAGCAACGGTCGAAGGTGCGCGGCATGCTGCATGTCCCAGAGCAGAGCATGTCCGGCGGCAGGATGAGTGAAGCCTTCGAGCGCTACGTCCAGCCGAGCAATGGACTGCCCAATTACTCGGCGAAACGCCGTTGTGGTGCGACTCACACAGTGAAGGGGCATACCGTCTTCAAAAGACAATAGTCGGGCCAGCATGTGCTGCCCATCAATCTCGACAAAGGTGGCGTACTGACCTTCACGCGACGGATGCACGCGCTGAACCGGAAGACCGGGATCTCGAAGCTCGATTCTTCGCATCGCCTGGTTGTGGAAGTCGACCACATCGGGGTTCTCAAGCGGGTGGGAAAGCTTGAGCAAACGAGATGACCCGTCTTCAAGAATCACGCGGAAATTGAGGTCTCGCTCTCCGCCCAATTTTTCAAGCTTGCCGCTTAAACCAAATTGCTGCTGGAGCACTGCGATCGCTTGCACATCAGTGACCAGAGCTGGAGCAACTTCCAGCAACTTGTCATCAACAGCTAAATTCTCAAGTGGCATGACTCACGTCCTCATCCGCCTTGCAAACGGCGCCCCAGTTTCCAGGGGCGCCATGCATCACTTATTGACCCAAGCGTTGAATCGCTCCTCCAGATCCTCACCATGATCGATCCAAAACTCGGCGTCGGTAGCCCGGGCGTTTTTTAGATTTTCAGGTGCAGTCGGGAGTTTTTCGCCAACACGCTTATCTACCAAGCTCATCGCATTTGTGTTGCTGGGCCCATAAGGGATGGCTTCGACGAAATTCTTCTGTTGCACAGGCTCGCTAGCGAAAGCGATAAAGCGCTCTGCCAATTCCTTTTTCGCAGAGCCTTTGACGATCGCCCAATGGTCGAGGTCGTAAAGGCTCCCATTCCATTGCATTGCAAATGACTGGCCTTCCTCCTGGGCAGAGGTGACGCGACCGTTGTAGGCGGAGGTCATGACCACGTCACCCGCCACCAACCATTGCAGAGGCTGCGCGCCGGAATCCCACCATTGGATGTTGGGTTTGATTTCGTCGAGCTTTTTGAACGCGCGCTGAATACCCGCTTCAGTGCCCAGAAGCTTGTAGATATCTTGGTTGCTTACTCCGTCCGCAAGCAGCGCGAACTCCAGTGTGAATTTCGCTCCGCGCCGAAGGCCGCGCTTACCGGGATATTTTTTGGTGTCCCAAAAGTCGGCCCAGCCTTGCGGGCTTGCGGCGAGCTTCTTGGGATCATAGGTAAGCACTGTCGACCAGATGAAAATGCCGACACCACAGTCGCTGACTGCGGCAGGAATGAAATCCTCCCTCTTCCCTATCCGGCTCCAGTCCAAGGGTTCGAACAACCCCTCACTGCAGCCACGGATGAGCTCGGGTGATTCGACCTCCACAACATCCCAGCTGGTTTTACCGGTGTCGGCCATCACCTTGATTTTGGCCATTTCGCCATTGTAGTCATCCGCCGTGATGGTCGTGGCGCTCTCGGCAGTGAAGGGTTTGTAGAACGCCTTCTCTTGAGCCTGGCGATTGTTCCCGCCAAAGGAAACCACGGTTAGCTTTTCAGCGGCGTTCAGCGGGCCTGCAAGTGTTCCAAGCAAAAGTACAGCTGCGATTTTCTTATTCATGCGTCTCTCCAGGTCAGCTACGGGTCGTGGGCAGCTTTAAAGGGATGGCAGTTTTCTTGTAGTGGCAGCAATCGATTGAATGTGACGCTTCCCCGGTGGGGACAAAGTCCATTAAAACACATTAATAATATGATGCATCATATTTTAGCCTACACTCCTCCTCACCAATCAAAGGGATCCCGCCATGACCGAACAACGTACTCTGCTGCTAACCGGTGCAAGCCGGGGCATTGGCCACGCGACCGTGAAACATTTCAGCGCCGCAGGTTGGCGAGTTTTTACTGCTTCGAGGCAGGATCTGGGCGAAGGCTGCCCGTGGGCCGAAGGACTGGCTAACCACATTCACCTCGACCTCGGCAACGTGGAGGACGTACAGAGCAGGCTTCCAGAAATAAGGGAGAAGCTCGGCGGCCGACTGGATGCTCTAGTTAACAACGCCGGTATTTCACCAAAAGGCTCAGATGGAGAGCGACTAGGGGTTTTGGAATCCGACTATTCGACCTGGCTGAAGGTTTTCAATGTGAACATCTTCTCGACTGCACTGCTGGCTCAGGGGCTTTTCGAGGAGCTCAAGACGGCGAGAGGCTCTGTTATCAACGTCACCTCTATTGCGGGTTCGCGTGTCCACCCGTTTGCAGGTGTCGCTTACGCCTGCTCGAAAGCGGCGCTATCGGCCCTGACTCGCGAGATGGCGCATGACTTCGGGCCTCACGGTGTTCGCGTAAACGCGATCGCTCCCGGGGAAATCGATACCTCCATCCTATCTGCCGGCACCGAGCTGATAGTTGAGCGATCGATTCCAATGAAACGCATGGGTAAGCCCGAGGAAGTCGCCGCACTTGTGCATTTCCTCTGTACGCAGGGCGCTTCGTATATCAATGGTGCAGAAATCCACGTAAACGGTGGGCAACATGTTTGAGTTACTCGATAATCGCTGCCGGTAGCCTCCCCTCTCCAGCCGGGCATGTGCCGCACACGAGTACGCGATGAATTACCCTATTGAGAACCTAAAACACTCATACCTTGGCAGCGGTATCTATGGCTTGCTCCGGGAAGCGTTGATCACAGGCCGCTTCCAGCCTAACGACCGGCTACGCATACGCGACCTTGCTGAACAATTGGGTACGAGTGTCACACCGGTACGGGACGCCATCCTTCAATTGGCAAAGGAGCAGGCGCTGGTTCTCAAGACCCCGAGAGACATTCGCGTCCCCGTGCTGACCTCCAAGCAGTACCTGGAGATTAGAAGCATTCGGCTCTCGCTCGAAGGATTGGCAGCCGAGACAGCCGCATCGTTAGCGACACCGCAACAACTGATGCGCCTGGAAACCTGCATTCAAAACAACCTCGCAGCGATTAAAGACAATGACTTGACGTCAGCATTGACCTTCAATCACGCCTTTCACTTCAGCTTGACGGAAATCGCTGATATGCCAGTACTTGCCGGCCTGCTGGACGGCTTGTGGATGCGTACCGGGCCGCTCATTGCTCGCGCCTATGGAAGCTTCAACGAGCGCATGGCGATTGACCATCACTGGGATGTACTCGAAGCACTCAAGAAGCGGGATGGCGCAGGAGCTCGCAATGCCATCTGTAGTGACATTCTTGATGGAAGTCAGAAAATGTTGGAATACGTACAACTTGAGCATGATTGATTACCCTGGATTCTTTGATGCTGGGTAATGGCAGCCTGTACAGATAACCGCTGCTCAAAAAGCGAGCTGCTGCACGCCAGCGGGCCGCGCACAGGCACACGGCGTGCAGTCCCGCTCCGTCGGGTGAGTGTTGCTGTATGTCCCAGCCAAGCGCCCAACCTGCTTGGCCTCCCCTGATGACAACCACTCCTCGAAACCTGTCTGCCCGCTTTGCTGGCCTTCACGATACTCACACATGTAAAGCAACCTGTTCTTGCCAGGTTGCAAAATATTCGATTTTGCGTATATTCGAAATAACATATATTTAGGCGCTACGAGATCCACAATCGAATACCTCGTGATAACCCAACACCGAGAGCGACCATGACTGAATCGCTGACCCCAACCAAGGTCTTCAAATGCCTCGCCGACGAGAACCGCATTCGGATGATGCTGATGATCGCTCGCGAGGAAGAGCTGTGCGTCTGTGAACTCATTTGTGCCCTGGAAGAAAGCCAGCCCAAGGTTTCCCGCCACCTGGCGCAACTTCGCACTTGCGGTTTGCTGGAAGACCGCCGGCAAGGCCAGTGGGTCTACTACCGGTTGCATCCAGCGCTGCCCGTCTGGGTGCGCGAGATCCTGACAACAACGCTGGACGCCAATCGCGAATGGTTGAGCACCAGCGCCAAACGCCTGGACAGTATGGGTGAGCGCCCACTGCGCGTCGCCACCTGCTGCTGATCACTGCCAAGTGGGTAGACATCGCAACGCTCTGACGCTAAGGGAGATTCACCATGAGCAAAAGCCGACTTTCATTCCTCGACCGCTACCTGACGGTCTGGATCTTTCTGGCCATGGGGCTTGGCATCGGCCTGGGCAGCCTATTCCAGGGGCTGCCAGCATGGCTGAATAGCCTGTCAGTAGGCTCGACGAACATTCCCATTGCGATCGGCCTGATCGTCATGATGTATCCGCCACTGGCGAAGGTGAAATACGAGGAGTTACCACAGGTTTTCAAGGACAAACGCATCCTCACCCTGTCGCTGATTCAGAATTGGGTGATCGGCCCGGTACTGATGTTCGGGCTGGCTGTCGTGTTCCTCCGCGACAAGCCTGAGTACATGACCGGGCTGATCCTTATCGGCTTGGCGCGCTGCATCGCCATGGTGCTGGTGTGGAACCAGATCGCGGGCGGCAACAACCAGTACGTGGCGGGCTTGGTCGCCTTCAATAGCATTTTTCAAATCCTGTTCTTTAGCCTGTACGCCTGGATCTTTCTGGGCCTTTTGCCTCCACTGTTCGGCCTGCAGGGTAGCGTCATCGAGATTAGCTTCCTCGAAATTGCCCAGTCAGTGCTGATCTATCTGGGTATCCCGTTTCTGGCTGGTTTCCTGACCCGCAAGATCCTGATCAGTCGCAAAGGCTCGACCTGGTACCAGGAGCGCTTCATTGCCAAGATCAGCCCACTGACACTCGTGGCGTTGTTGCTGACCATCGTCGCCATGTTCAGTCTCAAAGGCGACAAGGTGGTGCAACTGCCACTGGATGTACTGCGCATCGCCATCCCGCTGGCCCTCTACTTCGTGGTGATGTTCTTCGTCAGCTTCGGGATGGGCAAGCTGCTGAAGGCCGACTACCCACGGACCACAGCGCTGGCCTTTACCGCCGCGAGCAACAACTTCGAACTGGCCATCGCCGTGGCCATTGCCACCTTCGGGCTCGCCTCACCGGTAGCCTTTGCCACCGTGATCGGGCCGCTGGTGGAAGTCCCTGTACTGATCTCGCTGGTTGGCGTCGCCTTGTGGCTCAAACGTCGCTGGTTCGATCAAGCATCTGTACCCCTGCCCCAGGAGTAAAATCATGACCGATGACTGTATCCCCAATATCGAACCAGACCTGGTCGATCTGCCATCGCCTGACAAAATGGCGATAGAGCAGGCGTCCACACACAAACCGCGCATCCTGCTCCTGTATGGATCCACCCGTGAACGCGCCTTCAGCCGTTTACTGACGGAGGAAGCGGCTCGGCTGCTGGAGCACTTCGGTGCCGAGACACGGATCTTCAACCCGTCAGGCTTGCCGCTGGCGGATGACGTGGCCGATGACCACCCCATGGTCAAAGAGCTGCGGGACTTGGTGCTCTGGTCTGAAGGCATGGTCTGGTGTTCACCAGAGCGCCACGGCGCGATGACCGGCGTATTCAAGTCGCAGATCGATTGGATTCCGCTGAGCATGGGCGCCGTGCGCCCGACGCAGGGCAAGACCCTCGCGGTGATGCAGGTCTGTGGCGGCTCGCAGTCGTTCAACGTGGTCAACCAACTGCGCGTGCTCGGCCGCTGGATGCGTATGTTCACCATCCCCAACCAGTCGTCAGTGCCGAAGGCCTATCTGGAGTTCGACGATGCCGGTCGCATGAAGCCCTCGGCGTACTACGACCGTGTCGTCGACGTGATGGAGGAACTGGTGAAGTTCACCTTGCTGCTTCGTGACCGTGCCGACTACCTCGTCGATCGCTACTCCGAACGGAAAGAGTCGGCTGAAGAATTGTCGAAGCGGGTCAATCAACGATCCATCTGAGCCTTACTTCAATCCGTTCACCAATATCCCTCTGCCCCCGCTCACTGCAATTCGAGAACCACAACATGGCAATCAAAGTAGGCATCAATGGGTTTGGACGTATCGGTCGCTTGGCGCTACGCGCGTCCTGGGACTGGCCGGAATTCGAATTCGTACAGATCAATGACCCGGCCGGGGATGCTGAGACCCACGCCCACCTGATCAACTTCGACTCGGTCCACGGACGCTGGCACCGTGAAGCCGGTGCAGCAGGCGATTCGGTGGTAATCGATGGCAAGCACATCAAGGTCACGGCCAACAAGGCCATCGCCGACACCGATTGGTCGAGTTGCGACCTGGTCATCGAGGCCAGCGGTAAGATGAAATCGGTTGCCGTGCTCCAGGCCTACCTGGATCAAGGCGTCAAACGCGTGGTGGTGTGTGCCCCGGTGAAGGAAAAAGGCGCACTGAACGTGGTGATGGGGGTCAACCAGCACCTGTTCGATCCGGCCCAGCACCGCCTCGTCACCGCTGCCTCCTGCACCACCAACTGCCTGGCTCCGGTGGTCAAGGTGATTCACGAGAGCCTGGGTATCCGTCACGGCTCGATCACCACTATCCACGACCTGACCAACACCCAGAGCATCCTCGATACACCACACAAGGACCTGCGACGCGCCCGTGCCTCGGGCATGAGCCTGATCCCCACCACAACCGGTTCGGCTACAGCAATCGCCGAAATCTTCCCCGAGCTGCGCGGGAAGCTGAATGGTCACGCCGTGCGCGTACCGCTGGCCAACGCCTCGCTGACCGACTGCGTGTTCGAGGTGGCGCGTGCAACCACAGCTGAGGAGGTCAACTCGCTACTCCAGGCTGCTGCCGAAGGCCCGTTGAAGGGGATCCTGGGTTATGAAGCGCGCCCATTGGTGTCCATCGATTACCGCACCGATCCACGGTCCTCGATCATCGATGCGCTGTCGACCATGGTAGTGAACGGTACCCAGGTGAAGATCTACGCCTGGTACGACAATGAGTGGGGCTACGCCAATCGTGCCGCGGAGCTGGCCCGACTGGTCGGCGCGGCGGAGTAAACGGCGATCATGAAAGCGTTGTCAGCCCTGTCTACGCAAGTGCGTCAGTACCTGCTGGTTACCGGTAACTACTGGGCCTTCACCCTCACCGACGGCGCGTTGCGCATGTTGGTGGTTTTGCACTTCCATACGCTGGGCTACACGCCGCTGCAGATCGCAGCGCTGTTTTTGTTCTACGAAATGTTTGGCGTCATCACCAACCTGGTGGGCGGCTACCTCGGCGCCCGTCTGGGCCTCAATCGCACCATGAACATCGGCCTGGGCATGCAGGTACTGGCCTTGTTGATGCTCACGGTGCCGGGAACCTGGCTGACTGCACCTTGGGTGATGGCGGCCCAAGCGTTGTCCGGCATCGCCAAGGACCTCAACAAGATGAGTGCCAAAAGCGCCATCAAACTCTTGGTACCGGATAGCCAGCAGGGCACCCTCTACACGTGGGTGGCCATCCTTACAGGCTCGAAAAACGCGCTCAAAGGGGTGGGTTTTTTCCTCGGAGGTGCCCTGCTCGCGCTGCTCGGTTTCAGCATGGCGGTCCTGGCAATGGCGGCAGCGCTCGCATTGATTTGGGCAGGCAGCTTGTTGATGCTGAAAAAGGACCTGGGCAAGGCCAAAGCCAAACCGAAGTTCCGCGATATGTTGTCTAAAAGCCGAGCGATCAACATCCTCTCGGCCGCACGACTGTTTCTCTTTGGCGCGCGTGACGTCTGGTTTGTCGTAGCCCTTCCGGTGTACCTGAGCAGCGCATTAGGCTGGGATTTCTGGCTGGTTGGTAGCTTTCTTGCTGCTTGGATCATCGGCTACGGCATCGTACAGTCATTTGCCCCCCGCATTACCGGCAACAAGCGTGGCCAGGTACCGGACGGCCGAGCCGCCTTTTCCTGGGCCATCGCGCTGGCTGGGCTGCCCGCACTGATTGCGCTGGGGCTGACCGCAGGTTGGTCGGCTAAAGTAGTGCTGCTCGGTGGGCTTATGCTATTCGGCGTGCTATTTGCGGTGAATTCCTCGCTGCACAGCTACCTGATTGTCAGTTATGCCAAGGAAGATGGGGTCTCCCTGGACGTGGGCTTTTACTACATGTCCAACGCGTTGGGCCGGCTAGTCGGCACGTTGCTCTCGGGTTGGGTATTCCAAGCCTATGGCCTAGAAGCCTGTTTGTTAGTATCGAGCACTTTTGTACTGGCTGCCGCGCTTATCTCCCTTGCCTTACCCAAACACAGCGAGACTACACAGAGCGTCCACTGATACAGCCTACCCTTGGATGGGACACCTCGTCGTGGAGTGCCCGCACCGCCCATATTCGGTTTTTCCTCGAAGCCATGGCTGCCAGAACCCGCCAGAAAAGCCGCCACTTGCTAGCGCAACGATCAAATCAGACCGATTTTTCATAACTTCGTTGCGTCAGCGTGGAACTCCCGGCAAATCAGCGTCTATGCTGCCTAAGCGTATCCCGACCCTGGTGACGAACCGCGAGGAGCTAGACAATGTTGCGCACGAACATTTCTGCAAGGGCGCTATCCGGTGGGTTGCTCGATGTTTTAATTCGCGCCGGACTGATCACAGTACTGGTGCTGTTCTGCTTCCAGATCTTTCATCCCTTCCTCAATCTGATGCTCTGGGCAGTTATCCTGGCCATTACCATCTACCCGCTGCACAACATGCTTAAAGGCAAGCTGGGCAACAAGGACGGTCGCACCGCTACCCTTATCATCGTTGTCGCCCTGGCCTTGCTGATGGTACCGATATACCTGCTGGGCACGTCGGTCAGTGATTCGATCGAAGGCGCTCTGGCCATACTCAAATCCGACAGCCTGGAAATTCCGCTGCCGAACGAAAAAATCGCCACCCTGCCGATCATTGGCAAACCGCTCTACAACTTCTGGATGCAGTCGGCCACTGACATGAGCAGCGTGCTGATGAAGTTGATGCCTTACATCAAGACCGTCGGCTTGACCTTGCTGGGCAAGATGGCCGGTGTTGGTGTGGGCTTTCTGTTGTTCATCGGTGCCCTGATCATTGCCGGTGTGCTCATGGCCTACGGCGAAAACGGCGAACGCAGCGCCATCGCCATCGCCACCCGCCTTTCCGGCCCCGAGCGCGGCCCGCGCATTACCGAACTGTGCACCGCGACCATCCGCGCGGTCGCCCAGGGCGTGGTGGGTATCGCCTTTATCCAGATGCTGCTGGTGGGTGTCGGCTTCGTGCTCATGGGGGTGCCCGGTGCCGGGCTGCTGGCCATGGTTGCGTTGTTGATGGGGATCATGCAGTTGCCGGTGATTCTCGTGAGTTTGCCGGTAATCGCCTATGTCTTTGCCACTGAAGGCACCACGCTTGCCACCATCATATTCGGTATCTACAGCCTGATTGCTGGCATGGCCGACAATATCCTCAAGCCGTTGATGCTCGGCCGCGGCGTCGATGTGCCGATGCCGGTGATTCTGATTGGCGCCTTGGGCGGTATGGTCAGCGGCGGTTTCATCGGCCTGTTCATCGGGCCGGTGGCACTGGCAGTCGCCTATCAACTGTTCTGGCAATGGGTTGAGGACCAACCGCATATCGAGGTACTGGATGAACTACCGCGCGATGAGCAACCGCGACTTGAGGAAACGAACGAGCATCCACCGGCCTGAGGAGTGTGCGCTTGATGTCGTGTCCTGCTCGCATGAGTCGGCTGCTGCTGTGTGGCGCCCTGGGCCTGGGCGGCTGTGTGCGCCTGGGCCCGGACTTCCAGTCACCGACCCAGCCCTGGGTTGAGCACTGGAACACTCAGGCCCTGGAGCTTGCCAGCCAGCAACATACACAACCCGATAGCCGGCAATGGTGGCAGGTATTCACCGACCCGGTGCTCGACCATCTGATCGCCGAGGCCGACGCTCACAACGCCGACCTGGAAATCGCCGGCCTGCGGGTGATGGAAGCGCGCGCGCAATTGGGCATTGCGCTAAGTAATCGCTACCCGCAGTTCCAACAGGTCAGTGCCGACAGCCTCTACCTCAAGCGTCGCCAATGGGGCGGCGACAATCCGCAGGACAGCCATCTGTGGCAACACAGCGCGGGTTTCGACGTCGGCTGGGAACTGGATTTCTGGGGCCGATTCAGCCGCGCCATCGAGTCGGCCGATGCGTCCTGGTTCGCCGCCCAGAGCAACTATGAAAACGTGCTGGTGCTGCTGCACGCGCAAGTGGCGCAAACCTACTACGCGCTACGCACCGCCGAGGCGCGCCTGCTCATCGCCAAGAACAACGCCAAACTGCAGAAGCGCAGCTATGAGATCACCGAGCGCCTGTTCACCAGCGGTGATAATGCCGAGCTCGATCTGCAACAGGCCAAGACCCAATACCTGGGAACCCTGAGCACCATCCCCGACTTCGAGGCGCAGGTCGCAAGCACACGCAATGCGTTGTCCACCTTGATCGGTCGCCCGCCTGGCGCAATACCGGAACTCCATAACAATACCGGTGTGGTGCCCCTGGTCGACCGTGCCGTACTGCAGGCTGTACCGGTTGACCTGCTGTTGCGCCGCCCGGACGTGCGTACCGCAGAAGCGCAAGTCGCGGCCCAGTCGGCGCTGATCGGTGTCGCCGAGGCCGACCTGTACCCCTCCATCAGCCTGTTGGGCAGCATTGTCTGGTCAGCAAGCTCGCTTGACGGCACGTCCAATACCCTGGACCTGATCGGCGGGCCGAGCCTGCGCTGGGACGTGTTCGATCATGGTCGAATCACCAACAACGTGCGCATCCAGGATGCCCGCCTGCAGCAATTGATCGTGGTCTACCAGGACAGCGTTCGCCAGGCAGCGCGTGAGGCTGACGATGCCGCGACCGGCCTGCTCAAAGCCCTGGAGCGCGACCGTATCCTCAGCGAGGCGTCGATTGCCGCCGAGCGCTCGGTATCCCTGGCCAATACCCAGTACCGTGAAGGTTATTCGGATTTCCAGCGGGTACTCGATGCCCAGGCGTCCCTGTTCGCCCAGCAGGATAACTACCTGGTCAATCGCAATACCGCGGTCAACAGCCTGATCGCGCTGTACAAGGCCCTTGGCGGCGGTTGGTACAGTAACCGTCCGCTGCTCGATCCCGCCACCCGCCAACAGATGCAGCAACGCACCGACTGGGGCGACCTGCTCGATGAAGCGAAGGAAGGTGTCAATTGAGTGACCGCCAACAAGAGATGGAAGAACCCGCGCCTGCGCCCGACCCGGCCAAAAAAGCGGTGAATTGGGTGGCCGTGCTGATCCTTTCGAGCCTGGTTTGGTACCTGCTGGCCGACCGCTATACCCCCTACACGCAACAGGCACGGGTGCAGACGTTTGTCGTTCCGGTGGCGTCGGAGGTCGCCGGCAGGGTGACCAAAGTCAACGTGCGCAACAACCAGGACGTCAAGGCCGGCGAAGTGCTGTTCGAAGTCAACCCACAGCACTACCAGATCGCTGTCGATCGCGCGCGTGCCGACTTGCAGACCACCCGCAAGCAGATCGGCGCCAATACCGCAGGCATTGACTCCAAGGTGGCGTCGCTCAAAGCAGCGCAGGCCAACGAAGTCATGTCCCGTCAGGACCTGCAACGCCTGGAACGCCTGTACAAGGAAGATCCCGGAACCATCTCCCTGCGTCGCCTGGAAGTTTCCCGGTCCACCCTCGATGCGGCCGTCGCCCATGTCGCCGCCGCGCGGGCAGAAGTAGAACGCGCCCGCGAAACCCAAGGTGGCAGTGACGAAAAAAATGCCCAGTTGCTCGCCGCCATCGCCAATGTGGACAAGGCCGAACTGGACTTGGCCAACAGCATCGTACGTGCCCGCTCGGACGGCCTGGTCACCGACCTGCGCACCGATGTCGGCCAGTTCGCCGCAGCCGGTGCGCCCTTGATGACCTTGATCGCCATTCACGATGTGTGGGTCACGGCCGACATGACCGAGAACAACCTGGGCAAGGTCAGACCCGGGACCCCGGTCCGCATCGTGCTGGATACCCTGCCCGGTACGATATTCGAAGGCCATGTGCGCAGCATCGGCTATGGCGTCAGTACCGGCCAGAGCACGCCAGCCGGAACCTTGCCCACGGTGCAGAACAGCCGTGACTGGCTGCGCCCGGCCCAACGTTTTCCAGTGATCATTGAGCTTGTGCCCGGCCAGTTGGCCGACATCAGTGGCATCCGTGTCGGTGGCCAGGCCGAGGTCATGGCGTTCCCCAGCGAAGGTAACCCGCTGAACCTGCTCGGCCGCCTGTTCCTGCGGGTGATGAGCTGGATGTCGTATGTCTACTGAGCAACAAGTCCGTGCCAGGCGAGCCCTGCGCCTGGCCACTGGCACTGCGCTGTGCCTGGCTGCAAGCTTCGGCCTGGCCCTGCCGATCCCCTTCATTGCACCGATGCTGGCGCTGACGATTCTGGCGGCGATGAATCGGCCGCTGCCGTTCAAGGCCACCCTGGGCTTGACCGTGGTGCTGATGGTGACTACCGGCAGCGGCTTGCTGTTGATACCGCTGTTGCACTACTACGCGGCAACCGGCGTGATGCTGGTCGGCCTGTGCCTGTTCCTGGTCTTCCGCTACGGCATGAGTGGAGGCAACTCGCTGGTCGCTACGTTCATGGTGGTTGGCTTGACGATGATCAGCGCGGCCGGCGCTACCGAGTTCGACCTGGCGCTGGAGGTGATCCTATCGCTGGTCAAGGGCTTGCTCCTGGCCGTCACGGCGGTGTCGATCAGCCACTGGCTGTTCCCTGACCCGGTAGGTACCAAGCCGCCCGCCCCCACACCTGCCCTGTCGGCCGATGAAGTCAGCTGGCTGGCATTGCGCGCAGCATTGGTGGTGATGCCTGCCTTCTTGTTAGCGCTGATCGATCCGGCCAGCTACATGCCGATCATCATGAAGTCGGTCAACCTCGGCCAGCAGAGCACCGCCACCAATGCGCGCACTGCCGGGCGGGAGCTGCTCGGCTCGACCCTGCTCGGCGGCCTGATGGCGATTCTGTTTTGGTTCGCCCTGGGCCTGTTCGTCAACCTGTGGATGTTCTTCCTGTGGATGCTGCTGTTCGGCCTGGTGCTGGCCCGAAAACTCTACGGGCTGAGCCCAGGCAACTACAAGCCGGGCTTTTGGCTCAACAGCCTGACGACCATGATCATTTTGCTTGGCCAGTCGGTGCAGGACAGCGCCGCCGGCAAGGATGTCTACACCGCCTTCGCCATCCGCATGGGCCTGTTCATTCTGGTCACCCTGTATGCCTGTGCGATGGTGTATCTGCTTGATAAGCGTCGGCAACGTCGAAATATGTCCAACCCAACCGCTGAAGAGGGTCACCCATGCTGATCAACTTTCTGGTAGGCCTACCGGTGATCGTGCTCTGCGTAGTGTTGCAAGCGTGGTTTTTAGCCCTGTGTGCGCGCCGCTATGTGTCGCTGCGCCGCAAGATGAACGCAAGCCCTTCCTGGAGCGATGACGTGCGTTTGCTGTCGATGGTCATGGTGGTGATGCTCATCGGCAACTATGTGCAAATGGCCCTGTGGGCGGTGCTGTTCCTGCTGCTGGGTGAATTCGAGGACTTCATCACCGCGCTGTATTTTTCTGGCGTGACCTTCGCTACCCTGGGCTATGGCGATGTGGTCCTGAGCCAGCAATGGCGCCTGCTCAGCCCTCTGGAGGCGGCCAATGGCATTCTGATGTTCGGCGTTTCTACCGCAATCATGACTGCTGCGGTAATGGACATCATCAAACAGCACGCGCCGGGTGAGCATGAAGAACGGTAACGGCAAGCGTTAAAGCAGTTTTTCCATCACGATAGTGCGCTCAGTCCCATGAAACGCGTCACGGATTTTCCGATAACCCAACGCAGCGTAAAACTTCTCCGCTGTGACCGACGACGGCACCCGTAAAGCGCCAACACCAGCGCTGGCAGCGGTGGCATGTATGACATCCATCAACTGCCGACCGATACCGCAACCTTGGTATGCAGGATCGACGAATACGCTTCTGACTACATCTCTGTCGAGGCTTGCAGTGCCAGTAATATTTTCGCCTCGCATGGCTACGAAAACCTTGCGCTGATCGAGCAGTGCGCAAACGACTTCCGGCGCAAAACTGCGCTCAACCTGAGCGATAACGTCAGGTGAGTAATCCTGTGAATTTGACTCACGCAGAGCGGCGATCACTACACGGCTAATCGCTGCTGCATCGTGACTAGTTGCGGGGCGAACCCGACCTTCCATGTTGGCAAATCTCAATTTTAACGATCACCGCTTAGCCCATCATAATGTGCTGTCACCGCACGCTTACTCAACGTCGACGCAACGAGCCTCAGCTCAGACGCATCAAAACAGTCTATAGATCTCAGTAATCACCTGCATCGTTGCGTCTTCAATCGTTCCTTCATTGCGGCATAAAACCCAGCCGTGATCTTCAACCGCTCGCTCGAACGCCTTGGTAGAAGCGACATGCTCTTCGAGCTTATGCATCACAGTACTACCCAGCCCACGCGAGCGTGCCGCTGCCCTCGCCCATGAAGTATCTGGGGCGGTGACAACCCCGACATGCAGGTCCGGCGCTCGCACGTTGCGATCAATGTTCATTTGCAGAATCTCTGCAAACGGGATTAACCGGCGAAACGCGGCATCTGAAGGGTACCAGCGATCAATCAAAACGATGCTGCCCGGTGGCTGTTTAGTCAGCACATGCTGGGAAATCCAAGCACGGCTATCAGCAAAACGCTGACAAACCCTCACCTCCAAATCCCGGCTGGGGTTTCTGACGAGCTGATTGACGAGGGCCATTGTTTCACCCCGGTAGGGATCACTTTTTTTCTCGCAAAGGCGAATCACCTTCTTGTTCTCTGCCCTCAGCGCTTTGGTGACGGCCTCCAACAGTGTGGTTTTGCCAGTGCCCTTGGGCCCATCTAGAGAAACAAACAACGGACGATTCATGCTTAAACTAACGATTGATGATTGATGAACACTCTAACCTAGTTTCTGGCTAGCGGCCCCCAAAATCCAGGGAGGCAGCCGCCCTGGCTCACCTGGGCCACGAGGCCCAATTTCCTGTATACAAAAATAAATTATTCTGGTTACATTACCCCACGCCTACGACACCGGTAATCGCCGATGCGTATTGCGACGGTCTCACGCCATGCAACACCCATTGCTGCTCGCCCCCCTCGAGCGTCATTCACGAACGTCCTCCTGCGACGAATTCGTTTATATCCCATTTCCCAACACTTCCTGGACCACCCCCGACTGCCTGCCGATGCGCCAGGGTTCTGCCGGTGGCCTGGATCATGTGCTCATTACCGATAAGCCCAGGACAAGCGCCTCAATGGCGTCCCTGCGTGCGTATCTGCCAGCAAGTAATTGACCCAAGCAGTGCCTGGTTGACAGGGCTTCGCGCAAGCCGCAAACCGTGCCTGCAACACAACCACGTTGAAACCGGACTTCAAGCCGGAGAGGAACATCTATGCCCAAGACATTACTGGTCAAGAACGCCGAACTTGTGGTGACCATGGACGGTGAGCGCCGAGAAATCAGGCGCGGTGGCCTGTACATCGAGGACAACCTGATCAAGCAGGTCGGCCCTAGCGAAACGCTACCGCAAGAGGCCGATGTGGTGCTGGACATGACCGGGAAAGTGGTCATTCCAGGCCTGGTCAACACGCACCACCATATGTACCAGAGCCTCACCCGCGTCGTACCGGCGGCCCAGGATGGCGAGTTGTTCAATTGGCTGACCAACCTGTACCCCATCTGGGCACGCCTGACGCCAGAAATGATCGCGGTGTCGACCCAGACGGCGATGGCTGAACTGATACTCTCCGGCTGCACCACCTCTAGCGACCATCTCTACATCTACCCCAACGGCTGCAAGCTCGATGACAGTATCCATGCCGCCGAGGAAATCGGCATGCGCTTTCACGCTGCACGCGGAAGCATGAGCGTAGGCCAGAGCCAGGGCGGTCTGCCGCCTGACTCAGTGGTAGAGAAAGAAAGCGACATCCTCAAGGAGTCCCAGCGCCTGATCGAGGACTACCATGACGCCCGTCATGGCTCGATGCTGCGCGTGGTCGTGGCACCTTGCTCGCCTTTTTCGGTGAGCCGCGACCTGATGCGCGAAGCCGCGGTGCTGGCGCGCCAGTACGGTGTGTCGATGCACACGCACCTTGCCGAGAACGTCAATGACATCGCCTACAGCCGCGAGAAATTCGGTATGACGCCAGCCGAGTACGCCGAGGACCTGGGCTGGGTCGGCCACGATGTCTGGCATGCCCATTGTGTGCAACTTGACCAGCACGGCATCGAACTGTTCGCCCGTACCGGTACCGGGGTCGCCCACTGCCCGTGCTCGAACATGCGCCTGGCCTCGGGAATCGCGCCAATCCGTAAGATGCGCGACCACGGTGTACCGGTAGGCCTGGGTGTCGACGGTTCGGCCTCCAACGATGGCGCCAGCATGATCGGTGAGGTACGCCAAGCGCTGCTGTTGCAGCGTGTCGGTTTCGGCCCCGATGCGATGACTGCCCGCGAGGCGCTGGAAATCGCCACATTGGGTGGCGCCAAGGTACTCAACCGTAATGACATCGGTGCCCTGGCCCCGGGCATGGTTGCCGACTTCGTCGCTTTCGACCTTGGCCACGTGGCCTATGCTGGCGCCCATCACGACCCACTGGCAGCGCTGGTGTTCTGCACCCCGACCCACGTTGACACCAGCGTGATCAATGGCCGTGTCGTGGTCAAGGACGGCCGTATCACCACCGTCGATCTGCCCCTGGTGCTAGAGCGCCACAATCAGTTGGCCCGCCAGTTGGTCGGCGGCGACTGACCTGTTCAGGTCGTTGCGCTCAACGCTGAGTGCAACGGCCAGACTCTTGTTCCACACCAGAACGCATCCAATGCGACTGAGACCGTGCTGTTAGACGCATCAAAATAACAAAAGCGAGCTACTCACCATGACATCTCCCGCTTCATCTCGCCCAGAGGACGAGAACCTTGGTATTGGCGCCAACCTGGCCTACGGCCTGCAGCATGTGCTGACGATGTACGGAGGCATCATCGCGGTTCCCCTGATCATCGGCCAGGCTGCCGGCCTTTCGTCGACCGAGGTTGGCCTGCTGATCGCCGCATCGCTGTTCGCCGGTGGCCTGGCCACCTTGCTACAGACACTGGGTATTCCCTTCTTCGGCTGCCGCCTGCCCTTGGTCCAGGGGGTGTCCTTCGCCAGCGTCGCGACCATGGTCGCCATTCTTGGCAATGACGGCTCGGGGGGCATGCCTGTGGTGTTCGGGGCGGTGATCGTGTCGTCGTTGGTCGGTTTACTGATCACACCGCTGTTCTCACGCATCATCAAATTCTTTCCACCGCTGGTGACGGGCATCGTTATTACCACCATCGGCCTGACCCTAATGCCCGTCACGGCGCGCTGGGCCATGGGCGGCAACAGCCAGGCCGCCGACTTTGGCAGTACGGCCAACATATCCCTGGCGGCATTCACCCTGGTTACCGTGCTGCTGCTCAGCAAACTGGGAAGTGCCAGTCTCTCGCGCCTATCGATCCTACTAGCAATCGTCATCGGCACTCTGGGCGCGATGGCCTTTGGCATGACCGACTTCTCCCAAGCGCTTGAAGGTCCGCTGGTCGCCTTGCCCGAGGTCCTGCATTACGGCGCTCCGCAGTTCCAGATCGCCGCCATTCTGTCGATGCTGATCGTGATTGTGGTGACCATGGTCGAGACCTCCGCCGACATTCTCGCCGTTGGCGAGATCATCGGCACCAAAGTCGACTCTAAGCGCCTTGGTAACGGCCTGCGCGCAGACATGATCTCCAGCGCCCTGGCGCCATTGTTTGGTTCCTTTACCCAGAGCGCCTTTGCGCAGAACGTTGGCCTGGTCGCCGTGACCGGCGTGAAGAGCCGCTACGTGGTGGCCACCGCAGGCCTGATTTTGGTGACGCTCGGGCTGCTGCCGGTGATGGGACGGGTGGTCGCTGCCGTGCCCACTGCCGTCCTCGGAGGAGCAGGCCTGGTACTGTTCGGCACCGTCGCGGCCAGCGGCATCCGCACCCTGGCCCAAGTGGATTATCGCAACAACATGAACCTGATCATCGTCGCCACATCGATCGGTTTCGGCATGATTCCCATTGCAGCGCCGGGCTTCTACCAACATTTCCCGAGCTGGTTCGAAACTATTTTCCACTCCGGCATCAGCTCGGCAGCGATCATGGCCATCCTGCTCAACCTGCTGTTCAACCATTTACGGGCCGGCAACTCCGACCAACAGTCGGTTTTCGTCGCCGCCAGTGACCGCACCCTGCGCTACCGGGATATCGCCGGGCTCAACGAGGGTGACTTCTTCCGCGATGGCAAGTTGTTCGACTGCGACGGTAACGAAGTGCCGATCATGGAGAGTGACGAGCACCCCGAGCCTGCCCCAGCACGCCGTAAAGCAACCCTCGAGCAGGTGCACTGACCCGGCAATCAGTTAAACAAAGCGGCGCGCCAGCGCCGCTTTCAACGCTTCGTAATTGCTGATGGATCCGGCCCGAACGCAATACCAACAGTGCACGGCGCCTGACACTGGCTGTGCGCTCCCAGTCGGTGCGGTCAATACCGCCAGCATTGCCCATCGGCTATGATGACCGCCCGTCTGACAGCTGGAAGTCCGATCCTCATGCTCAAGCCCCTGGCCGTCCTGGCCCTCGCCAGTGCTGCTGGCTACGCCAACGCTGCGCCCAACGACCTCGCCGGTGTTTGGCAAGGTACCCTCGGCAAGTCCCCGATCACCGCCTGCTTTAACGCCGCCCCCGACAGCAATGGCAGCTACTACTACCAGCGCTTCCTCACGCCGATTCAGCTAAGTCAGGAAAAGGCCGGTGAACCCTGGGCTGAAGACGGCAACACGGGGCTCTGGCAACTGGACGCCCGCCAAGGCGATACGTTGACCGGAACCTGGAGCAAGGCCGCAGGCGGCACGCCGTTGCCCTTGGCCCTGACACGCTCAAGTGCCGAAGGCTGCGGCGGCGATGCCTTTAACGCGCCAATGGAGGCGGCACCCCTGCCCGTCAAGGTTGAGAAAAACACCTTCGGCGAGCGCGCCTATCAGGTCAGGACCCAAGGCGCCCAGGTCACCTTAAAGCTGGAGGGGGATGAGCCGGCTATTCACAAGATCAATCAACACCTGGCACGTCTGGCCATCAGCCCCGAGGGCCAGAACGCGTTCTTCAGCGAGCGACGTGAATACCTGGGCCGCAATGGCTCCGCCTACACCAGCGAGATCAGCGTTGCCCCCACGTACTGGTCGTCTCAGTGGATCACCGTCAGGTTTTACCGCTGGAGCGCAGGCTTTGGTCGCAACGGCATCAGTTGGGGCTTGCACACCTGGAACCTGCAAACCGGTGAAAGCGTCGATCCCTGGACCTGGCTCGGTACGCGTTTTGAGTGGTATAGCCCCTTCTCCGGGTATGTCAATCTGCCGACAAATGTCGCCACCTGGCTCAAGACCCAGGCCACGGCGGACAGCGACTGCCCCGACGTGGCGAGCTACGAGAACTACGACCTGAGTTTCGACACCCAAGGCATGCGCCTGGCCAATCAGCCCACCGGCGATGGCTGTGACGTTGACCTGACCTTCAGTTGGAAACAGCTGGAACCGATGTTCTCGGCACAGGGTCGGGCAGCGCTGCCGAGCTTGCAGGTGCCGTGAGCAACACCTGGATGTAGCCGGTCAGCCGTTCTTCTCGCGAGCCTTGCGAACGATCCTGGCTGTTATGGGCCAGGCGCACGGCCTGTCCCACACAGTGCATCATCTGCTTGGCATCGCCCGCAAACGCAGCGCGCAGCGCCAGGCAGCGCGGCCGGAAGCTTGGCGAGTACCAGTCGGTTTCGGCGTTGAACAGATAGCCCTGCAGCTCGCCGGCATCGCCCTTAAGCATCGCCCGGGAGAAGGTCAGCTCCGCACGCACAATGGCAAGCAGTAGCATGCAGTGCTTCAGCGCCAGGGGGTGCGATGCCAACAGGGCATCCAACTCATCCCCAAGCGCCACGGCACCTGCCCAATCCGCCCGGTTTTGCCGGGCATACACGCGATAACCCAGCGCACTCAACGACGCTGGCAGCGGCTCGGCACCCAGGTAGTCAAGATCGGCACCGGGCAAATCCTCAGCCTGCGTACCCGCAACACTCAGGGCGATCAGACGCACATGGGCCAGCGCCTGGCCCTGTTCATCTGGTTTGTGCAGCCAGGCTAGAAATCCCGCACCATCACTGACCCGCCCCGCCCCGACCGTGGGCACCAGGTTGGCCAACCCTGTGCTCAGATTGCACACCCCGAGCGCCAACACCAGCGCGGCGAACGCGCCGCCAAGCAGCGGATAAAGAACCAGGCACAAGCCTGCGAGCAACAGGTTGAGCAACGGCCCCATCACCGTGAACACCAGCATGGTCCGACGCAATGGCTGGTGCGGCGGATGCGCTGCCATGACATAGCCGCCCAGTGGCTGGCCTTTGGCGCGGCGCGACCAGCGCACCTTCCAACCACGTCGCAGCGGTTGAATCTCCATGGCCAGCACCCGCACCGACAGCACCGTCATGCCACACCATTTGGCGCCCAGATAATGCCCGCCTTCATGCACGCAGAGGCTGACCACCCCGAGGAGGAAGGCCATGAACATGGCTGAAAACGGCTGCAGGCCGATATCAATACTTTCGCCCAAGATGAGCGCTGGCAGAAAAAAGCCTACGGCGCCAATGGCCAGTTGCAGCAGTACCAACAGCCGATGTATCCCTTTGAACAGCATTATCGAGTCCTTTATAAACGGCCACGCCGGCGTGCCGGGTCAAGCGGGCCGCGCATTGAAACACCGGTATTGGAGCCAGATCAATTTTCATTCTCAGACCAATCGACTGGGCGCTGCTTCACCTCACATCAGGCAATAAAAGTCGCTGACTTCTGCAACAATCTCACGCTTGTCGTTGTACAACCGCCCTTCAGGCGTGAACGCCATCGAGCGCCCCTCAAGCACATAACGTTTGCCCGCTTCGAAATGCGCGTAATTGAGGGTCAGGTAACAAAGGCGTACGGACGGGCCGCCCATCAAACCTACGCCCGCGCCGCCGGCCACTTCGAAGTTAAACCGAACGATCAGTTCATGGCTGCCAGGGGTGACTTGGAAAAAGCGCCCGTCGCTCAGCCTCTGCTTATCCAGGCGCTCAGCCAAGAGCAATCGGTCATTAGGGAATGGCGTAGAGAAATCGACCCAGGCCATCTGTGGATTCGCCACCGGCAACGGCGCCTGACAACCTGCGACAACACAGGCAGCGAGTAACAGCATCAAGGTACGCATGTTGAATGTCCAAGGGTTAGGCGCTCAGCATAACGCCGACCAGAAAGGTTGGCAGCCCGTTTGCGGGGGCTTGCTCGTCACTCCCCTGTGACGCTTCGTACAATTGCACAGCCTTGATAAAAATGAGATATTCGCGACTGTGAACCATTCTCATTAAATCAAAGAAATCATGCCCCCTAACCTGCTTTTGGTAGAAGACGACGCTAGGCTGCGCAACGATCTGACCGCGCACTTCCGCCAGCGCAACTTTGTCGTCACCGCCTGCGCAGACGGCTCCCTTGGGCTGGTTGCTGTACAGACCAAGCGCTTCGACCTGGTACTGCTGGATATCATGCTGCCCGGTCTGGACGGGTTATCGCTGCTCGAATCCTTGCGCAGCAACCAGAACATACCGGTGATGCTGATGTCGGCGCTGGGTGCCGAGCAGCACCGGATTACCGGTTTTACCCGGGGCGCCGACGACTACCTGCCCAAGCCGTTCAGCCTGGCTGAACTGGATGCCCGCGTCGATGCGCTGCTGCGGCGCATGGCGATGGTACAACGTGCACCGACGACCCGGCAGGACGGCGCGCTGCGGTTCGACGAACCCGCTCAGGACATCACCCATCAAGGCCGCTACGCTGGCTTGACTGCTTCCGAATACCGTTTGCTGGTCACCCTGTACGAGCACCCGGGTGAGGCATTGAGTAAGGTGTTTCTCTATCAGCACGTGCTGCACCGGATCTACACCCGTCTCGATCGCGGGCTTGATGTGCATGTCTGCAACCTGCGGCGCAAGCTAAGCGCGGTCGGCGCGCACCATGTGCAGATCCAGGCAGTGCGCAGCCAGGGTTATCTGCTGATGGAAACGGAAAACACCTGATGCGCCGTCACCCCCTGCTGTGGAAGCTGGCCCTGTTGCAAGTCTGCTTCTGCCTGTTGCTGACCTGGATCATCTGGATCTGGGGCCTGTCAGCGGAACGCCAGACCTATTTTCTCGACCCCGCTGACCGTGTCTATCTGGCGCGTTACGCGCAGCAGGCACAGGACATCTGGCGCCGTGAAGGCGAAGCCGGAATAGAGCGTTATCGCGCCGAACTGGCGGCCAAAGAAGACACCTGGGTGGCGATCATAGGCCCGCACCTGCAAAGCCTGGGCAGCACACCGCTGAGTGCCGAAGAAGCCGGCCACCTGACCTTTATGCGCAAGCTCGACTGGCCAATGAGCCGTCGCCTGCAGGATGAGTTGCCCTATGTCAGCATTGAGTTTCCGCAGCACCCGGAACAGGGGCGTTTGGTCTTGCAGTTGCCCGAGCACTTGCTGCCCGGTGGCCTCACGCCCTGGACCCACCTGATCAGCCACGGCTTGCTGCCAACCCTGCTGGCCGCCCTCCTCGGCCTGCTGATCTATCGCCACCTGGTGGTACCGCTCAACCGCCTGCGTAACCGCGCCGATGCCCTACGCGCCGACGACCTGGACAGCGACGGGCCGGGTATGCCACTGCTCGACCGACGTGACGAACTCGGTGAGCTGGCGCAGGCCTTCGAGCACATGGCCGAGCGTCTGCGCCAGAGCCTGGGCCAGCAGCGGATGTTGTTGCGCACCCTGTCCCACGAGCTGCGTACGCCATTGGCCCGCCTGCGCATTGCCCATGACAGCGGCCTCGCGCCGGAACAGCTGCGCCAGCGCCTGGACCGCGAAATCGATGATATGCAGCGCCTGCTGGAAAACACCCTGGACCTGGCGTGGATGGACACCGAACGCCCGCAACTGCCTACCGAACCGGTGTTGCTGCTCTCGGTATGGGAAGCGCTTCGCGAAGACGCGTGCTTCGAGAGCGCCTGGGACCCCGCGCGCCTGCCCTGCTCCCTGGGCCTGGACTGTTACGTGCAGGTACACCTCGACAGCCTGGCTCAGGCCTTGGAAAACCTGTTGCGCAACGCCATCCGCCACTCGCCGGTAGACGGCCAGGTAAGCTTGAGCGGACGCCGCGAGGGTGACTGCTGGCACCTGTGCCTGAGGGATCACGGTCCCGGAGTCGACGAGCAGGACCTGGAACGGATCTTCCTGCCCTACCAACGCCTGGCCAACCACAGCAGCGAGGGCTTCGGCCTCGGCCTGGCCATTGCCCGCCGCGCTATCGAGCTGCAGCAGGGCCGTTTATGGGCCAGCAATGGCCAGCCCGGGCTGTGCCTACACCTGTTGTTACCCGCGGCAGGAGGCGAGAAGTGTTTAGAAAGTTAATGCGCTTTACTATCAAATAACAGTCATTATCATTCGTGATCTTCCCGTTCCAAGCTGTCCCCGGAGATCAACGATGTCGTCCCGTTCGCTGCGCCCTTTGGTTCCCTTCCTGCTGTCCAGCTGCTACCTGCTGTCCTGCGCCGTACACGCCGCCACCGAAAGCCCAGAGAACGGCCAACCGCCAGCGTTGGTACTACAGACCCAGACCATCGTCGCCACCGCCAAAGAAGAGACCAAACAGGCCCCAGGCGTGTCGGTGATCACGGCTGAAGACATCCAGAAGCGCCCGCCCGCCAACGACCTGTCGCAAATCATCCGCACCATGCCGGGAGTCAACCTGACCGGCAACTCCACCAGCGGCCAGCGTGGCAACAACCGCCAGATCGACATTCGTGGCATGGGCCCGGAGAACACCCTGATTCTGGTCGACGGCAAGCCGGTCGGCAGCCGCAACTCCGTGCGCTACGGCTGGCGCGGCGAGCGTGACAGCCGTGGCGACACCAACTGGGTGCCGGCCGACCAGGTCGAGCGAATCGAGGTCATCCGTGGCCCCGCTGCTGCCCGTTACGGTAACGGCGCGGCCGGCGGGGTGATCAACATCATCACCAAGCAGGCCGGGACCGAAACCCACGGCAACGCCACGGTGTACACCTCCTTCCCGACGCACAAGGACGAAGGCGCGACCAAGCGCATGAGCTTCGGCCTCAATGGCCCGCTGACCGAGAACCTCAGTTACCGGGTCTATGGCAATGTGGCCAAGACCGACGCCGATGATTGGGACATCAACCAAGGCCACGAATCGGAGCGCACCGGTAATCAGGCTGGAACCCTGCCCGCTGGCCGCGAAGGCGTGCGCAACAAGGACCTCAACGGTTTGCTCAGCTGGCGTTTGACCCCGGAGCAGACGGTGGATATCGAGGCCGGGTTCAGCCGCCAGGGCAACCTCTATACCGGCGATACCCAGAACACCAACAGCAACGCCAATGTAAAGAGCATGCTCGGCCACGAAACCAACCGCACCTACCGTGAAAACTACTCGCTGACCCATCGCGGCGAATGGGACTTCGGCAGCTCCATGGCCTACCTGCAATACGAAAAAACCCGTAACAGCCGCATCAACGAGGGCCTGGCTGGCGGCACCGAGGGCATTTTCAGCGATACCAGCTTCTACACCGCGGTGCTGCGCGACCTCACCGCCCACGGCGAGGTCAATTTGCCCCTGCGCGTCGGCCTTGACCAGACCCTGACCCTGGGCAGCGAGTGGATGCAGCAGAAACTCGACGACCCCAGCGCCAACACCCAGAGCACCAGCGAAGGCGGCGCGGTCGACGGCCTGGCCAGCAGCGGGCGCGACACGTCGTCGGCGGCGCAGATCTTCTCGCTGTTCGCCGAGGACAATATCGAGCTGGCGCCCGGTACCATGCTCACCCCAGGCCTGCGCTTCGACCACCACAGCATCGTCGGCGACAACTGGAGCCCCTCGCTCAACCTGTCCCATGCCCTGAGCCAGACCCTGACCCTCAAGGCGGGTATCGCCCGGGCCTACAAGGCACCGAACCTGTACCAATTGAACCCTGACTACCTGCTCTACAGCCGTGGCCAGGGCTGCTATGGACAAACCACCAGTTGCTACCTGCAGGGCAACGAGAACCTCAAGGCCGAGACCAGCATCAACAAGGAACTGGGGCTGGAGTACAAGGCCAATGGCTGGGTGGCTGGCCTGACGTACTTTCGCAACGACTACAAGAACAAGGTCGAGTCCGGCCTGGCACCCGTAGACCAAGCCTCAGGTGGCAGCGGCAGCAATGCCAACGCAGCGGTGTACCAGTGGGAGAACGTGCCCAAGGCACTGGTCGAAGGCCTGGAAGGCACCTTGACCATTCCACTGGCCACGCAACTGACCTGGAACAACAACTTCACCTACATGCTGCAATCGAAAAACAAGGAGACCGGCGATTATCTCTCGGTGACCCCGCGCTTCACCCTCAATTCAATGCTCGATTGGCAGGCCAGCGAAGACCTGTCACTGCAGGCGAGCGTCGCCTGGTACGGCAAGCAGACGCCGAAAAAATACGACTACCACGGCGACCGCGTGACGGGCAGCGCCAACAACCAACTGTCGCCCTACGCCATTGCCGGCGTCAGTGGCACCTATGCCATTACCCGCAACCTGAGCCTGACCGCCGGGGTCGACAACCTGTTCGACAAACGCCTGTACCGCGAAGGCAACGCCCAAGGCGTGAACAACATCGCAGGCGCTGGCGCAGCGACCTATAACGAACCCGGGCGCACCCTGTACACCAGCCTGACCGCATCGTTCTGAACCTATAACGAGATCGCCTGATGAGACCTTTTACCCGGCCCCTGGCCTGGGCCTTCGCGATGCTGTTGCCTGGGCTTGCGCCCCAGGCGCAGCCGGCGCCGGACCAGCCGATGGACAGCCAACTGCTACAACGCCAGGATCTGTCCTACCGCTTCAGCAGTCTGCAACTGGACTCGGCCGACGGCCAGCGCCATTACCAGCTTTGGATCGGCCAACCGCGCCACCCTGCCCCGAAGGACGGCTACCCGGTGCTGTGGATGCTCGATGGCAACGCTGCGATCGGTGCGCTGGATGCCGAGCAGCTCAAGCGGCTGGAGCCAAGCCGTGCGCCGCTGCTGGTGGCCATCGGTTACCAGACACCGCTGCGCATCGAGCGCAACGCCCGCACCTTCGATTACACCCCACGTGTTGCAGGCGTGGCGACCCAGCAAGACCCACTGACGGGACAACCCAGCGGCGGTGCCGACGCGTTTCTCGACCTCTTGCGCCAACGCATTCGCCCGGCCGTGGCCGCACAGGTGCCGATCAATACCCGCGAGCAAACGCTATGGGGGCACTCCTACGGTGGCCTGTTGGTACTGCAGGCGTTGTTCAAGCAACCGGGAGAGTTCCGTCACTATGCGGCGGCCAGCCCGTCGTTGTGGTGGGGTGAGCAAGCGATCCTCGCGCAAACCAGGGGCCTTGAACAACGCCTGCACGGACAGCAGGCTCAGCTGTTGCTGATGCGCGGCAGCGCCGAGCCGACATCTCCGCGTGGGCCGGCTGACCCGCACGCGGATCGCCTGGCGCGACAGTTGGTGACGGATCTGCAAGGGCTACCTGGTTTGACGCTGAAATATCACAGTTTCGATGGACTGAGCCATGGCCAAACCCTGGCAGCGTCACTGGGGTATGTGCTGAAAACGCTTTACTCGCGGGATACCCCCGCCCCTTGAACAGCGGAACCGTGCAGGCCTCTCAGGCGTGCACAGGTTCAGTATCCTTGCCCAATTGGCGCTGTTCATCGATAACCGGTGTGGGCCGTAGTGCTCAACTGAGCATCAGCAACCTGGACGATTCTCCCTTGATCGCTTGGATGAACAGCGCCAACAATTCGGACTGACTGCCAATACCCAGCTTCTCATATAGATTTTTCCGGTGAACCTTTACCGTCGCCGGGCTGATTCGCAACTTCTGCGCAATGGATTGACTGGAGTGTCCTTGTAACAACAGCCGGACGACTTCACACTCACGCTCAGTCAAAGAGCCACGTCCAAAGTTAGCAAACGCTTCCTGGACCAGATGGTCATGGTCATCCACCGGTCTGGCAGTGGCCTGACTGTTTGCCTCCCACGCTGCGCGCACAGCCGCGCCGACAACCGGGAGAGCGCTTTCCAGTTGTCTTATTTCATCATCATAGAACCTCGTTCGCCCTCGTCGCCGCATCAGCGACAGCACGGCATGGGTGCCAGGGCGCAAGGTGATGAAGAAGCCGACTTCTTCGCACAAGCCCAGATGGTGATAGTAGGTAAGAAAGTATTCGCTGTTGTAGAACTGGTCGGGTGCCAGCTGACGCATGCTGTACACGCCGTCTGCCTGGTCCGGGTGGCTGGCCAGGTAGAACGGATCCAGCAGGTAAGGACCGGTCTGGTACTCATCAATGAAAATACAGCGCTGCTCGGGGGTAAAGGTGTCAAACAGCGCGAGCGGGCGATAGCTGCCTTCATAAATGAAAAGTACGAAGTGATCGGCGATGCTCAATCGCCTCAGCCAGGCGGCTAGCGCCCGCAGCTGATGGCCACCGGGAGGCTGCGTCAGCACATCGACAACGCTACGAGTCCAATCAGTCAGATGCAGTTGCATGACAGCAAACCTCAAAGGATTCGGGAAGACCAGTGGAGTAACACGGTGGCGCTTGAGGGTATCTTCAATGACGCCACCGTTGCATCGGTTTTATTTAAGGTACCAGCCCCAGTCCTGATCACTGTCGTAGCGGGTGATCTGTTTGATTTCCAGGTAGTTGTTCAATCCCCACTCGCCCAACTCGCGACCGATACCACTCTGTTTGTAGCCGCCCCAGGGTGCCTCGGTGAAGGTCGGCTGTGAGCAATTGATCCAGACAATGCCAGCGCGCAGCTTACGCGCCACTCGCTCAGCACGTGCCAGGTCTTTAGACATCACGGCTGCCGCCAGACCGAAACGCGAGCTGTTGGCTGAACGCACCGCCTCAGTTTCATCGTCAAACGGGCGGATGCACACCACCGGACCGAAAATTTCCTCGCGCCAGATCCAGCTGTCTGGCGGCACATCAGCAAAGATGGTCGGTTGCAGGTAAAAGCCTTTGTCGAAGCCGGCCGGACGTGTACCACCATAAACAAGTCGAGCGCCCTCCTCTTTCCCGGCGGCGATGGCGGTCAATACCTTATCGTACTGCCCCTTGCTCACCAGCGGTCCGAGCAACACGCCGCCTTCCAGGCCATTACCGATGCGGACTTTTTCGGCCTCTTGCCGTAAGCGTTCGAGCAATGGTGCGTAGAGATCTCGCTGGACCAGCACCCGAGACGTGGCTGAGCACACCTGCCCCTGATTCCAGAAAATGCCAAACATGATCCACTCGACAGCCGCCTCGATATCGCTGTCTGCAAAAATGATGAATGGCGATTTGCCGCCCAGCTCCAGGCTGATGTTCTTGATGTCGTTCGCGGCCGCCTGCATGATCCTGCTGCCGGTGGGCACGCTGCCGGTGAAGGCCAATTTGTCGATACCCGGATGCTCGGCCAGCGCAGCGCCGGCGTCCTGGCCCAAGCCTGGAAGCACATTCAACACCCCGGCAGGCAGCCCGGCAGCATCAGCGATGCGCGCCAGCTCTAGCGCAGTCAAAGGGGTCAGCTCGGACGGCTTGAGGACCATGCAACAACCGGCGGCCAAGGCCGGAGCCACTTTCCAGGCTGCCATCAGCATGGGGAAGTTCCACGGGATGATCGCACCGGCCACGCCCACCGGCTCCTTGCGCACCACCGAGCTGAAGCGCTCATCGGCCAAGGCCACGGTTTGTTCTTGGTTAGCATCCAGGCCTTCGGCGAGATCGGCATAAAAATCAAAACAGCCAGCGCTGTCACCGATATCCCAAAGGGCCTCGGGCAGCGGTTTGCCGTTGTCGCGCACCTCCAGCTCGGCCAGCGCCTGCTGACGTTCACGGATGCCTTGGGCAATTCGACGCAGTACGGTGGCGCGAGCTGCGCCGTTCATGTGTGGCCAAGGCCCCTCATCGAAGGCGTGGCGTGCAGCCTGCACCGCCAGGTCGACGTCGGCAGCGGTGGCAGCGGCAACCTTGGCGATCGGTGCCTCGCTGCTCGGATCGAACGTATCGAAGGTCCCACCTTCGACCGGATCTACCCATTGGCCATTGATGTAAAGCTGAGTATCGGCATTCATGATTGAGCTCCAAGCAAGCAACGCAGTTGGCGCTTGCGCGCCAACCGGACCCGGTTCAGGAAATTTTCAGCACTTTGCGGCCCACCACCGTTCCTTGGCGAATCTGCGCGAAAATCTCGCCGATCTCTTCCAGGGTGGTCAAGCTCGCCTGAACCGCGACCAAGCCATTGGCGGCGAACTCCACCGCCTCATGCAGGTCTTGCCGGGTGCCGACGTTGGAGCCGCGGATAGTTAGCTCCCAGTTGACGATGCGGTCGATGGAGCTGCGTACCTCATCGGCAGCGCCGCCCGGTTGGCCAATGTAGATCGCGGTACCGCCGGGACGCAGCAGTTTCACTGCCAACTCGAATGCCTTGTTGGACGTGGCCGTCACCAGCACGCCATGCACCCCGCCCAGCTCTGCGTGAATCGCACTTTCAGGGTCTTTCAACACGTTGTAAACGCGCTCGGCGCCCAAGCGGTGGGCCAGTTCCAGTTTTTCATCGCTGACGTCAACGGCGACAACTCTCAGGCCCATGGCCTTGGCATACTGCACCGCCACATGGCCCAGGCCACCAATCCCGATAACAGCCATCCACTGCCCCGGACGGGCTCCCGAACGCTTAAGCCCGCGATAGGTCGTAACCCCGGCGCAGAGAATCGGGGCAAGGGCGTACAAGTCAGCGCCCTCCGGTACTTTTGCCACGAACGCCGCCGGTGCAATCATGTACTCGGCATAGCCTCCCGGTTTGCTGTAGCCGGTGGCCTCGCCTTGTTTGCAAATAGTCTCCATGCCGGCACGGCAATACTCACAAGCGCCGCAGGCGCTGTACATCCATGGCACGCCCACCGTGTCGCCGACCGAATAGCCAGTGACCCCCTCGCCCACCTGGGCAATATGTCCGGTTACTTCATGGCCGGGAATCAACGGCAGATTGGGCGGTGTAGGCCAGTCGCCATCGCAAGCATGCACATCACTGTGGCATACGCCACAGGCCACGACTTTGATCAGTATTTCACCGATGCCTGGCTGTGGAATCGGTACTTGCTCAAGGTTCAGCGGCCCGCCCAACTCACGAAGAATAGCGGCTGTCATGGTTTTCTTGTTTGAGTCCAACATAACTACGTCCTCATGAAGTAACGTTTTTTGGCAACACTGCCCCTCGCGCACGGGTGGAAGCCTGTGCACGGGTGGCTGATTGATGAATACGCTCAGCTTGCTAATGCTAGGGAACTAGTGGCTTGAACAATCAAAGAGATGTGTTGGATGAGCAGCACCGTGCTGTCCACCTCAGCGGGTGTCGGTTGGCGGCCGTATTTCACCGGTGGTATGAGCATCCAGACAAAGTCCCCATAGTTCGGGCTCAACTCCACCTCACAGGTTTTGTCCACCGCGTGGTAACGGATACACAAGCCCCCCAGTTCCATGGCCACACACAGGGGAAGCACAACCGCACTGGCACTCAGTTGATCACGCAAGCCTCTACTGCCCGGATTGCCGACGAAACTCGCTGTTCGGCTTGAAGGCTTCCAACCGCGGTAGCGCAGACGAATCACCATAGAGGCGGCGCCTAAGTCCACCGCAACTTTCCAACGCCAGCGACAGGTGTAAATGCGTCCAATCACCTTGCTGGACAAGCGATGTTCAAGAACCAGATCATTTGCCGCCAGACAATGGTCAAGGGCCGACACGGCGCGTACACCCTCAGCACCGTCATAACCCATGTACTGGTCAAAGCGTGAAACCGTATCCCGAAGCATCTGTTGCGCGCGACGGTCGATGATCGAATAAAGATCCATGCCCTACTCCGATGTCTGGTTACTGGCGTTTCAACTGGGCAAGTAAGGCGCTCTCGGCCCCGTCACCAGGCTCATCGATAGACTCGGAACGATGCACAATCCGGCGCAGCACCTCATCAAGGGGCACCGGCTGGAACAAGGCCTGCCCGGTCTTCTTCAGGTAGATAACGCCAAACGCCAGGATCAACGCCGAGCACACCACGGCAATACCCAGTACCTGGGCATCGGCAACCAGTGAGCCAATCATGTACAGGCATGCCCCGATCCCAATCAATTGGGGTAGCGGGTAAAGCGGCGTACGGAAAGGACGGTGGGCATTGGGGTACTTCACGCGCAGTACCAGCACATTGACCTGAGCGATCAGGTACGACATCAGCCACGTAGTACAGGCCACGCTGATCATCATGGTGATCAGCGCGATGTCAGCATGATTGGCCATGGCGTAGACCAACACGATAAGGATCAGCGCCACAACAAAGAAGATACTGAACCAGGGGGTTCTTGCCGTGGGGTGCAGCCAGGAAAAGATCTTCGGCAGCATGCCTTCCCGTGACAGACCGTAGAGCATGCGCGGCACGGCGATCAGGTAGGTGTCACAGGTAGTGACCGCCGCCAGAATCGAGATACTGCCCATGAGGATCAACCCAGGTTGTCCGAGCATGGCCGCAGCCCCATCAACATGGGGGATTGTCGAGGCCGCCAGTTCTTCCAGCGACAAGTAGCGGGTGATGCTCAAGCCAAACAACAGATCGACCAACCAGATGCTTGCACAGCCGAAAATCATTGCCAGGGGGATGGTTCGACCCGGATTTTTGACTTCCTCGGCCAAGGGCGCTACGAACTCCATTCCGATGAAAAGCCAGATCGCCAGGCTCAAATGGCCGAGTTGATCTTGCCAGGAGGCTACTGAGAAAGCGGGTTGTTCGACCAGCTGCGGGGCCGTTTCGAAGCCGGACAAGCCCCAGGCTCCTACGAGGCCAAGCATCAGCATCATGGCGATGGCCAGCGTCGTTTGTACGCGACCGAACAGGTCCACACCTTTCAGATTGATTGCCACCAGTACTGCCAGGATCCCCAGGGAAAACAGATACCACGGCCACCCGGTCAATCGCTCCAGTGACTGGCCACCGATGATCATGTTGGTGCCGCCGTCGGTGCCGACCAGGACGATGTAGCCAGCCAGTACCGCAAACAGGGCTGGTAGTTTGCCCAGTGCAGGCAGTGTGTACTCGCCCACCATGCCGGCTCCCGGCAGCATCGCAGCCAGTTCGGAATAGGACATGGCAATGCACAGAATCACCACCAGAGCCACCAGCGCTACGATGCTGAAGGCAGGCCCGGAAACACCGTAGCCATTACCCAGCGCCACCATGGCCGTACCCGAAACGACCAAGCCCACCGATGTGGAGTAGGCGGCCCAGAACCCCAGGCTGCGGCTCAACTTCAAACTACTCATAACGCACCTCTCCACTATTGTTTTTTTAATGAAAAGCGGTGTGACGTAAACAGGAAGTGGAGGTAACGCTATCAATGCAGCATTGAGGTTGTACATACACCGCCGGGGGTAGACGGGTGCTTATCGGTTGTTTGCGTATCAGCTGAAGCAACGCGCCATACTGGGTCTTCGTGACAGCACCAGCGTACGGCCACAACTCGCTATCGATGCTTCATGACCAAAGACCTTCGCTATCGGCATCAAGCGCCGCTAAGACGTGTTCTGTATGTTCGCCGCGGGTGGGCGTTGCCCTCGGAGTCAGCACTTGACCGTCGAAGCGTGGTGCAGGGTGAGCCTGTAACATGCCGTCGCGCCTGAAGTACACGTCTCGCGCGGTCATATGCGGATGCTCGGAAGATTCACGCGGGCTGAGCACCGGCGCGAAACACACGTCTGTACCTTCGAACAGCTCGCACCACTGCGCACGGGTACGGCTGCCAAAGATGCTCTCGAATGCCGCGCGCTGTTCGCTCCAGCGATCCGTGTCCCATTGCCGTACGAAGCGGGCGTCTTCACTGAGGTCCAACTTTTCCAGCAGCAACGCATAAAACTGTGGCTCCATCGCCCCCAAGGAAATGTAATGGCCATCGGCACAGCGGTACGTGGCGTAGAAATGCGAGCCATCGTGCATACTCTTGCCGCGCTGCTCTAGAATTGCGCCACGTGACGCCATCGACATCAACAGCTGCATCATGTGCGCCGAGCCGTCGACGATGGCCGCATCGACCACAGTGCCTTTGCCGGTCGTGCGCGCATTGAGGATCCCGGCCAGCAGCCCGACCGCAAGATAAAGCGCCCCACCGCCAATGTCGCCGATCATGGTTATCGGCGAAGATGGCGCTTGGCCCTCGGTACCGCAGTAGTACAGCGCCCCAGACAGGGAAATGTAGTTGTTGTCGTGGCCTGCCGCCTTGGCCAACGGGCCATCCTGGCCCCAACCGGTCATACGCCCGTAGACCAGCTTCGGGTTGCGCGCCAGGAGCACCTCTGGGCCCAGACCCAGCCGTTCCATCACCCCAGGACGCATACCTTCGATCAACGCGTCTGCGCTTTCGATCAGCTTGAGCACGGCCGCGCGCCCCTCGGGTGTTTTCAGGTCGGCAATCACCGAGCGTTTGCCCCGATTCATCGCGTTTTTCGCCGCACTCTGGCCTGTGGCAGAAGACGCTTCGCCGCGCTCAACGGCGATGACCTGGGCGCCCAGATCTGCCAGATGCATGGCGCAGAACGGTCCGGGCCCGATGCCACAGATTTCTACAATCTTGATGTCAGCTAACATGCCTATTCTCTTGCCTCGTTCAGTGGTGTGTTTGCCGAGTAGGGCCAGGCCAACACCGCACGGGTATGCCATGCCCTACTCGAACCCTGATCAGCCACTCACTGATCGAAGACAATCACCGAACGGGCGAGCTCGCCACGGCGCATTTCGTCGAAGGCAACATTGATGTCTTCAAGTTTGATGCGCTGCGAAATCATCTCGTCGAGTTTGAGGCGCCCCTGCATGTAGAAATCGGTCAGGCGTGGCAGGTCCACCGGGAAGCGGTTAGCGCCCATGATCGACCCTTGAATGCGCCGTGCTTGCAGAAGCTGGAACGGGTCGAGCTCAAGTTTGGTGCCCGGTTTCATCATGCCGATGATCGTGGCGCAACCACCGCGCTTGAGCATGCCGAAGGCCTGCTCGGCGGTTTGCTTGAGGCCGATGCATTCGAACGAGTGATCGACCCCGCCTCTGCTCAGTTCTATCACCTGTTGTACGGTATCGCCATCTTTGGCGTTGATCACATCGGTGGCACCAAACTGCCGGGCCAGCTCCAGCTTCGAGTCGAGCATGTCGATGGCGATGATCCGGCCCGCCCCAGCCAGTGCCGCACCGTTGATCGCCGCCAGGCCAATGCCGCCGCACCCCAGAACAGCCACGGTCTCCCCGGGGCGCACGTTGGCACTGTTGAAAACCGCACCGGTCCCGGTGGTGACCGCGCAACCGAGCAAGGCGGCGCGGTCAAGCGGCATGTCACGGCGAATGGCAACCAGCGCATGCTCATGCACCAGCATCTGTTCGGCATAGGCGGACAGGTTGGCAAATTGCGGCATCGGCTTTTGCACGTAGGTCAGGCGTGGTTCGTCACCCTTGGCGCGGCGGGTTTCTGCTGACACGCACAATGACAGGTGGCCGGTGACGCAATGGGCACAATGGCCACAATAGACCGACAGACAGGTAACCACGTGATCGCCAGGCTTGACCGTACGCACGTCCGAGCCCACTTGCTCGACGATACCGGCAGCCTCGTGGCCCAGCACCACAGGGGCTGGATGCGGATACATGCCGTCGACAACATGCAGGTCCGAATGACAGACGCCGACGGCGACGGTGCGCACCAACACTTCACGCGGGCCGGGTTTGCTGATTCCGACTTCTTCGATGACCAGCGGGGAGCCTGGGGTGTGGAATACGGCAGCTTTCATGATTGACCTCGATAAAATTTATTGTTGTCTTGGCGTAGTCGCTCGGGCTGTTCACCTTGGCAATGAACAAGCCAGGCAGTGCTTCACAAGCTTCGTTCAGTTAGACCAGCCCAGAATCCCTCGGAACCTGCGGCAATGGCCGCCTGCCCCAGCACCTTGGCCCAATGCGCATCACTGCCGAACTCGTCACGCCAGGACCACAGGCGTCGCGTGGCAAAATGCAGGGTATGTTCATGGGTAAAGCCAATCGCGCCATGCACCTGATGCGCCACCGACGCAGCCAGCGTCGCGGCTTCGCCGGCACACACCTTGGCCGCCGCGATGTCGAATGCCAACGGGCTTGGGCCGTCGCAGGTGCCAGCAAACACCTCGCTCGCGCTGCGCAAGGCGACCTGCACCGCCATGCGCGCGGCACCGGTGGCGCCGGCAATCTGCGCAAGGTATTGCTGCAGTACCTGCTGCTTGCCAATCGGCTTGCCAAACTGCTCGCGCTCATTGGCATACAGCACTGCCTTGTCGAGTGCGGCTTCCAGTGCGCCAAG